>NZ_CP077093.1:4474615-4792307 GCF_014268755.2 Pseudomonas vanderleydeniana | reverse complement strand
CAGACCATCGCCCTGGTCTCGGTGTCGGTGCTGCTGTCGGTGAGCATCGCCTTCCCGCTGGGCATCCTGGCCTCGCGGATCAAGCGGGTCGACGCCATGCTGAGCCCGCTGCTGAACGTGATGCAGACCGTGCCGCCCTGGGTCTATCTGATCCCGGCGGTGATGATCTTCAGCCTCGGTCGCGTGCCGGCGATCATTGCCACGGTGATCTACGGCATCCCGCCGATGCTGCGCCTGACCACCCTGGCGTTCAACCAGATCCCCAAGCACATGCTGGAGCTGGGCAATGCCATGGGCGCCTCGCCGCGCACCATCCTGTTCAAGATCGAAATCCCGCTGGCCATGCCGACCCTGCTGGTCGGTCTGAACCAGTGCATCCTGCTGTCGCTGGCGATGGTGGTCCTGGCCGGCCTGGTCGGTGCCGGTGGCCTGGGCGCCGAGGTGACCCGTGGGCTGACGCGCATGGAAATGGGCCTGGGCCTGCGGGCGGGGCTGGCGATCGTCGCCGTTGCCTTGCTGCTCGACCGCGTCTCGCGCGGTGCACTGGAACGTAATCAGAAGCCACGCCACGGGAAATGATCGCCATGAAGAACAGCTTTTTCTGCATCGACGCGCACACCTGCGGCAACCCGGTACGACTGGTGGCCGGTGGCGCACCGATGCTGCCACACCTGCCCATTGCCGAGCGTCGCGAGCTGTTCGTCGAGCGCCATGACTGGGTCCGCCAGGCGCTGATGTTCGAGCCGCGCGGCCATGACGTGATGTCCGGCGCCATTCTTTACCCGCCGTATCGCGATGACTGCGACGTGGCCGTGCTGTTCATCGAGGTCAGCGGCTGCCTGCCGATGTGCGGCGCCGGGACCATCGGCCTGGTCACCAGCGCCCTGCAGGAAGGGCTGGTGACGCCACGGGTGCCGGGCAAGCTGGCGCTGGAAACGCCGGCCGGCCGGGTCGATGTCGAGTACCGCATGGAGGACGGCCGGGTCAGTAGCGTGAAGATGCTCAACGTCACCAGCTACCTGCATGCCACCGACGTGGCGGTGGAGATCGAGGGCGTCGGGCGCCTTACCGTGGACATCGCCTACGGCGGCAACTACTACGCCGTCGTCGAACCCCAGCAGAACTGGCCGGGGCTGGAAGGCGCCAAGGCCTCCACGCTGATTAGCCTGAGCCAGAAGCTGCGCAGCGCACTGGCCTCGGTGATCGACCCGGTGCATCCGCTCGATGAGCGCATCCGTGGCGTGCACCACGTGATCTGGTGCGACCAGCCGGACAACCCGCAGATCGACGGGCGCTGCGCGGTGTTCTATGGCGAACAGGCCATCGACCGCTCCCCGGGCGGCACGGGCACCAGTGCCCGCATGGCACAACTTCACGGCCGTGGCCGGCTCGCGGTGGGCCAGGACTTCCGCCACCAGAGCCTGATCGGCACCACCTTCACCGGGCGGGTCGAGTCACAGACCACGCTCGGTACCTATACCGCTATCCAGCCCAGCGTAACGGGTTGGGCCAGGGTCATCGGATACAACACCCTCATCGTCGATGACGAGGATCCGTTGGCTCATGGCTTTCAGATCACTTGATATGAGCAATAAATGGTAGATAGAAGAGTTTTCAGCGGTGGTCTTCAGGTCAAAAACTATCGCTATCTGCAAAAGAAGGACGAGTCATCCCCTGCAGGGCAGGCCGGCGTCGGGTTCATCCTGATGGAGCATTTCTCGATGCCGGCATTCACCCAGGCCCTCGATACCCTCGTGACTGCCAACCTGTTGCAGCCTTCGCTGTTCGCCACGCGGACCGTGACGCTCAATGGACAGGACGTGGTCAGTGACCTGGGTATCGTCATTCGCCCCGACACCGACCTCGCCAGTTGCAGCCCGGACGACTTCGATCTGCTGGTGGTCTGCGGCGGCCTGCGCACGCCCCTGCACGAACAGCCGGAGCTGCGCGCGTTCCTGAAGAAAGCGGCGGAGAAGGGCGTTGCCCTGGGCGGATTGTGGAACGGCGCCTGGTTTCTCGGTCAGGCCAACCTGCTCGACGGCTACCGCTGCGCGATCCATCCCGAACACCGGCCGGCGCTGGCCGAAGCGTCGCGCGAGAGCCAGGTCACCAGCGAAAGCTACATGGTCGACCGTGATCGCTATACCGCTGCCAGCCCGACCGGGGCGTTCTACATGGTGCTGGAATGGATCGGCAAGATGCGCAACGGCGCGCTGGTCGACGGCATCATCGACATCCTGGCCTTCGAGGCCTCGCGCTATCGCCGGGTCAATCCCAAGTTGCACGTGAAGATGGCCGAGCCGCTGCGCGAAGTGGTCAAGCTGATGGAATCGAACCTGGAGGAACCGCTGGACCTGATGCAGCTGTCGAGCTACGTCAACCGCTCCCGGCGGCAGATCGAACGGCTGTTCAAGGAGCAACTCGACACCACGCCACGGCGTTACTACCTCGAACTGCGGGTGACCGAAGGCCGTCGGCTGCTGCAGCACTCGGGGCTGACCATCGTGCAGGTCGCCGTGGCCTGCGGTTTCGTGTCGCCCAGCCATTTCAGCAAGTGCTACACCGCCTATTTCGGCTATCCACCTTCGCGGGAAAAACGCTTCGAGTAAACCGCCACCGGCTGCCCTGGGCCCTGGCCTTCCTTACGTTCTGGATCGACCACAATGAAAATAAGAGACAAACTGACGTGCGTGTTTGCGGGGATTGCCGGTGTGCCGCTGCTGCTGGTGGCGGCCGTGGTGGTGGTCAACCTGCGCGACGAGGCCCGGGACGGCTTCGTCGACAGCAGCACCCGCGAGATCCTGCAGATCGACAACGGCATGCAGCAGTTCTTCGACGGCATTTCCCAGAACGTCCAGTACCTGTCCCAGGACCCGCGGCTGTCCTCGCTCAGCGGGCTCAAGCGCTACATGGCCGCTGACGCCGCGACCGTCGCGCCGCCGGCGATCGCCAAGACCACCCTGGATATCTTCGACACCTTTGCCAAGGCGCACCCAAACACGGCCTATGTGTCGTTGGCCACGGATGACGGTGGTTACGTCGCCTGGCCGGATGTGCCGGACCTGGCCGGCTACGACCCGCGCACGCGGCCTTGGTACCGCCTGGCGATGGCGGCCCCGGGGACCATCGTCCGTACGCCGGCCTACTACTGGGCGGCCAGCGATTCGGTGCTGATCTGCACCATGCGCACCGTCAACGACGCCCAGGGCAACCCTCGCGGCGTGGTGGGCCTGGACGTTTCGCTCAAGCAACTGACCGAGCTGGTGCGCAAGATCAAGCTGGGACAGAGCGGTTACCTGATGCTGACCGAAGCCGACGGCAACGTGCTGGTCGACGCCGCCGACCCGGCGCATTCGTTCAAGCGTCTCGCCGACCTGGGCAATGACTACGCGCCGTTGGCGGCGCTGCGTGAAGGCTCAACCGAGGTGACGCTCAAGGGCGTGACCTACATGGCCAACGTCTACACCTCCAAGGCCCTGGGCTGGCACCTGATCGGGCTGATCGAGAAGCAGGAGGTGATGGCCAAGGCCGATCGCCTGAGCTGGATCATTCTCTGGGCCGCGGTGGCCATGGCGGTGCTGTTCGCCCTGGTCGGCGCGCGGTTTGCCGGGATCATCGTCCGGCCGATCCGGGGCGTGGCCAGCGGCTTGCAGGACATTGCCCAGGGCGAGGGCGACCTGACCCGCAACCTGGCCGTGCGTGGCAATGACGAGACGGCGGTGTTGGCCGGCTGGTTCAACGAGTTCCTCGGCGCCATCGCCCAACTGGTGCGCAACATCGGCCACACGTCGGGCCGGCTGCAGCATACCAGTGGCGATAGCCGCAAGGTCGCCCATGCGGTGAACGATGCCGCGTTGCGCCAGCGCGAAGCGGTCGAGCTGGTCAGTACCGCGTTCAACGAGATGGTCGCCACCGCCAACGAGGTGGCCCGTTCCTGCACCGAGGCGGCGGCCTCGGCCGATGCTGGCCAGCGTGATGTACAGAGCGGGCAGCGGCAGATCGACGAGGCCACCGACAACGTCGGGCAACTGTCGAGCAACCTGGAGCAGGCCACCGAGGCCATGCAGGCGCTGGAAGCGGACAGCCGCAACATCAACGGCATCCTCGACACCATCCGTTCGATTGCCGAGCAGACCAACCTGCTGGCCCTCAACGCGGCCATCGAGGCCGCCCGTGCGGGCGACCAGGGCCGTGGTTTTGCCGTGGTGGCCGACGAGGTCCGTGCGTTGGCGCGGCGCACCGCCGACAGCACCGGCGAGATCGACGGCCTGCTGGGCAACCTGGTGCGGGGTACCGAGAACGTCACCCGGCAGATGCAGGCCAGCGTCGACATGTCGCGCCAGAGTGTCGACCGTATCCAGCAGGCGCGCGAAAGCTTCAACAAGATCCGTGATCAGGTGGACAACATCCGCGACCAGAACAGCCAGATCGCCACGGCCGCCGAAGAGCAGCACCAGGTGGCCGAGGACATCAACCGGCACATCACGCAGATCCATACCGATGCGCGCGAGGTCGAGGACCTGGCCCGCGCCGCACGCACCGATGCCGAGCAACTGGCGGATATTTCCAGCGAGCTCAATACGCTGGTGGGGAGGTTCAAGTACTGAGGTCATGCCGACTGCTGTCGGTCATGTGAGAGTGTTTCCGACAGCGGTTTTTGTTGTAAGGCGACAGCGCCAGACTTTGCGGATGTTTATGGCGTTCCACTAAGGGGCGCTGTAACATCCGCCTTTTTTTGGAAGCCCTGACGTTATGGACGCCTTCACAGGACGGGTGGCTAAAAAGCCCTGCCTGAGTATTTTTCTACTCGCGCTTATTGTCTTCATGGGCTTGCAGTACAAGCCAGCCATTCTCAATTACACCACTCGTTTCGTCGATTTCGCCGAGTACATGCTGTATCACGGCGTGACGCTGTTTCCGATTGCCGACGACTTGAAGCCTTATCCCGACTATACGGTCGCCAATACGGTGTTGATGTATCTGGTGTCCTTGCCTTTTGGTCAGGTTTCAGTTCTTTCGATGGGTTTGCCTTATTGCATAACCGCGTCGTTGATATTGGTGTTCATCTATAAACTGGGGGCACTGCACGATCGGAAGTGGGGCTTGTATGGCGTACTGTTCTCGCTGTTGACCTGGTCATTCCTCGATAGCGTCAACTCACTGGCCCTGGATGTCTATCCCGCGCTCTTTACGGTGATCTGCTTTTACCTGGTGTATCGCGCGGACATGAAGCAGGACCGTTCGCGCCAGCCGCTGGTGTACCTCGCGCTGGCGCTGGGCTTTGCGTTTCGCGGGCCTATCGGCCTGATCGGGCCATCGATCGTCGTCGGTTGCTACTACTTGCTGAGCCGCCAGTGGCGGGCGCTGATCGTGTTCTCGCTGCTGTCCGGGCTGATTTTCGCCGCCGGGGTCGCGCTGCTGTCCTGGGCGGCCTATGTGCAGGGCGGCATGGACTTTCTGCGGGAGGTCTTGATGATGCAGGGGCTGGATCGCTTCGCCAGCGACCATGCACCCCGTTACTACTTCTACTTCACCGGTGGTCTGTTGACCTATGGCATCACGGTGTTCTTTGCCCTGCAGGTCATTGCACGTCGATACAAGCAGTTTTTCCGTGCGCCGCAAAAGACGGACATCGCCCTGTTGTTCTACCTCTCGGCCTGGTTTATTGGCCTGATCGTATTCTTTACCCTTCCAAACTCTAAAAAGGCCCGCTATATCCTGTCGATCACCCCGGCGATTTCCTTGTTGGCGGCGTATATCTTCGTCGATAAAAGCGGCCTGTTCGAAGGTGCGAAGAACGGGTTGCTGCGTTTCTGTCTCAGGCTGCCGTTGATTGGCCTGGGGCTGGTCGCGTTTGTTTTCATCTATAACTTCTTCGCGGCACATCCCTTGCTACCGAACTATGTTGGAGTGCTCGCTAGCCTGATGTTGTTAGTTATCGCTCGTCATATGATTGGAAAACACTGTGCTGATCATCGTCATCGTGAACTGATCATTCTGTTGTTCGGTGTCACGACGTTCCTGGCGCTGGATGCATTCTTCTTCAACTCCATCACCTATCACCTGGAGTTGGCGAACGAGCCGACGCCGAAGTTCCTGCCGTACTGGTTCTGGTGAGGAGGCTGTGGATGGGGTTGGGCTCTGGATCGTGACAGCGGGTGGTCACGGGAAGGTACACATGGCAGCAGCAGGGGCCTGTTCGATCGGGTACCACGACGAGGTCGGGCACTGCCGAGGTGGGCAAAAATGAGGCAATTATCCTGATCCGCACTACATTGATTGCAGACAGACGAATAGTTGAGCGCCCCTGGCAGGAGCCACCCATGACGATGATCGACTCGGAACTCTTGACGCCCTACCTGGCGGCCAGGGATAGCGCCCGCGCAGCCTGGCGGTTGACCGTGGCCTCCCTGAGCAAGACGCCCCCGCAAGCACTGGAGGAGGGTTTCAAGGCGGTCAAGATCGCCGAGCGTGCCTACTTCCGTTGTTGTGAAGACCTGTGTGAAGTGGTGCGCAGTGAGATCGACCGGGCAGAGGAGGTGGCTGCCCGGGGGGCTTCACACAATGGCGTCACGCAGGACAACGTGTAGCCGGCAGGTATCAGTACTGCCAGTGCCCCGGCACCCAGATCCACTGGCCATGGCCCCAGCGGTAGTGGCCGGCCACCCAGTGGTAGCCGGGGGCGGGGGCCACGGGGACGACTTCGACGAGCGGTGGCGGGCGACGTGGATGAACCGGCTCGACGACGCAACCGGTCAGGGTGGCCGCCATCAGGGCGGCGGCGAGGGTGGCCTTGAGTATTCGGGACATGGCATGGATTCCTGAGTGACGATGGGGCCGACGCCTGGCTGGCGGGCTTGTGTCTGTTAAACGCCGTAGCCCGCCAGATCCGTCGCTGTGGTCACTCCTTTCTGGCGATTTTCGCCTTGCCCTGCCCACGCGGGTACAAGGCCTTGCCCAGTTCCTGGCGTTCATCCTGCGGCAGGCTGCTGGCGAAGTCCGCCAGGGTGTTGTCGACCAGTACCCGTAGCGAGTTGTCCGCCTCACGGGCGCGGCTGAGGTCGGCCAGCAGCGCGTTGCGGTCGAGGGTCGGCGCCTCCAGTTGCTGAATCACGTCCAGGCGGGCCTCACGCCCGGCCATGACCAGCGGCTGGCTGTTGGCCTGGTTCTGCCTGAGCAACTGGCGCAATTGCTTGCGTCGGGGCTCGGGCAACTGCTGCAGCGCCAGGCGCAAACCGTGCTGGTTGATCGCGACCTGTGCGGGCTTGGCGTTGGCCAGCCAGTGATACAGGCCGCCGGCGACGCCGCCGACCAGGAACACGTTGAGCAGCAATGACACGACCAGCAGCGGTTTCAGGTACTTGGGTGGGGTCATTGCTCGCTTTCCTCGGCGTTGACGGTGAAGACGATGTCGGCATCGCCGTGATCGAAGACGCTGGGCAGCACTTCGGCTGAGTGCAGCGGCAGCGGCAGGCTCAGCGAGGCCACCAGGATGCCGGCGGCGATGCCGGCCACGCCGACCCCGACAATACCGGCAGGCGACAGCCAGCCGGCATAGCGCTGCCAGAACGACGGTTGGCGGGGTGTGTTGGCCGAGAGACGGATCTGTCGCACCAGCGCCGGGTCCGGCGCCGGCAGGCGGTAGCCGTCCAGCAGGCTGTCGAGCGCGCGGGCCTGATCCAAGGCGGCGAGGGCGGTGCTGTCGCGGTGTTCGAGCAATACCTCGGCGCCGGCCTGTTCCGTAGCCGGCCAGCGCCGCAGGTCCGCACCATAGGCCTCGGCCAGTTGGGCAAATCGTTCGGGCGTCATCGTTTTTCCCTCCCTAGTCCGGCATCGCCGAGCGTTTCGGCGAGGTAGCCGCGCAGGTTGCGCCGGGCCCGCGACAGCAGGCTCTCCAGTGCCTCGACGCTGATGTTCATCAGTGCCGCGGCTTCGATGTTCGACAGCTCCTGGTAATACTGCAGCACGATGGCCTCGCGCTGCCGATCGGGCAACGCCGCCAACGCCGCGGCCATCTGCTCGCTGCGGGCGGTCGCTTCCAGTTGTTCATCGGGTGCCGGCGTACTGTCGGGCACCTCGAGCGGTTCCTCGTCCTCGGCCAACGGGCGCTCCTTGCGCCGACGCAGGCGGTCGTGACAGAGGTTCAGCGCGACCCGGTGCAGCCAGGTATCGAAGCGGGCACCGCCGCTGCGCCAGTTCGCCGCCTGCCGCCAGATGCGCAGGAAACTCTCCTGCGCGACATCCTTGGCCTCATCGGCATCGCCGAGGATCCGACCGGCGAGCGCCAGCAAACGGGGCAGCTTGCGCGACACCATCTCGTTGACGGCCGCCGGTTCGTTGTTGCCGATGCGGGCCAGCAACTCAACGTCCGGATCAGTTTCTTTCAATATGGCAAATCCCGGTCCGGTGGCTGAGCCTCGGTAAGCGGATGTCCCGGCGGCGGGTTACGCCGCCGGGGGTGTGTACTCAGCGAATCCAGTGGCCTTCGACCCAGACCCAGTTCGGTCCGCGCGGCGCCCAGTGACCCGGCTCCCAGCGGGCGTTGTGGCGCATCCGCTGCCAGTGGCCGGGCTCCCAGACGTAGCCACGGCCTTCCCAGCGCCAGTGCCCGCGGTCCCAGGCGTAGCCGGGACGTTCGATCGGGACGGCTTCCACGCGCATGGGCGGCGGCGCTTCGCGAATGATGATTTCGGGCTGGGCAAAGGTCGGGGTGCTGGTCAGGGCCGCGAAGGCCAGGGGGATCAGCAGGGCAAGGCGAAATTTGGCCAGAGGTCGTGCAGGTCTCATGACAACTCCTTCATGCGGCGGACGAAAATGAACGCTGCTGATGGGTTGAACGCAAGACGCCGGAAAAATCCGTCGCGGCAAACGCAAAAATTTTCGCGGGGCGTTTCGGGCTGTCGCTGGCAAGTATTGTCCAGGCTGGGCAGGGCGTTGATGAAATCGTGCGACGGTCGCGACGGATTCCGTCAGGTGGATGCGTTTAACCGGTAACCGCTGGCAATGGGCTGGCGCTGTGCGTCACCCATTGACCGGTCTTACCCCCACCGCACCATGAGGAAAATCACCATGTCACGTCGTCTCTCGCTGCTCGTTGCCGCTGTCCTGCTGCTGAGCCTCAGCGGCTGTGTGATTCTGCCGGGGCACAGGGACCATTGCTGCTGGCGCTACTACGGCGCTGTCGCGCACTCGACGCAGGATGCGGCGGTCTGACCGCTTGTCCCGGGCCCGTGCAATGACGGGCCCGGGATCGGCCTCATGGCGCCGCCGGCGCCGCCAGGGCCTGGCGCAGCAGGTCGTTGATGAGGCTCTGACTACCGGTGGTGTCGCTTTGCGCACGGGTCCGTGCGGCCGTCACCACGGCGTCGTCGAGCAGAAGGGTGATGCGGGTCTTGCCGTCAATGGCGGCCACCGCGCCGCGCTGGGCCCGGGCGAAATCGTATTGTGCCTTCATCGATCAGTTCTCCAGATATTGGCGGGTTTCATGGCTCGAGGCGATTCGGGCCGCCAGGAGCTGCACGCTGCCGGGCGCTGACTGGGTGTAGGAGGCCACGAGCAGGCGTCGGGTCGCATCCAGTCCCATGATGATCCAGGGTGTGCCCTCAGCCTCCCGGTCCTGGAGCCTGAGGGCCCCTTCGTCGTAGAACACCGCCTCGGCATCGGCCAGGCTGATTCCCGCATGTTCCTGTTTGTTGGTGGTGTTGGCGGTTTCGTCGTATCGAATCTGGAAGGTACTCATCATGGGCCCTGTCTGGGTGAATCGGGGTTCGAGGGCATGAGAACAGCTTCTTGGACCGGCAATCCTGATGCTCGGTGTTAAGCGGGCCCATCCAGGGCGTGGGGTGTTTCGCAAGGGTTCGAGCGAGGGTTCAGCGCACTGCGGCGCGAGGATCGTTGCGGCTTTGTCATAAATAGAATTAGTTTACTGCTTGCCTTTTTGCTTTTGTTTTAACTGGAAATTCGCTGGAAACCGGCCCATCATTCGCCGCACTGTGTCTACGCTTCAAGGCTCTGCTGCGCGTCTGTGCGAAGACCGTGAACCCTTTGCCCTTTTTCAGGAACTCATTTTGTCTAACGTCTGCTCCAGCGGCCTCGATATCGGCTTCGCTTCGCTGAATTACCTCCAGATCGGCATCCTCGGGATCATCCAGGGCATCACCGAGTTGCTGCCGATTTCCTCCACCGCGCACATGCGCATCGTCCCGGCGGTGCTCGGCTGGCAGGACCCGGGTTCGGCGTTCTCGGCGGCCATGCAACTGGCGGCCCTGGCGGCGGTGGTCAGCTACTTCTGGCGCGACGTGCGCGATGTGGTCGGCGGCAGTGTCACGGCCGTGCGCCAGCGTGACTTCGACAGCCAGTGGTTCAAGCTGGCGGTGGCGATCATCCTGGCGACCATCCCGATCGGCATTGCCGGCCTGGCCTTGTCCTCCCTGCTGAACACCTGCGACTCGCCCCTGCGCGGCCTGACCGTGATCGGCGTGTCCTGCCTGGTGATGGCGCTATTGCTGGCCGTCTCGGAGTTCACCTGTCGACACCAGCGGGTGGTCGGCGAGATGCGCCTGCGTGATGCGCTGATCGTCGGCATCGCCCAGGTTGGCGCGCTGATCCCGGGTGTCTCGCGTTCCGGGTCGACCCTGACCGCGGCGCTGTTCCTCAACTTCAAGCGCGAAGAGGCGGCCCGCTTCTCGTTCCTGCTCGGCCTGCCGGCGATTGCCCTGGCTGGCCTGAAGGAACTGTGGGTCTTGCACCATGCGCAGATTCCGGCCGAGGCCTGGAGCCACCTGCTGTTCGGCATCGTGGTCGCCAGCGTTTCGGCCTTCGTCGCGATCTGGGGCCTGATGCGTTTCCTCGAGCGTTTCTCCACCTGGCCATTCGTGATCTACCGCGCGGTCCTCGGCATCTTCCTGATCGTTGCCGTGCAGCAAGGCTTCCTCTCCTGACTCAAGGGCCAGGCGCGGCCTCGCGGCTGCGCCTGGTCACTGGTCCGACCGCAGCGCGTAGCGCCGGCAATGCTCCAGATACCCCTGTTCGTGATTGCCCACCAACTGCACCACGCTGGTCCATAGCCAGGAGGGCGCATCGAGGGTCCTGGAGCGATTCAGCTGCAGTTCCGCCAGCCAGCTCTTGCGGGTCGCCTCATCCATCTGCCGGGCGTGCGCCAGGCCGACCACCCGCGCCAGGTAGCCGGCGGCGTGCTTGGCGTCGGTCTTGTCGAGGCTGTCCAGATCGAGCTTGAGGTCCTGGGGCAGCAGCTCGCGGATGAACACCCCGTGATCGAGGAAACGCGTCGCCATCATCCGTTCGCCCAGGCTCGGTGACAGCTGGCGTGCGCCTTCGAGTACGCGCCGGGCATTGTCGCGGGGCATGTGCACGTGGGCCCCGCGGGGGGCCAGGGCGGCCACCGCTTCCTTGATGTCGAGCAGGCAGTAGTCCTGCTCATCCTTCTCGCCGACCCCGAGCAGCACGGCATAGCGCATCAGCCCCAGGGAGCTGCAGCCCTTGACCCAGTAGGCGCTGTCGAGCAGTTGCACCTGGGCATCGCGTGGCCGGCCCTTGAGGGCGGTGACCAGGTCGTGGATTTCCGGTCCCTCGCAGAGCGCCTTGATCGCGGCTTTCTCGCTACGCGAGGTGGGCCAGAAATGGCGGCCGATCGGTAGGGTCGGCTTGGTGTGCGCCATGCGCTCGCGGGCGAGGTTTTTCCAGGTGCGCTTGACCGCATCGCGCAGGCCGGCCTTGACCTGGGATGGGCGATGCGGCACCAGGTCGGTGTCGTCCAGCAGGGCCTGCTCGTAGCCGACCATCATTTCCTCGAGCATGCGCGCGGTGGTCACGCCGGGCAGGTCCGAGCCACGGGCGGCGGTCGCCAGCGACAGGGCCAGGCGCACCAGGTCGTGCACCGGGTTGCCGATCACGGTCTGGTCGAGGTCGCGGATGTGAATGTCGATATCGCCGTTGACGTCCCCGGTCGGCCCGAGGTTGCCGACATGGCAATCACCGCAGATCCACACGTTCGGGCCATGGGGCAGGCGACGGCCGCGCTGGCTGTGCAGCCACTCGTAGAACTGGGCGGTGTTGCCACGAACGTAGGCATGGGCGGAGCGGGCCATTTTCTCGTTGCGCAGGTTGGACAGGATGGCAGCGCGTTGGCTGGGGCGAGGTGGTTTCAAGGCGTACGCTCTCTGGCTGGTCGATGTGCAGGCATGAGCCTTTGAGCGTAGGGCGTGTGGATTGGTTTCGCCTGGGTGGCAATCCGGAACAGGTGGGGGCTGCGCTGGCGTCTTCGTGGGCAAGCCACGCGCCTACAGGGGCGTGCCGTGCACAGAATTCGCATACGACCTATTCCTGTAGGCGCGTGGCTTGCCCGCGAAAGGGCCGTTCGTCTCGGCAAAAAATCCCCAGGCTGCCAGCAACCACAGGGCAAAAAAAGAGCCCGCATGCGGGCGGGCTCAACGGGAGGTTCATCAAAGGAGCGGGTTCAATATAAACAGCCCGGCCGCCCGTCACAGTGAAAGATGTTTTATCTCAAAGCCACGTCCGGCAAGGCTTCAGAGCGGTTTCTCGATGCGGTCATAACGCTGTTTCAGCTGCCCCAGGCGCTTCTGGTACTGGCGCTCGATGCAGGCATTGTCGCTGCCGCAGGCGTTACGTTCGGCCAGCCAGGTGAGCTGCTCATCCTGCATGGCGCCCCGGTTTCCCATGGCGAACAGGCCGCGCAGCAGTCGGTAGGTGGTGGCCATCTCGACGTCGAGGTCGTTCAGTTGGCGGTCGCCGCAGATGGCGATTTCGGTCGGCTGCTTGGCTCGCCCGCAGTCGAAACTGGCGGCCTGTGCGCCATGACAAAACAGCGGGAGGGCGGCCAGTGCCCATAAAGATTTTTTCATGCGTTGCCTGATCGTCGTTTTTGCCTGGACGTCCATCAGACCAGGCCGGGCGCGATTTGCTCCCCAGCTCAGTTACGCAGCAGGCGTGCCTGCAGGTGGTCGCGCACTTGCGGCCATTCCTCGTCGATGATGCTGAAGCGCACCGAGTTGCGCTTGCGGCCGTCGGGCATGATCCGTTCGTTGCGCACGATGCCTTCCTGCTGGGCGCCCAGGCGCAGGATGGCGGCACGTGAACGGCTGTTGATTTCGTCGGTGGTGAACTGCACCCGCACACACTCCAGGTCTTCGAAGGCATGGCGCAGCATCAGGTACTTGGCCTCGGTGTTGACGAAGCTCTTCTGCCAGCGTGTCGCGATCCAGCTGCTGCCGATTTCCAGCTTGCGGTAGTGGCGGTCGATCTTCCAGAACCGGGTGGAGCCGATGACTTCGCCGGTGTCCTTGAGCACGATGACGAAGGGCATCACGGTGCCGGCGTCGCGGCCGGCGAGGGCGTTGCCGATGTAGCCCTCGACGGTGGCCTGCGACGGCACCACGGTGAACGGCAGGTTCCACAGCTCGCCCTCTTCGGCGGCCCGGACCAGGGCGTCGGCATCATCGAGCTGAAGCGGGCGCAGCAGCAGGCGCTGGCCTTCGAGGGCGCGGGTAAGCAGGAGGTTTTTCACGGTGTCGACTCAGGCGGTGGTTCCCTGCGCATTACAGTCAGGCCGCCGTGCCTTGGCAAGGGCCATTTGCAGGGAAAACACCGGTGCCAATCCGCTCTGTTGCGCACGCCTCAGGCCTGGCTGATGTCGATCAGGCGTGGCTGGGTGATCGCCAGGTAGTCGTGGCTCGCCAGGATCATCGAGGCATCCAGTCGCCCGGCATTGAAGGCGATCTCTTCATAACGTCGGGTCAGGCTCGGGTCGACGATCAGCTCGATCCGCTCGTCGAACACGAACGGCGGAATCGCACCGATCCGGCAGCCGGTCAGCGCCATGGCGGTTTCGGCCTTCACCAGTTCGGCCTTTTTTCCGCCCAGTGCCGCACCGAGCTTTTTCATGTCGAGCTTGTGGTCCCCCGGCAGAATCGCCAGGGCGTAGCGCTCGGCCTGGCCCTTGAGGGCGCAGAGCATGGCCTTGGCGCCCTGGCCCGGTTCAGTGCCGCGGATGTCGGCGACCCGAAACGACTGCCCTTCGGCATCGTGCTGCAGGACCCGGTAGCGGGCACCGTGGCTGTCGAGCAGGCTGACCAATCGATCGAAGACGGGGTACATGGGCTTTCCTCAGAGTGGCTTGATCAGGTCGTAGGAGAGCTTGCTGATCAGAATCACCAGCAGGACCAGGAACAGCGCGCGGACGAAGGGCACGCCCCGGCGTACCGCGAGCCAGGTGCCGGTCAGGGCCCCCAGGATGTTGAACACGGCCATTGGCAGCGCGATCAGGTACATGACGTTGCCGGTCGGGATGAAGAACACGAGGGCGGCGACGTTGGTGGCGATGTTCACCAGTTTTGCCGAGGCCGAGGCGTGCAGGAAGTCGAAGGCGAAGCAGCGGATGAACAGGAAGATCAGGAAGCTGCCGGTACCGGGGCCGAACAGGCCGTCATAGAAACCGATGGCGCCACCGATCAGCACGGCCAGCAGTTTTTCCCGGGTGCCGATCTGCATCGGCTTGTGCAGGGCGCCGAAGTCCTTCTTCCAGAAGGTGTAGAGCGCCATCAGCACGATCATCACCAGTACCGCCGGGCGCACCACCGACTGCGGCACGGCCGAGACCGTGGCCGCGCCGAAGAACGACATCACGAAGGCCGCACCGGCCGCCGGAATCACCAGGCCCCAGTTGATCACCACCTTGCGCACGAACGAGCGTGCCGCGAAGGTCGTGCCGGCGGCCGCCGCGACCTTGTTGGTGCCCAGCAGGGCAGCCGGCGGGGCCGAGGGCAGCACGTTGAACAGCGCGGGAATCTGGATCAGTCCGCCGCCGCCGACCGCCGCGTCGATGAGACCGGCGGCGAAGGCGAAGCAGCAAAGGATGACGATATCAAACATGTAATCAGGCTCTGACGATAAAGGGTTGGGTCGGATTCACCGGCACTACCCGCGCCGGGTCGTCCACCCCGAACACCCGGATCATCCAGCGGTCACGCCCGTCATAGCGCGGGGTGAAACCGTCGCGGGCATGCAGGGTCTGCTGGTTCTTGAAGATCAGCAGGTCACCGGGCTGGAGCAGGATGTGGCGGATGACATCGGGGTGGTTGGCGGTGGCGGAGAACAGTTGCATGGCGAAGCTGGCGTTGGCGGTGTTAGCGGTGACGGCCGCCTTGTTGTAGCGGCAGTGCAGCCCGCCGGTGGCGGGTGTGTAGAGCAGCGGGACGTTTTCCAGCACGTTGCCTTGCTTGCCGAAGGACTCCGGCCGGCGAATGCTGAAGTTCGGCCGCTGCAGTTCCTGCTCGACGAAGTCGGGCAGGATGTCCAGCACGTCACGAATGGCGACGATGCGGGTGGGGACATCCATTTCACAGCGCAGGCCGGTCAGGCTCAGGTATTCGGGGCAGGCCGAGAGCCCGTCGACCGGCTCGCAGGTCAGCGGCAGGTGCGGGTTGTCGACATGCATGCCCAGGCTCACCCGCGAGCCGAACGAGCTGGCCTCGCTCTCGCGCTCCTGTTTGGGCGAAACGTGGCGGAACACCGTCTTGTCGCTTTCGCCCTGATAACCGACCGGCCGGGTGCCGAGGGCGGCCAGCACGCCGAGGATCGCGCCGCTCAGCACCGGCAGGTCCTCGATCCCGGGTTCGTCGTCGTAGGGCGTGGCCGGCAACTGCGCGTCGATCGGCAGGCCGCGGACGATCAACGCCACCGCCTCGGACTTCGGAAAGTCGCGCAGCACCTGCTGCTTGTCGGCACTCAAGACACGTTCCAGCAACTGCGCAAGGGCCGGCATCCTGTCGATGCCCGAGGCGCTGTCACGGATGGCCAGGGGGGAAAGTGCTGCGTGCAATTGTCGCTGCTCGGTAAACGAAAGGTGGATTTCAGGCAGGGCCTGCAGGGTCGGTGACGACACATTGCGCACCAGCCAGTGCGGGCTGTGCTCGCGGATTTGGCTGGCTGAATTCCTGACCGTCTCTTCCAGTTTTGACACGTCCTTGACTCCTCTATTCCTACATCCCTGTGGGTTAAGCGCGAAGGCTAACGGAAGGGACTTTTTTGTGTTGCAATACCACATTGCGAAAAGTGCAATGAGGTGAGTGATGGCACTGGATATGTTGGGCGAGCTCGAGGCCTTCGCCACGGTGGCGCGCAAGCGCAGCTTCATCGTCGCCGCGCGCACCCTGGGCCGTTCGCCAAGCGCTGTGACCCGCGCCGTTCAGGCGCTCGAGGAGAGCGCCGGGGTCAAGCTGTTCAACCGTTCGGCCAACGCGGTGAGCCTCACCGAGGCTGGCGAGCGCCTGTTGCCGCATGCCTACAAAATGCTGGATCTGCAACGTGAAGCCGATGAGGACCTGGCCGGCATCAGCGGCCTGGCCAACGGCTGGATTCGCTTCTCGGCGCCGGAGTCTCTCGCCCATGGTGTGATCCCCCGGCTGATTGCCCAGTACTGCGAGCGCTACCCGCAGGTGAACATCGACGTGGTCTTCACCGACGAAACCATCGACCCGGCCCGCAGCAAGCTGGATTTCTCGATTCGGGGTGCCTTCCCGCAATCGAGCGACCTGATCGGTTTTCCGCTGTGGAGCTATGCCCGCTACCTGTATGCCAGTCCCGCCTATCTGGAGCGTTGTGGCATGCCCGACTCAATCGAGGCATTGGACCGTCATTCGCTGATCCTGCACACCGCCCCACGGATTCTTAAGGAGTGGAATTTTCGTAATGATCAGCAGGCCATCGGCTTCCGGGTGCATCCGAAATTTCGTTTCAGCTCCGGCGCGGCGGTGTTTCAGGCAGCACTGGCCGGGGTCGGGATTGCCCGCCTGGCGGACTGGCTGGCGGAGCCGGAAGTGGAGCAGGGGCGGCTGGTGCGGGTCTTTCCGGCGTATCGGCTGACCTCCAGCAGTGGCGAGAACCCGCAGATGCATGCGGTGTACCCCGCTGGCAACCTGCCGCAGCGGGTGAAGATGCTACTGGAACTGATCCGGACCTTCGGCGACAACGTCAGCCGACTCTGAGCGGGCCTCTGCGGCAAGGGCGAAACGCTCGCGGACCAGCGCACTGAAGCGCGCCGCCGCCGGGCCCAGGGTCTGGCCGGCACGGGTGATCAGGCCGATCTCGCGGCTGACCCCGGCATGTGCCACCGGCAGGCGCCGCAGACCGCTGAGCGAGTCGTCCGCCGACTCTGGCAGCAGGGTCATGCCCAGCCCCTGGCGAACCAGGGCCAGCACCGTGGACATGTAATTGGCTTCCAGCCCCGGGACCAGGGTCAGGCGCTGCTCGTCGAACAACTGTTCGACCCGTTCGCGCACGCTGCTGTCGCGTCCGGTGAGGATCATCGGCTGGCCGCTCAGGTCCGCCAGTCGCACGCGCGGCTGGCGTGCCAGCGGGTGCTGTTCGGGCACGAACAGGCAGAGCCGGTCGACCATCACCACCTCGAAGTCCAGGCCATGGCTGAGCCGCGCGCGCACGCCAAGGCCGAAGTCGACCTCGTTCTCGCGCACCAGCGCGTCGATGCGCTGGGCCACCACGTCGCGCAGGCGCACTTCCACTCCTGGATAGGCTTCACGAAAGGCCCGCAGCACCGGTGGCAGGGCGCCGGAGCAGATCGACGGCAAGGCGGCGATGGTCACCACGCCACGCTGCAGGCTGGCCAGGTCGCGGGAACCGCTGACGATGTTATCCAGGTCCAGCAGCAGCTTTTCCATGGGGTCGCGGGCCTGCTGCCCGGCGCTGGTCAGGCTGACCTGGCGCGGGCTGCGTTCGAGCAGGGCGACGCCGAGCCAGTCTTCCAACTGCTGCACTTGCACGGTCAGGGCCGAGGGCGACAGGTGCAACTCATCCGCCGCCCGGGTGAAGCTGCCGGTGCGGGCGACCGTGAGGAAGGCGCGAATATGCTGGAGGGCGTTCTTCATTCTGTTTTTCCGAATGCAAGGCGGTGAACATTCCAATTTACAAAGCTTAACCGCATTCCAATACTCCAGGGAAAACAATAACCGTCCGCTCTCGGGTTCCTGACCTGACGAGGCGGCTCACTGGAGTCTTCCCATGCTTGCCACGCTGGGTGTCGTCACCATTCTCTGTCTGCTTGCGGCTGTCATGAGCAAGCGCCTCTCGCCCCTGGTCGCCCTGATCGCCTTGCCGATCATCGCCGCGCTGCTCGGCGGCTTCGGCCTGCAGACCAGCACCTTCATCATTACCGGGATCAAGAACGTCGCCCCCGTGGTCGGCATGTTCGTCTTTGCCATTTTGTTCTTCGGCGTGATGACCGATGCCGGCATGCTCGACCCGATCATCGACCGTATCCTGCGCACCGTCGGCACCCGGCCGAGCCGGATCGTCGTTGGCACCGCGCTGCTCGCGTTGCTGGTGCACCTGGACGGCTCCGGGGCGGTGACCTTCCTGGTCACGGTGCCGGCGATGCTGCCGCTGTACACGCGGCTGGGTATCGACCGGCGGATCCTGGCCTGTGTCGCGGCCATGGCCGCCGGGGTCAACTTCCTGCCGTGGACCGGGCCGGTACTGCGTTCGTCAGCGGCCTTGCACGTGCCGGTGGCGGACCTGTTCCAGCCGCTGATCCCGGTGCAGATCGTCGGGCTGCTGTTCGTGTTCGCCAGTGCCTGGTGGCTGGGCCGGCGCGAGGAGCGCCGCCTGGGCCTAGGCGCCGGAGCCGCGGTCGGCAGCGCGCCGACCCGGGTGATCAGCGCCGAGCAAGAGCGCCTGCGCCGTCCTCGGCTGTTCTGGGCCAACCTGCTGCTGACCGTGCTGGTGATGGTGGTGATGATCGCCGGCTGGGTCGACCCGGTGGTGATGTTCATGCTCGGCACCGTGGTTGCCCTGTGCCTGAACTACCCGAATGTCGATGCCCAGCGCGAGCGTATCGACGCCCACGCCAAGACCGCGCTGACCATGGCCAGCATCCTCCTGGCAGCCGGGGTGTTCACCGGCATCATGCAGGGCACCGGCATGCTCAAGGCCATGGCCGAGGTGGCGGTGGCGCAGATTCCCGCCGGGCACGGCAAGCTGATCCCGACGGTGGTCGGGCTGCTGTCGATGCCGCTGAGCCTGCTGTTCGACCCGGACTCGTTCTACTTCGGGGTGATGCCGGTGATTGCCGAGGTCGGCAAGGCCCTGGGCGTCGAACCGCTGCAAGTGGCCCAGGCCTCCCTGCTCGGGGTGCACACCACCGGCTTCCCGGTCAGCCCGCTGACCCCGGCGACCTTCCTGCTGGTGGGGCTGTGCAAGATCGAGTTGGCCGATCACCAGCGTTTCACCATTCCATTCCTGTTTGCCGCCTCGGTGCTGATGACCTTGACGGCGTTGCTTCTGGGCGTCTTTTGAAATGAAGGGCTTTGCAATGAAAACCTTGCGTATCGGTTCCGGCGCCGGCTACTCCGGCGACCGTATCGAACCGGCCGTGGAACTGGCGGCCAAGGGCGAGCTGGACTACCTGGTGTTCGAATGCCTGGCCGAGCGCACCATCGCCCTGGCCCAGCAGGCGCGGCTGAGCGATCCCGAGGCGGGTTTCGATCCGTTGCTGCGTGAGCGCATGCAGCGGGTGCTGCCCTTCGTCGCCGGCAATGCGCGGCGGTTGCGGATCATCACCAACATGGGCGCGGCCAACCCGCTGGCCGCGGCCCGGGAGGTGCGGCGGATCGCCGTCGAGCTGGGCCTGCCGGCGCTGAAGGTGGCGGCGGTCACCGGTGACGACGTGTTGGCGGCGCTGCAGGCCGAGCCCGAGCGCCTGCTCGATAATGGCCTGCGGGTGGCGCAGTTGGGCGAGCGGCTGGTGTCGGCCAACGCCTACATGGGCGCCGAGGGTATCGTCCAGGCGCTGGCGGCGGATGCCGATGTGGTGATCACCGGCCGGGTCGCCGACCCGTCGTTGTTCCTCGCCCCGCAGCTGTTCGCGTTCGGCTGGGCGGCGGATGACTGGCAGCGCCTGGGGCGCGGCACCCTGGTCGGCCATCTTCTGGAGTGCGCCGGACAGATCACCGGCGGCTACTTTGCCGATCCCGGGGTCAAGGACGTGCCGAATCTGGCGTACCTGGGCTTTCCGCTGGCCGAGGTCAACGAGCAGGGCGAGGCGATCATCACCAAGGTCGCCGGCAGCGGTGGGCGGGTGGACCGGGCGACCTGCGCCGAACAACTGATCTATGAGGTGCATGACCCGGCGGCCTACCTGACCCCGGATGTCACCGCGGATTTTTCCCAGGTGAGCTTTGCCGACCAGGGCCCGGACCGGGTGCAGGTACAGGGCGCCACCGGGCTGCCGCGGCCGGCGTCGCTGAAGGTCTCGGTCGGTTACCTGGACGGCTGGATCGGCGAGGGGCAGATGTCCTATGGCGGTCCGGGGGCCTTGGCTCGGGCGCGGTTGGCGCGTGAGGTGGTGCTGGAGCGCCTGCGGATCATCGGCGTCGAGATGGACGAGGTGCGGGCCGAACTGATGGGGGTCGACTCGTTGCATGGCGAACGCCTGGGCGAGCGGGCCGCGAGCGAGCCGTGGGAGGTTCGCCTGCGCGTGGCCGCCCGTTGTGCCCGGCGCGTCGATGCGGTGCGGGTCGGCAATGAAGTGGAAACGCTGTACACCAATGGCCCCTCGGGCGGCGGCGGTGCCAGCAAGAGCTTGCGGCAGGTGGTGGCGGTGGCGTCGTTGCTGTTGCCACGCGAGAGCCTGGTGGCCCGGGTGCATCTGGAGGATCGGCAATGAGTGGCTTGAATGTGCGGGCCCTGGCCCATTCGCGTACCGGCGACAAGGGCGACACCTCGAACATCTCGGTGATCGCCTACCGTGCCGAAGACTATCCACGGCTGCGCCAGTGGCTGACGGCGGAGCGGGTCGCGGCCTGGTTCGCCGAGCTGCGCGACCCGGACGCCGCGCCGGTGCGGCGCTACGAGTTGCCCGGCGTGCAGGCGCTGAACTTCGTGCTGCCGGGCATCCTGCGTGGCGGCGTGACCCGTTCGCTGGCGCTGGATGCCCATGGCAAGAGCCTGGGCTCGGCCCTGCTGGACATGCCGCTGGACGACTGATCCAGCGGTGTCATGATCTAGCGTGGCCCCAGAAGCCGCTCGGCGATCATCTCGCCGATCGGCATCGCCGAGGTGGCGGCTGGCGAGGGCGCGTTGCAGACATGCACCATGCGCGCCGTTTCGGCGAACAGGAAATCATGCACCAGGCTGCCGTCGCGCCTGACCGCCTGGGCGCGGATACCGGCCTCGCAGGGCAGCAGGTCCTCGACCGCCAGCGACGGGCAGTACTTGCGGCACAGTTCCAGGTAGCCGCGTTTGCTCAGTGAGTTCTTCAGCTCCTGGGTGCCGGAGCGCAGGTTCTGCCCAAGGGTTCTCCAGAACCCTGGGAAGCGCGCGTACTGCGCGACATCGCGCCAGTTCACCGAGAACTTGCGGTAGTTTTCCCGGCCCAGCCCCAGCACCGCGTTAGGACCGACGGTGACGCTGCCGTCGATCATGCGCGTCAGGTGCACGCCGAGGAATGGCAAATCCGGATCCGGGATCGGGTAGATCAGGTGGTTGACGATGGCGTTCTTCGACGCCGGCAGACGGAAGTACTCGCCACGAAACGGAATGATCTGGTGGTCGATGGCCACCCCGGCCAGGGTCGCCAGGCGATCGGACTGCAGGCCGGCGCAGGCCACCAGTCGGCGGGCCTGCCAGACGCTGTCGCCGGTGCTGACGGTGACGCTGTCGGTGTTTTCCCGGATGGCGGTGACGCTCTGCTGCAGGCGGATTTCCCCGCCGTTGCCGGTGATCACCCGGGCCATCGCTTCACAAACCTGGCGATAGTCGACGATGCCGGTGGCATCCAGAAACAGCGCGCCGAGGCCGACGATGTTCGGTTCTCGCCGGCGCAGTTCATCGGCGTCCAGCCGCTCGACCTTCAGTCCGTTGAGTTGCGAGCGCTCGTACAGCGCCTGCATCCGTTGCATTTCCAGTGGCGTGGAGGCCACCAGCAGCTTGCCGCAGACCTCGTGACGGATGCCGTGTTCGCGACAAAAGTCCTTGGTGGCCTGGGCGCCACGCTTGCACAGGTCAGCCTTGAGACTGCCCGGCGCGTAGTAGATGCCGGCGTGGATCACTCCGCTGTTGTGTCCGGTCTGGTGGCGGGCCAGGCTGGCCTCTTTTTCCAGGATCACCAGGCTGGCGCCAGGTTGGCGCTGGAGCAGTGCCATGGCGGTGGCGAGGCCGACGATGCCGCCGCCGATGATGCAGAAGTCGTAGATCATGGTTCGCGTATTCCCTGGCGCTGGGGTGTGCCTGGTCGGCAGGTTGCCAGAGAAAGGGCGCTTGTGGGAGGGCTTGGGGCCGTCTTCGCCGCACTGTCGCGAAGAGGCCCTCAAGCCTGAGCGGGCCGAAGAGCTCAGTGCAGGCCGAGGCGCTCGGCTGCGCGGGCGGTGATTTCACCCCGCAGGCGGCGCGATTCCACCACGCGCTGGCGGGCGGCATCGAGCACCGACTGGGGTGCGGTCTCCGGGCTGCCGGCGTTGAATGGCGGGGCCGGGGCGTATTCCAGTTGCAGCTGGATCAGTTGGGCTTCATCGGCACCGACCAGCTCGCTGGCCAGGGTCAGGGCGAAGTCGATCCCGGCGGTGATGCCGCCACCGGTCAGCAGGTTGCCGTCGCGCACCACACGGTCATGCACGGCAATCGCGCCGAGGGTGGTCAGCATGTCGTGGTAGGCCCAGTGGGTAGTGGCCTTGCGTCCGCGCAGCAGGCCGGCGGCGCCCAGTACCAGCGAGCCGGTGCAGACCGACGTCACATAGCGCGCTTGTGCCGCCTGCTGCTGAATGAAGCCCAGGGTTTCGGGATCTTCCATCAGCGCCCCGACCCCGGCACCACCCGGCACGCAGATGACGTCCAGCGGCGGGCAGTCGTCGAAACGGGTGGTGGGACTCAAGACCAGGCCGGTACTCGACTTCACCGGTTCCAGATCCTTCCAGACCAGGTGCAGCTTGGCCCCCGGCAGCGACGCGAGCACGTCGTAGGGGCCGGTCAGGTCCAGTTGCTGGACGTTGGGAAACAGCAGGAAACCGATGTGCAGCGTCATGGCGAAAGCTCCTTGCAGAGAAAAGGTCAGGTGTACGTAGACGCTTTCACTCTAGTTTCGTAGGATTTGGCGAGTACGCCATACAGCCCACTTTTTACGCCAATCGCCATGAACACACCGCGCAGCATCGAGATACTGGCTTTTCCCAACGTGCAGGTGCTCGACGTCACTGGGCCGTTGCAGGTCTTTGCCTCGGCCAATGACCTGGCCCGCTCCCAGGGCCTGCCGCAGCCCTACGCGCCGCGGGTGATCGCGGCCCAGGCCGAGCCAATCATGAGTTCGGCGGGCCTGGCGCTGGTCGCGGCGCCATTGCCCGCGCCGGGCACGCCCTGCGACAGCCTGATCATTGCCGGTGGCTGGGGCACCTATGCGGCCGCCGAGGACCCGGAACTGGTGGCCTGGGTACGCCAGCAGGCGGCCTGCGCGCGGCGGGTGGCGTCGGTGTGTACCGGGGCATTCCTGCTGGCGGCCAGCGGCTGGCTGGATGGGCGGCGGGTGGCGACCCACTGGACCCGCTGTGAGCAGTTGGCCGAGCGCTTCCCGCAATTGCAGGTCGAGCCCAACCCGATCTTCATCAATGACGGGCCGGTCTGGACCTCCGCCGGGGTGACCGCCGGCATCGACCTGTCCCTGGCGCTGGTGGAACAGGACCTCGGGCGGCCGATGGCCCTGGAGGTCGCCCGGCACCTGGTGGTGTTTCTCAAGCGCCCGGGCGGGCAGTCGCAGTTCAGTGCCACGTTGTCGCTGCAGAAGACCACCAGCCGTTTTGGCGATCTGCATGCGTGGATTGCCGAGCACCTGGCGCTGGACCTGTCGATCCCGGTGCTGGCGCAGCAGGTGGGCATGAGTGAACGCAGCTTCGTCCGGCATTACCGCCAGGAGACGGGCCAGACGCCGGCTCGCGCCGTCGAGAATATCCGGGTGGAAGGCGCGCGTCGGCTGCTCAGCGATACCGCCACGCCGATCAAGCGGATCGCCGCGCGGTGCGGGTTCGGCAGTGAGGAGACGTTGCGCCGCAGTTTCCTGCGGGCCATGGGCGTGACGCCACAGGCCTATCGCGAGCGCTTTTCGGTACGGGTGCAACCGGCCTGATGAGCGTTCCCGCGCAGGGCGGGAACGCTCGGGCGCGTCAGCGGTTCGATGACGGCGCGAGGGCCATGTGAATCAGGGGAAACGGTTGCCCCTGGCCGTCCGTTTCCGAGCGACCGGTATCGTGGAAACCATAGTGTCGATAGAAACCATGGGCCTCGGGGTTTTGCTCGTTGACGTCAACGCTCAACGGACCGCAACGCTGGCGTACGAAATCGAGCAGGCGGGTGCCAATACCCTGGCCGCGTTGCTCGGGCTCGATGAACAGCATTTCGACTTTGTCCTGGTCGATGCCGATAAATCCGGCAGGACGGCCGTCCGGGTTTTCTTCGACCCAGACTTGCACGGCGGGCAAGTACAGGTCGCGCACTTGTGGATACAACGCCTGTATATCGGCTTCGCCGAGAAAAGTGTGGGTGGCCCGTACGGAGCGTAACCAGAGTTCGCTCAGGGCGAGGTTGTCGGAGGGGATTCTTTGTCGAATAGTCATGGTCTTTCAATCGAGGACTGTGGACGGAGTGTCGGCGCGCCAGCCTTGGGCGGCGACGACGGGTCGAGTGGGCGCTACCGGGCCGGACGCCGCGCGAATCAACGCCTGGGCGACACGACAACAGGGCTTGCCAGATTGAAGGAGGGCGGATTTGAGCAGTTTTTCCAGCGCCCGGCAAGTCCGGGAGGTGCTGTCGCGTGACAGGCCGTTACTTGAAAAGCCCGGGTAATTGTTAAAAAGTTTGAAGATTGTAAAAGTTTGTATAGTGATAATTGGCGTGAATAATTTATTTGTTGCGGAACTGGAATTTGTTCGCAATGGCGCGCTTATAATGCGCGCACTTTATATATCTACAGATTGTCACTTATGGAAAGTTCGCCATTGAGTAGAGTCTTGCTGGTTGAAGACGACCTCAAGCTTGCCGCGTTGGTTTCGCAGTTCCTCTCCCAGCATGGTTTCGAGGTGCGTACGGTGCATCGCGGCGATGTCGCCCTGGCCGCTTTCCAGGAATTCCGGCCGCGGATCGTCGTGCTCGACCTGATGCTGCCGGGGCAGAGCGGCCTGCAGGTCTGCCGTGACATCCGCGCGATCGCCGACACGCCGATCGTGATCCTGACGGCGCGCGAGGATGACCTTGACCACATCCTCGGCCTGGAGTCGGGCGCCGACGACTATGTGATCAAGCCGATCATGCCACCAGTGCTGCTGGCCCGGCTGCGTGCGTTGCTGCGTCGCCAGGCACCGGATGCCATGGCGCGCGGAACGCTGGAGTTCGGTCGGCTGAGTATCGATCGCAGCTGTCGCGAGGTGCGCCTGTCGGGCGAGGTGATCGAGCTGACCACCATGGAGTTCGAACTGCTCTGGCTGCTGGCCAACGCGGCCGGTGAAACGCTCTCGCGCGACGACATTCTCAACCAGTTGCGCGGGATCGCCTTCGACGGCCTTAACCGCAGCGTCGACGTCTATGTCAGCAAGCTGCGCAGCAAACTGCATGACAATCCTCGGGAACCGGCGTGCATCAAGACCATCTGGGGCAAGGGGTACCTGTTCAATCCGTTTGGCTGGGAGCTTTAGATGCTGCGTCTGTTCCTGCGTCTGTATTTCCTGTTGGCGCTGGGGTTCGGGGGGGCGATCTATTCGGTCGACTATGTCTTCACCGAGTTGCTCAACGGCCCGACCGAGGCCCTCAATCGCGAGTCGGTGCGGGGCCAGGCCTATGCGCTGGTCAAGGACCTGCGCCCGCTGGACCGGGCCGGGCGCGAGCAGCAGTTGCTGGAATGGAAGCCACACTACGGCCTGACCCTGGCCCTGGTGGAAACCGATACGCTCAACCTCAATGCCCGGGAACAGGCGCTGTTGGCCTCCAATCAACTGGTGGTGCGCGACGAGTTCACTCAGTTCATCTCGCGGATCGACGACGGCTCGCAACTGCTGATGATCAAGCTGCCACCCGAGCCGAGCCTGACCGTGCCGTACACCATCGCCGCCTACATCATGCTTGGCCTGATGGTCGGGATTGCCCTGTTTTTCTGGGTGCGCCCGCACTGGCGTGACCTGGAGCAACTGCGCCTGGCGGCCCAGCGTTTCGGCAACAACGACCTGGGGGCCCGGGCGCATCTGCCCAGGCGTTCGAACATCCATGAGCTGGCCGAGCACTTCAACCAGATGGCGGCGCGTATCGAGGGGCTGATCGCCAACCAGCGAGAGTTGACCAATGCGGTGTCGCACGAGCTGCGCACGCCGATTGCGCGGCTGTCGTTCGAGCTGGACCAGTTGCGCCAGCATATCGACCCGCAGTTGGGGGGCGAGCTGATCGGTGACATGTACGCCGACCTCGGCGAGTTGGAAGACATGGTCTCCGAACTGCTGACCTACGCCAGCCTCGAGCATGGTGCCGGGGAGAGCCGGCGCCAGCTCATCCAGGCGCAGAGCTGGCTCGACAGCGTGGTGGCCAGCGTGGCGCTGGAGGCCGAGGCGGCCGGCGTGCAGTTGACGATCGCCGCCTGCGACGTCGAGACCGTCTGCATCGAGCCGCGGTTCATGGCTCGGGCGGTGATCAACCTGCTGCGCAATGCCATTCGTTATGCGCAGGGACGGGTGCGGGTGTCGTTGACGCGCCAGGGTGATGAATACCAGGTGGTGGTCTGTGACGATGGCCCGGGGGTGCCGCCGGAAGGGCGCCTGAAGATTTTCGAACCGTTCCTGCGCCTGGATGCCAGTCGGGATCGCCGCACGGGCGGTTTCGGCTTGGGCCTGGCGCTGGTGCGGCGGGTGTCCCAGTGGCACGGCGGGCACGTCGAGGTCCGCGATTCGCAATGGGGCGGGGCGTCGTTTCGCATGACCTGGGCGCATACCGAAGCCTCTTCATAGCCCACCCTAGAAGATCAAGGTCGGGGTGGTGTTGCTGGCACGCTTGAAGCGATAGCCCAGGGCACTGATGCCCAGCACCTGGCGGCTGATCGTGTCGCCCAGGCCAAGGCCGTTGCCCGCTACCGTCGCATGCGCGTTGTCGATCGGCAGGAGGATGAACTCGGTCAGTTCCTCCTGTTCGATTCGTCCGCGAATCAACAGGAAACCATCTTCGACCCGAATGCTCACGCCGCTCAGGGCCGCCTCGGGCTCGTCGGAGTTGATCACCTGGTAGTCGCCCACGGTGTTCAGCCAGCCCTTGGGCAACGGCACCGGGTCGACCCGCTCGCCGAGCGGGATCAGCTGCCCGTGGCTGCGCGCCAGCAGGATCTGCCGGCCCTGTACCGTCGTCAGGTCCAGTTGCAGCCGGCCCAGTTCGCCGAGGTCCACTGGCCAGAGCCCCAGGCGTTTTTTCTCGGCACGCAGCCAACCCTGTTCATCGCGCAGCAGTTCGAAGCGTTCCCCTCCGAGGTCGGCGTAGAGCCGCTGGTTTTCATCCCGGATGCGCAACACGCCGGAGTAGGTGGCGTAGAACCCGGCCAGGCGCTGCCGGTCGACGGCGCTGGGCACCGTGCGGTGGCTGCCGAGAACGGCCTGGTCTTCTTCACATTCTTCGGTACAGGCGGCGTCCCCGGCGCTGGCCTGGAGCATCATGCGCAACGAGCGGGTGGTCAGCGAGGCGACCAGGTCGGCGCTGGTGTCGGAGTTGGCCATGATGATCACCGCCAGTTTCTGGTCCGGCAGCAGGCTGATCTGCGAAACGAAGTCGCCACTGAAACCGCTGTGCTGGAAGGTCCGTATACCCGGGCTGACCGTCTCGTCGCCGCAGGGCGAGAGGAACCAGCCCAGGCCCATCGGACAGTCGAAGTCCAGGGCGTTGCCGACGTTCTGCTGGCGGAACATCTCCCGGATCGACTGCGTGGCCATGATGCGCTTGTCCTTGTAGATGCCGTCGGCGAACAGCATCTGCACGTAGTGGCTGAGGTCCCGCGGGCTGGTCCACAGGCCGCCGGCGGAAAGGTCGCGAATGGCGCTGTCCGGCTGGGGCGAACCGTTGCGATAGCCTTGGGCCCGGAAGGGCAGCATGTCGCCGTCGCCGATGAAGCTGGACTGGCTCATGCCCAGCGGCTGCAACAGGGTCTTCTGCAACTGGTTCTCGAAGGTCTGGCCGCTGCTGCGTTCGATGGCGGCACCGACCAGGGCATAGCCCAGGTTGGAGTAGGCCACCTGCCGGCCGGGCGGGTTGCTCAGCCACAGGCCGGAGACCCGTTGCGGCAGCTGGTCGAGGGCCGAGGGCGTGCGCAGGTCGCGCAGGTACTCGCCGGGCAGGCCGGATTGATGGCTGAGCAGGCGGCGCAGGGTCACGGCCTGGTCGGCATCTTCCTGGCGCTCGTGAAAGCGCGAACGGACGTGGAATTCCTTGAGCGTGTCCTGTACTGGAGCATCGAGCTTGAGCTTCTGTTGCTCGACCAGTTGCAGTGCAGCGCTGGCGGTCAGCAGCTTGGATAGGGCGCCAGCGCGAAACGCCGTGTGGTTGGTGACCCGCACGCCGCCTTCCTTGTCGGCGTAACCGAAGCCCCGAGCCCAGATCACTTCCTGTCCGGACACCAGGGCAATCGACAGCCCCGGCACCTTCTGCTCGGCCATTTCCTCGGGGATCCGCTCCTGGAGATAGCGGATGATCCCGCTGTAGTCGCCTTTTCCCAGGGTCGGCGGTGCCGCCGGAGGCTGGCCGTTGCACCCCGTGCTGCCCAGCAGGAAGCCGATCAGGAGGAGCGTGCAGAACGAGCGGAACATGGAGCACCAGGGACAGGGAGAAGGGGTCACCTATCCTAGGCAGCAAGGCCTTGTGGGTCTGTGAGTGGTTTGTCGAAAAAGTGTCAAAGAGTGTTAAGGCGCGACGTTTTTGTCCGGTTGATGGTGGGTGTCGAAGTTTTGATCTAGGGCATTCCCTGAGTCCTCTGCCAGCGATACCCTGACAAATTATTCGACGTGGTTCTCATTAATCCCTCGATGATCCGTGTTTTATGTCAATTTCATGGCATCATGCCACTAATGTTTTCCCTGATCCCTAATAAGAAGAGCGCCGGTCTGTGCCAGTGATTCCCTTACTTGTGTGTGATGACTCCAGCATGGCGCGCAAGCAGGTCCTGCGCGCGCTGCCGGCGAACTGGCCGGTCTCGATCACCGAGGCCAGTGACGGACGCCAGGGGCTCGAGGCGATACGCAAGGGGTTGGGCCAGGTGGTGCTGCTCGACCTGACCATGCCGGAGATGGATGGCTACCAGGTCTTGACGGCCATGCGTGCCGAGGGGCTTGAGGCCCAGGTCATCGTGATTTCCGGTGACGTCCAGGAAGAGGCGGTGCGCCGGGTCCGCGCGCTGGGGGCCCTGGCGTTCCTGCAAAAGCCTTTCGAACAGGAGGCGCTGCGTCGCACCCTGGCTGAACTGGGGTTGCTCGACGCGCCGGATGAGGCGCCACTGCGCCCGGCCTCGGATGCGCCCATCAGCTTTCGCGATGCCTTTCGCGAGACGGTCAACGTCGCCATCGGCCGGGCGGCCGCGCTGATTGCCAAGGTGCTCGGGGTGTTCGTGCAACTGCCGGTGCCTAACGTGAACATCCTCGAAGTCGGTGAGCTGCACATGGCGCTGGCCGATGCCGGCAGTTGCCAACGGCTCACCGCCATCTGCCAGGGGTTTGTCGGCAGTGGTATCGCCGGTGAGGCGCTGCTGATGTTCCATGACTCGGAAATCGCCGACATGGCCCAGCTGATGCGGCGCCAGGGCCCCGAGTACTCGGACCTGGAGATGCTGCTGGACCTGTCGAGCGTGCTGATCGGCGCCTGCCTGAGCAGCATTGCCGAGCAGATCGACGTGGTGTTCTCCCAGGGCCACCCGCAGATTCTCGGGCAACACGCGGCCATCGAGGACCTGATCCGGATCAACAGCCAGCGCTGGAAAAAGACCCTGGCGGTGGAGATCAGCTACAGCCTGGAAGGGCACGATATCCATTTCGACCTGCTGTTGCTGTTCACCGAGGACTCGATCGAGCGCCTGACCCATAAACTCGCCTACCTGATGAGCTGAGCCATGAGCGATCACATCGATCTGAACGAGTTTCACTGGCTGCTGGCGATCGTGCAGAGCATTGACGTCGGCGTGGTGGTGCTCGATCGCGACTACTGTGTGCAGGTGTGGAACACCTTCATGGAGAACCGCTCCGGGGTGCAGCCAGGGGAGGCGCACAACCGTTCGTTCTTCGAGCTGTTTCCCGAGGTCGACCGCGAGTGGTTCAGCCGCAAGGTCGAGAGCGTCGCCACCCTCGGCACGCCGGCGTTCACCATCTGGGAGCAGCGGCCCTACCTGGTGCGGTTCAAGAACTACCAGCCGGTCACCGGCCAGGAAGACTTCATGTACCAGAACACCACCTTCCTGGCGCTGCGTTCCACCGACAGCGAGATCCGCCACATCTGCCTGGTGATCTACGACGTGACCGACGTGGCCACCAACCGCAACCAGTTGCAGGCGGTCAACGCGCAATTGAAGAAACTCTCCAGCACCGACCGGCTGACCGGGTTGTACAACCGCGGCCACTGGGAGGAGAGCCTGAAGGTGGCCTATGCGCGCAACCAGCGTCATGCCAACCCGACCAGCCTGGTGATGTTCGATATCGATCACTTCAAGAAGGTCAACGACACCTACGGCCACCAGGCGGGCGACAAGGTCATCGAGCGGGTGGCCCAGGTGCTGCGCGAGCATGTGCGCGACAGTGACGTGGCCGGGCGCTATGGCGGTGAAGAGTTCGGCGTGGTGCTGTCGGACACCGACAAGGCCAGCGCGCGGTTCTTCGCCGAGCGACTGCGCAAGGCGGTCGAGGCACAGGAAGTGGTGCACGAAGGGGTGAGCATCCGCTTCACCATCAGCCTGGGCGTGGCCGACCTCAGTCGCCCCTCGGTCACCCACGCCGATCTGATCGCCTGGGCGGACCAGGCGCTGTATCAGTCGAAGAAGGCCGGGCGTAACTGTGTGACGGTGTACGAGTAGGCGCGGCCAGGCGACCGATGTTCTCGCACCCTTCAGGTTCGAAGCGCACGTTATCGATCACTTCCAGGCGTTTTAGGCCTGATCGAGCTCGTCGCGCACCTGCATGAGCGCGAAGCCCAGCAGGTTCAGCCCTTGCCAGGTGTTGGGGTCGTTCACCTGCGGGGCGTCCTGGGCGAGGCCGATGCCCCAGATGTTGTCGACCGGGCTGGCCTCGACGAGGATGCGCGAGCCGGTGCCGCGGAGAAAGTCGCCCAGCTCCGGGTTCTGCGAGAACTTGGCCTGGTTGGCTTTCACGACGATCTCGTAGCGGTGCTGTAGCCATTGCTGGTTGTCGAAGCCCCGTACCTGACGGCCAAGGGCCTTGGCGGCGCCGGGTGTCGGGGCGTGCAGTACCTGGGTACGAATGTCCTGGTCGTCGAACAGGGCCGCTTTCTCGGCCATCATGAAATGCTCGGCAGTCAGGTAGCGTTGCCCGTCGACGACGAACTCGGCGTTGTACCACTGGCTGAAGCAACTGGCGGTGATGGTGTCCTTGTTGCGCTGGTGGCCCCAGAAGAACACGTATTTCAGGGCTTCGCCGGCGTTGAAGCGCGAGCGCAGGTTGTCCAGGTGGATGGAGTCGGACACGTGTGCCTCCTTGGCGGCGGAATAGGGGCGCAAAGCTTACCACGATGGTCTGAGGGGGATCGGAGAGGCAAGGGGTGGCTCAATCCGGGTGTGGTTTTGCTATGGTTGGCGTTTTGTCTGCGAGCCCGAGATTCCCATGCCAGCCATCCGCCCCGCACGTCCTGACGATATTCCCGCCCTGGCGGCAGTCGAGCGTTCTGCAGCGTCCATCTTCCGCGAAGTCGGGTTGGCCTGGGTGGCCGAGGGCGAGCCGCTGCCGGCGGACTATCTGGAACAGCTTTGTCGTCACCACACGCTGTGGGTGGCCACCAATGCCAACGACCAGCCGGTGGGTTTCCTCGCGGCAGAAACAATGGATCGTTCGTTCTTCATCGTCGAGTTGTCGGTGCACGCCGGGCACCAGAAGCTGGGGCTGGGGGCCGGCCTGATGGCGGCGGCCATTGCCCATGCGCGGGCCGAACTGTTCGCGACGGCGAGCCTGACCACCTACCGGCATTTGCCCTGGAACGCGCCGTTCTATACCCGGCTGGGGTTTGTCGAGGTCGAGGCGGCGAGCTTGGGAGAAGAGCATGTGGCGCAGTTGCAGCATGAGGTGGACGCGGGGCATGAGGCAGGGTTGCGGTGTGCGATGGTGTTGCGGTTGAAGGGGTAGGGGGCGAGGAGGCAAGCCAGCATCGAGCGTTGACCGCTGGAGAACGGAGTGATCTGAAGGCAGTGGTTACTGTTGGGTGATGAATGAAGTCGGGACGTGGTCCGTCAACCAGACACCGTTGTCGGCCTGGAAGAACTTGAAACCCTGCTGATGCATGGTCAACGCATCGATTTCCAGTACCACCGGCTTTCCATATCGCTGTCCGACCGCAACGGCGGTGTTCACTTCCTGCGAGAGGTGCACATGGTGGCGGGAGCCCGGGATCAATCCCTTCTGCTGGATCGATTCCAGGAAGCGGGTGGCCGTGCCGTGATACAGAACCTCGGGAGGCTGTTTCTCGATGTGCTGGATGCTGACCGTTTCGGTGGAGTGGCCCTGCACGGCTCGAATACGGCGTGCGTCGTCGGAAAGGGCAAAGCGCTTCTTGTCGTTGCTGCTGACAACCGCCTGGATCAGCTCGCGGTCCAGGGTGCGGCCTGAATGGGCTGCGCCGGCGATCAGGGCGTCGATGTCTGCCCAGCCTTCGGTGTCCAGTTGGAGGCCGATGGACTGCGGTTCGTGTCGTAGAACGTAGCTGAGGAACTTGCTGGTTTCGGTGAGTTTTTTAGTGTTCATTTTTTCCTTTTTTGTTTTTTCCGGAGTGAAGCATGTTTGTTCTTTTTAAAAATTATCATATCGAGTCAGGCGAGCACAAAGCATCGGGAACTGACTGGGATCGGCTAGCCAAGCAGGCTGATCAGGACATCGATACCCGTGACATGCCGGAGCTGGGCGAAGACTTCTTTCGTCGCGCCGAACTGCGTGAGCCAGTCAAACCCGTTGTGACTATCTGTCCGGGGGCCAATGAAGAAGATGCGTGAGTGGCAGCCTTCTTTCAGTGAAAACGGGAAGTGACGCTTCCCGTTCTGTTGAGCCCCAGGCTTGTCAGCTATCAACGCTGGCCGCTGGTTTATCCAATACCGAGTCCATCCACATCTGCGCCATTTCGATCAGGTGCACCACGCCCATGGCGACCTTGCGGTTCGAGCCGGTCTGGCTGTCCGCATTTTCATAGGCGGTGGCGGCTGCCGATTGCAGGATGGAGTAGACGATGACCAGTGCGTCTTCCTGGCTCTTGGGTTCAGGCAGACGGTTGCGCAGTGGCCCGAGGTCGTAGTGAGACAAGGCTCGATCGGCGACATGAGGGGCGACGGTTTCTGTATGGGATGAGACCGGGGGATTGGGGGTTATCTTGAACATTGATGCGCTCCTGGAGTGTGGGGCCATCACTTATCGCTACCAAACGATTGGGTGGCGGCTGTACGCAGGTTGGTAGACCGGAACTCCAGGAACCCGGCGCGTCCGAGGACGCCCTACGCACAGCCGCCATGACGCATGCAGGCGGACACACGACGGCGTCCAGTTGCATGGAGATGAGCGCTTTATGCGCCTGGAGATAACGCGGGCTACCAAACCCGATCACTGATGAGCAGTGATGAGTCGAAGCCTAGCCACGGGATCAGGCGCAAACAAGCGCTGGGGATTTTCTAGGAAATTTCACTCAGGGGAAAGGGAGTTGTCCCGCTTTGGCTCGTCTGGGCGTGTCTGCTTTCTGTTTCAAACCGTGATTCTCGGCAGTTGCCAACCCCAAGTCACCGAGGCCAGGCGCAAAGCGATGCAGGCTGCCGCTGCCAGCAGCGCTGCTGTGACCGGTGGTACGCCCAGGCGGCGGGCGATGATCAGCACGGCGGCGCCGCTGAAGGCGGAGCTGGCATACAGGTCCGCCTGCAGCACCATTGGAATCCGCGCCAGCACGATGTCGCGAATGACCCCGCCACCCACCCCCGTGATGGTCCCCATCAACATCGACACGAAGGGCGAGATGCCGAAGTTCAGCGCCTTCTGCGCGCCGGCGATGGCGAACAGGGCCAGGCCTGCCGTGTCCAGCAGGGTCAGCAATGACTCCGAGAGGTTGAGCACTTGGGTGTGGAAGACAAAGGCCAGCAGCCCCATGGCAAAGGCCAGCACCGGGTAGCGCCAGTCGCGGATCGCGTTGGGGGGCGTGGCGCCGATCAGCAGGTCACGGGTGACGCCACCGCCCAGGGCGACGATGAAGGCAATCACCATCACGCCCAATAGATCCAGCCCCGCGCGCATGGCGCTGACGGCACCTTCGATGGCAAATACAGCGGTGCCGGCCAGGTCTGCTAGCAGCACCACGTGTTCGACTCGGGTTTTCATGAGGCGCAGTTCCATTCATGGCCTGGAGCAGTGATATGAGAACGCTGTACGTAAGCATAGAGCGGCCGGCCAAGTCGAAGGTCGATTTTGGCTGATATTCATTCTTTGATCGGTGTGGGGCGAGGTGTGATTGACGCCAAAATAGTGGAAATTTAGTATCGCTGCATCACTTGGATATCATTATAGTTGAAATGCCTCAGTTGTTTTTTTTGTGGGGAGCGCAGGAGATCTGCATTTTATTTGTGTCGTTGAGGTTTTTGATAATTTGAGGAAAGGTGGCTGAGAGAAGGTGGCGAATTTATTTCTATTTATGCTGTAAATAAATCCGTCACCTTTTGCTGTCACCTTTTGCTGGATGCGAGTTAGGTTTATGGGGCTCTTAATTAAGGTCTGCGGGGGTTATCTGTTTGATGAGCCAAATGCCAAGATCAGATATTGAGTAAGTCACAGGTGCTTTCGTGGGGGAGAGCTCAATATCTGTCTCAAGTGAGTTATTGCTGATGAACGAATCGTTGAGAAGTCCTTTGGCAATAAGGTCTGACACGCAAGAGTCAATCAACATGGGGTCTAGATCGCTCGGTAGTACGTCTTCAATTGCACATGTGGCGAGCGAGAGTTTTCCACCCACAGAAAAAATACCTCTGCCAGTCTCTGCATTGTGAAGCTTGTGTGCTTCTGAAAGCACGAGGAAATGGATGTCTTCCAGATCGCGTACGAGGCGTAGGGTTTGAGATGTTGCATCCCAGTTACTTGTCTTTTGGTTCCAGAGATTGGCCAGAATAGATGCGAAAACTCGGACTTTCTCTTTGCTTAGTGACTCATTAATGGCGTTAATAGATATCCGAAGTGCAGGGATGAGATCTGGCGAGTCCGAGGGGGTGGAGGTTAGCGAGTATTTTTTAAGCTCGGAAATGAGTAGTCGGATTTGCCGTAGCTCGAAGTCAATTGCCTTTTTAGATAGGAAGCGGTCAACAAACCCAAGGCCGCTTGAATTTAGGACCAAGCACAGTGGAGCCCATAGCGGATGATCATTCTCATAAATGTAGCCAATTTTTTCACTTAGCGTTGCATTATCCAGCTTGGATATATCCACCCTTTTCTCCTTGGTTGAAACGTCAAAACCGATTGCATGTACCCTAAATAGATACTGCTTGGATTATACCGAATCATGAAATAAGCCGCTGCTTCAAAATTTGATGAGGGCGGTGTCGCCAGAGCTCAAAGCCGGTGAGTATCCAGTTGGGCCCTTAGGCTAGCGCTTCGTCCGTAGTGCAAGGCGATGTGTTGAATCGTCCAGATTCGGGGATCCGTCTTGATACTTTGTGCGACGAAAAGGTGACGACTGAAAAGTAAATACGTCACCTTTATCGGGGATGAGGCCAGGGCATACATGGTGACTCTTTTCTGGAAAAGAGTTTTCCCATATGAGCTTGCTCCGTAGCCATGGGACCAGGTGATCTTCATCGCATTCATCCCAGCCCCCTGCACGCCCATCTTGCGCTCCAGCCGTCGCGTTGACCGAGAGCGTGCTGAGAACCTACACCGTCAATATCTCCCGAATACGATTCTCCAGACTATCCAGTACAAACGGCTTGGTCATGACCTGCATGCCGCAGGGCAGTTCGCCATCGCTGATTGCCGAGTTCTCGGCATAGCCGGTGATGAACAGAACCTTGAGCTGGGGACGTAGGTCCATGCCGGCCTCGGCCATTTGCCGGCCATTCATTCCACCGGGCAGGCCCACATCCGTCAGCAGCAGGTCGATGTGTGCACCGGACCTCAGCAACCTCAGCCCTTCCAGACTGTCGGCGGCCTGGATGACGGTGTAGCCCAGCTCCCCCAGGTAATCGGCGAGCAGCATGCGCACCGTTGACTCATCGTCCACCAGCAGGATGGTTTCACAGTGCTGCGCCGTGGATTGGGTCGACAGGTCAGGCATGGCTTCGGCATTGAGCGGGATGCCCTGGTAGCGCGGAAGGTAGATCGAGACGCAGGTGCCTTCACCCAGCGCCGACCGGATGTGAATTTGCCCACCCGATTGCTGGACGAAGCCATAGATCATGGACAGGCCCAGGCCCGTTCCCTGGCCGAGCGGCTTGGTGGTGAAGAACGGCTCGAATACCCGGCCCATCACTTCCGGGGACATCCCGGTACCGGTGTCGGTGACGGACAGGCACAAATAAGGCCCTTCCGGGACGTTGTGGGCGCGGGCCGCGGTGCGGTCCAGCCACTGGTTGCTCGTTTCCAGGGTGATGCGTCCACCATCGGGCATGGCGTCCCGGGAGTTGATGCACAGGTTGAGCAGGGTGTTTTCCAGCTGGCTGGCGTCGACGTGGATCGGCCAGGCCTCTTCGGCGGCCCTGGTTTCGAGAATGACAGTCGGCCCCGCCGTGCGCTGGATGAGTTCGGCCATGCCGTACATCAGCGCGTTGACGTTGGTGGCGCGTGGCTCGAGGGTCTGCCGGCGGGAGAAGGCCAGCAGGCGATGGGTCAGGGACGCTGCCCGGCTTGCCGCACCTTGCGCCGCGGCCATGTACTTGCCCACTTCCGTCACGCGGCCTTGCTCGATGCGCCGGTTCATCAGTTCCAGGGCGCTGGAAATACCCGCCAGCAGGTTGTTGAAATCGTGGGCAAGGCCACCGGTCAGTTGCCCGACCGCTTCCATCTTCTGTGACTGGCGCAGTTGCTCTTCCGACTGCATCAGCAGGGCGGTGCGTTCAGCGATGCGTTGTTCGAGGGTCTCGTTGAGGTTGAGCAGCTCGGCCTGAACCCTGGCCTGCTGTTCTTCGGCTTCACGCAACAGATTGACGGTGCGCGCCAGCTCCTGTTCGCGGGCGCGCAACGCATCTTCCGCGATCGTGCGCTCCAGCAGGTCGGCGGCCTGTCGCGCAAGAATGTCCAGCAGCCGCAGGTCACGGGCAGAGGGTTGGTGAGGGTGCGTCCAGTGAGTGGAGATCATGCCCAGCAACTGGCCCGTGCGAGACCGCAGGGGCGTGGTCTGCGCCGAACGGATGCCGGCTCGCCGAAAGGCCATCAGGTCCTCGGTGCCCGAAATGTCGGTCCACTGTTCGAAGTCGGGAATGATGGCCCGCTCGCCGAGCTTGAGCGCCATGGTGCAACTGCTGTAGGCCGCGGGGCTTACCCATTGCCAGAAGCCGACCGCGTCTGCCGGCAAACCGTGCGAGCAGAGCAGTTGCAGTTCGCCGCCGTGTCCCGAGACATGCCCCTCGGGGCAGAGCTGCTGCATGGTCCCGAACTGCGAGCCGGTGATGGCGACCGCCGCATCGACTATTTTCCGGTGGAGGGCATTGAGGTCCTGTTCACCGATGAGCGCAAGGCTGATGCCATGCAGAAAGTCGATGTCGCAGCGGGATTGCTCGACTGTGGAGGCGTTACTTGCCGGAGCAACGGATGGGACGAGATGGAGAACGGACATGGCTGCTCCTATGGAGCCGGGCTTGAGCGGTGCGCAGGGTATCAGCAAACGTGCCAAGGCACGATGAGAGAGGGCTCTGCGGTCAGTAAACTTGATGATTGCTACACGTTACGCTGAAAAGAAGGGCGCGTGATGAGTTGAACTACAGCCCTGTGCTTGTGGGACTGTAGGCCATGTGCAAAAGTTTCCTCCCGGCTTTGCGCAGAGACAGCCGCCGGCCACGCTGCTGGAGCGCGGCTCGGCGAGCAAATGCCAGAGCACTTAGGAGAGCGCAATGCCGAGGCGGCCGGTCAGTTCGGACATCCGTGGGTCGTTCCTGATGCCTTCGAGGAATTCCTGATGAAGCCTTTCGTTCGTTGAGCGGGAGTTGAAGGCAGCGTAGGTCGATTCGTCGTCGATCAGGCCGTTTCGCTCGTACAGGGCATTCGTGTGAGATTGCAGCAGTGAGAAGTACTCGTCAGCTTCTGCGGACGAAAGATTTGAGAACCGTGGATCCAACTCCAGGCTGCCTGCGCGCCCCTGGGCCGCTCGCTCCGATGGAAATGTAACCTTTGTCGCGAATTCGCCCAGCCAGCTTGGTATGGCGCCCACTGGCAGAGGTGGGTCCATCAGGTCGGACATTTCAACGCCAGCCACGCTGAGGCTGACTTTGTCTGAGGTGTTTTTTGTATCGCTGGAAGGTTCTATCGAAAAACGCTCCTGGCTTTGTATTTGCTGAGCTGTGGTCTTGGGAGTAGACGGGTTGTATGTGTATGACGAGAGGGTGTTATTGACGTTCATGTGCTTGCCTTTTGGGAATTTGACTAGTTGCGCAACTACCAGGAAAACGTAGAGATGGGTCGATTCCAGGTGGTTTCCCTCCAGCCGAAGTTGAGGGGTGCGCCGTTCTTGTCCAGGGCTTGATAGTGGGAATCCACTTCCACAGCGTGACTGGCGCTCCAGTGCCCACCGGGGGCATCTGACTTGTCTGCAAGCCAGCGATCGCCGGCAACGTGATAGGTTTTTCCGGTTTCTGCGTCTGTGTACGTTTGTTTTTTGTGTGGGCTCCAGTCCCTGCCGATCGAGTAATAGGACCGGTATTCGTGCTCGTTGCCAAAGCGCTTCAACCGAATTTTGTAGGTCTTCAAACCCTGCGTGACGCTGGGGTAGGGATGCCCGGTGATCCTTGCGGTGCCTCGGATCTTGCTGAGGCTGTCATCATCGAGGGCCGTGACTTGAATGCCTTTGGCCTGAAGCGAAGACAGCAGAGGTATTTGGGCAAAGCTGATGGCCGGCAGCAACGAGGCGCCTAACAACAGGTGGCCGATTTTCATGTGTGACTCCAGATTGAACTTTGGTTTTGGTGCCCAAAAGAAGGCGATGCCGCCCTCTGTCTGCGAGGGAAGTGGTCGCCACTTAATTGGTTGAAAGAGCGTGGGTGCTGCTCTTTTGTAAGTGGATATTTGATATTGTTTGGCGGGGTTTAATAACTGGCTGAACGGATAGGTTTTTTATTATTTGGAAATAATAAAAACTGCCATGAAGTGATGCGCGAATATGTGTGGGAAGTGGCTGTAGCCGTAGTACTACAAAAAGAAGTCTCTACACGCTTGCGTGTTGAGCGGGGAGGGGCGACCCCCTCACCTTGGCATGAAGTCCTTTTGCCACTGATGCGGAATCCGCAGCGCCAGCAGCCCCAGCACGGCGGCGATCGCGGCACTGACCACCAGCGCCTGCACGCCCATGCGACGCTCCAGCAGCGCGCCAAACACTGCCCCCAGCAGCATGCCGCTCCAAGGCACCAGTTGCACCCGCCAGCCATCGCGTTTTTCGCCAAGCAGCCTGCGTCCCAGGCCACGGCCGAAGCGTGACAGGGCGCCAGTGACGTAGGTCAGGCCGATCGGCAGGCCGTTGACCTGTTCGACCGCTGCATTGAGCATGCCCATGGCAATGATCGCGGTCAGCAGTGCCGGTACGCGCGTATTGAACGGCAGTATCGCGGCGATGCACAGCAGGGTGGCGACGCACAGCAGCAAGGGCAGTGAACGCCGGCCACCGACACGTCCGGCCAGCACGCCCAGTACGTTGCCGGCGATGAACGCGGCCACCGCCGCGACCAGGCGCAGCGCCATCGACAGGTCCCCCTCGCCGATCGCTACCGCCAGGCGCGTGGTGTTGCCGCTCATGAACGAGACAAAGTCACCGGTGGCGAGGAAACCGATGGCGTCGGTCATGCCAGCCAGGAAGGACAGGCACGCCACCAGTGCCAATCCCACCCGGCCGCGCAAACGGCGCAGGTGCAGGCGGTTTCCGGAAAGAAGAGGGGCTGATGGCAGCATCCGTTGGGCTCCTGGCTGGCTGGTGGGCGGCTGCGGCAGATCGGGTCGAGGAGGCCGCAGGTCCGGGTAGCGGAATCATCGCAGATTTCATAAACAAATTTTCATGTTTTTTAATGGAATAAATTACGATTTATAAAATCGAGTTATTAACTTTCTTTTAACTGATTTATAACGGTTTGTTTAACTTTATTCATAACTTTCTTAATCCTCGGATAACACTCGATTGCGAGTCTGCACTCAACGCCTTCTACCGGGTTTGCCGGGTCGGTTTTTGTTTTCCCTATTGAGGAAGTTGCCATGAATATCTATGTGAAATGCTTGACCGTTGCCGCCGTTCTGTTCAGTGCCCAGGCGTTTGCCCTGGACAAGAAAGATGTCGCTGAAGTGATCCGCGTAGACTCCAATCCCTATGCCTGCGGGATTACCAACGCGAAGATGACCTACAAGACGCCCGATGGGCAGACCAAGGTGTACGACTACAAGACCTGGGGCAACGGCTGTGCCGGGGATTGAGATGAAGCGCGGGGTGGGAGCCCTCAATGGCTGAGCCCCCTGAAGCCTGTAACGCCCAACGCGGCGTCACCCGGTAAACACGGGGTGACGCCGCGAGGTTTTTGGGGATCAGCCCAGGCAGGCCAGTTCCGGGCCCAGCAGTTCGTCGAAGGTCTGCCGGCGGCGAATCAGGCGTGAAGCTTCGCCATCGAGCAGGTACTCCGGCACCAGGGGCCGCGAGTTGTAGTTCGAGGACATGCTTGAGCCATAGGCCCCGGCGTTGTGGAACAGGATGAGGTCGCCGATGCTGGGCTGGCTCATGGTTTCGAAGCGCAGGGCACCGTCGCCGGCGAGGGTGAAGACGTCACCGGATTCGCACAGCGGGCCGGCGATGAGGGTGTTGATCGGGGCGCGCTCCGGTGCCTGGGCCACCAGCGACACGCGATGGTAGCTGCCGTAGAGCGTTGGGCGGATCAGTTCGTTGAAGCCGGCGTCGACCAGCGTGAAGGGGTTGGCGCCCTGTTGCTTGACCGCACGGACTTCGCAGACCAGCGTGCCCGATTCGGCCACCAGGAAGCGGCCAGGCTCCAGCTCCAGGCGGATCGGGCAGCCGTAGCGGGTTTGGGCGTGGCGGCGCACCGCGTCCCACAGCGAGAAGTAGTGCTGCACATCGATCGGTTCCTCGCCTTCGCGGTAAGGCACCGACAGTCCGCCCCCGGCCGACAGCGCCTCGATCGGCTGGTCGATCTGTTCCAGCAGTTGGCTGACGGCCTCGCAGACTTGGCCCAGATGGCCGTAGTCGACGCCGGAGCCGATGTGCACGTGCACGCCGACCAGGTGCAAGTCGTATCTGTTCAGCAGTTCGAGCGCCTGCTGAAGCTGCTCGTGCCAGATGCCGTGCTTGCTGTTGGGGCCGCCGGTGTTGGTCTTGGGGCTGTGGCCGTGGCCGAAGCCCGGGTTGATGCGCAGCCACACGCGGTGCCCGGGCGACAGCTCGCCCAGTTGCTGGATCATGTCCAGTGAGCCGAGGTTGGCCTCGACACCCAGCTCGACGATGCGCGCCAGGGTCTGGCGATCAAATACGTCCGAGGTGTAGACCAGGTCCGACGGGCCGTCGACGTTGCTGCGTGGGTTGAAGCCGGCCTTGATCGCCCGCTCGATTTCGCCGAGGGACACGGCGTCGAGTTTCACGCCTTCCTCGCGCATCAGGCCGAGGATCGACAGGTTCGACAGGGCTTTCTGGGCGAAGCGCACGGTGTCGAAGGTCTTCAGCGTGCGGATGCGATCGCGGATGACGGCGGCGTCATAGATCCAGACGGGGGTGCCATGGGTTTTGGCAACGTGTGCGGCGTGCTGTTCGAGGGTCATGGGGCAAGCTCGGGCTGAAAGGCATTTTCCCTGGGGTTCACCAGGTGGGCTGAAGCCAGGTCGGTGCGGTCGAGCGCTGTCCTGACGCGCACCGGGCCTGGGTGCGCATTTTTAGCATCGGGCTGTGGGAATAAAAAATATCAGTTTGCGGGGTATCCATTCATTTCTGATATGGGTGGTTGGCCCCGCTTGTTCATGAGATCTGCTACGGGATCTCGGCCAGTTGGGCTTCGAGTGCCTGGCAGCATTCGCGCAGGGCCTCGACGAACTGGTCGACCAGCACGGAATGGGGGCGATGCAGCGGGCGCACCACGCGGATGGAATAGGGGATCGACAGGGCGAAGCGGCGAATGGTCAGCCCGAGGTTGACGTAGGAGAGTGCTGTCAGCGGGTTGATGGTGGACACGCCGACACCGTGGGCGACGGTGCTGCACACTGCGGCCGCGCTATGGGTTTCCACCTGCAGCCGGCGGTTGACGCCATGTTCCTGGAATAGTGCATCGATCTTCTTGCGGTAGGGGTCGTTGGCGGCCAGCGAAATGAACGGCTCGCCTTCGAAGTCCTCGGGCGCAAGCACCGATTTGGCCGTCAGGGGGTGGTCCGGCGGCAGGACGCAGACCATGTCCGAGGTGAACACGCAGTCGCTTTCGGTGCCGATCGGGATGTTGGCGTCTTCGATCAAGCCCAGGTCGTAGCGCTGGGAGGACAGCCATTCATTGAGCAGGGGCGGTTCCTGCGGGGTGATGCTGAGGGCGACCTCCGGAAACTGTTCCAGAAAGCGTTTGCAGACCATCGGCAGCACGGCCTGGGAGAACGCCGGCAAGGTCACCAGGGCGATCTGGCCGTTCTTGTGCTGACGGATGGCCTCGGCGGTGCGCTCGATCCGCTCCATGCCGAAATAGGCGCGCTCGACTTCCTCGAACAGCCGCAGTGCCTGCTCGGTGGGAATCAGCTTGGCATTGGCCCGCTTGAACAGCACCAGTTGGGTGATGGACTCCAGGCGGCTCAGTTCGCGGCTCACGGTGGGCTGCGAGGTGTGCAGCAGTTCGGCTGCGGCCGTGGCGCTGCCGGTGGTCATCACGGCCCAGAAGATTTCCATGTGCCTGAAGTTGAGTTTGGCCACGTTCCTTGAGTTCTCGATGTTGCGCGGGGCGCGGGTTATCTCGGGGCAGGGCAGGGCCTGTCCGTTAAGGTTGTGCCTTGAGCAGCTTGGCGAAGGTCATGGCAGGCCATGTCTTGCGGTCGGAAACCTGGCCGTCGCCGAGTTCGACGATACGCAGCACGCCGTCGGCCCTGAGCACGACATCCACTGAAAAGAACGGGCTCTGAATGAGTCGAGCACAATCCTCGACGATGCTGGGCACGGCGCCGTTCTCAGCGTGGGCCTTGCCCAGGAAGACGAAGTAACGCTGTTCCGTCTCCTCGCGATAGTCCTCGCGTTTGCGCACGCAGATACCGCCCTCGATCTGTCCACGGTACTGCTGCATCAGGTCGACGACGGCCTGGATCTGCTCCGGTGTTTCGACCAGCGATCCGCCGGCGGTATTCAGGGACTTCACGTAGTCCTTGATGAAGTAGCCGGGCCAGTCCAGGTCGCCAAGGGCGTCGACGAAGTCGGCATCCGGCTCCAGTACCCGGGTTTCGCTGGTGTGTTCGGTCAGCAGGGGATACCACTGGGGCAGATGGTGGCAGTGCCGATATTGCTCGACGCTGGTAAAGGCCTGCAGATCACGCTGCTGCCAGCAGTCGACCAGCCTGGCATAGTTTTCCGGGGTCAACATCCAGCCCCGGTAGAGCACGGTCGCGCCAGTTGGTATCGCAGGGCGGGCCTTGAAGGTGCCAGCCTCGAAATCGTCAAAGGAAAACAGGGATGCGCTCAGACCCTCGGCCAAGGCGGCGGTGTACTCGTCGCGATAGGTTTCGTCCGGCTGTTGCGGGTCGAAAGGATCACTGGGGTAGAGAAGGTGCATGGTCGGCGCTTCGCTGGGTTGACGATAGCGCGCAGGGTTGCAAAGTCCGAGGGGGTTGTCACGTCTTTGCGCCTGGATTGAAGGCCTATTCGCGGATAAATCCTGCTCCCACAGGTGGGGCCTGGCGCCGTTCCGATTGTCGGGCTTCTGATCGTTCCCACGCTCTGCGTGGGCATGCAGCCCGTGACGCTCTGCGTCACAACAACAGACGCCGAGCGTCCGGGGAGGCATTCCCACGCGGAGCGTGGGAACGATCGGAGAACCGGGAGCAGGGCGGGGATTACCAGAGCGGGATGACGTAGCTTACATAGAAGCGGTTTTCATCCTGAATGGTCTGGCCAGTGATTTCCGGGGCAGCGTGGGCGTTCTGCCATTTCACCCCGAGGCCCTTCAGTTGGCCGGTCTGTACTTCATAGGTCAGCGCCAGGTCGCGCTCCCATTCGCTGGCGTCGCTGTTGGCGGCGGTACGGACCTGATCACCGTGGGCGTAGGTGGCGGCGAACTTCAGGCCGTCGATACCCAACTGGGCGAAGTCATACTTGTACTGCGCCATCCAGGTACGCTCGCCAGCGTGCTGGAACTTGTTCAGTTGCAGGTTGGTCAGCGCCGGGGTGTCGGCACCCGAGCCCGGGCCCTGGCGGTTGTCGCCGCTGTTGAGGCCCGAGTCCAGGTACGGGAAGTCGCTGTCGCCACTGTTCTTCTGGATACCCAGGCCGACGGTGTGGCCAGCCAGGCTGTAGCTTTCCATCAGGCTGATGGTCGACTGGTTGATCCGGCCCTTGCTGATACCGTTGCCGTAGTAGCCGGCTGCCGCGTATTCGCTGTCACCGTCGCCGTTACCACCGATGCCGAGGCTGCGGTAGGCACGGAAGTCGGTGTCGAGGGCACCGACAGGCAGGGCGTCATGGCGCTTGGCGCCGAGGAAGGCCTGTTGGTAGTAGTCCTGCAGGCTCGAGTACCAGGCGCTCAGGGTGGTGCCCGGAATGCCCGCGTAGTCCGCACCGCCGTAGAGGAAGCGATCGCTCTTCTTGGTGCCGCCGGCGGTGATCATGCCGGTGTCGCCGGTTTCGTTGCGGATCTTGGTCTGGTTGATGTCGCCGACGGTGAAGGTGAAGTTGTCCAGGTCCTTGGACACCAGTTGCGCGCCGGTGTTGGTCTGGCGGTACAGGCGGCCGTCGGTGTTGGCCAGCATCGGGTTGTTCTGGTACAGGGTGCCGATGCGCAGTTCGTCCTTGAGGAAGCGCGCCTTGAAGGTCGGGCTGAGCACGCCGAACTGGTCGGCGGACTTGCCGTCATCCAGCGGGAACATGCTGCCGGGGTAGCGGCCCTGGTGGTTCTTGTCGTTGAGGTCGCCGCCCGAATCGAGCTTCAGGCCGTAGAAAGCCTGCAGGTCCAGGCCCAGGCCGATGGTGCCTTCGGTGTAGCCGGACTTGAAGTCGAACTGGAAACCCTGGCCCCAGTCACGAATGCTGTGGGCCTTGGCACTGCTGCCGCTGATGTCGCGCCCCTGCTGGTTCAGGTAGCGGTTGAGAAGGGTCACGTCGGCATGGCTGTCATCGATGAAATCCGCGTGGGCAGACATCATGACACTCGCCAGGGCGGCACCCATCATGGGACTAAACAGCTTGTTCATTGGTTCGGATCCTGGACACTAAATTGAAATAAGAGCTGAAAACTCTTGAAACAATTAAGCGGTGGCCATGTGACAGTTCCGAGTCAAAGGCGGGGGCGGGCGGATGAAATTAAATTTAGGAAATGAACTTTTGGTGGCGGGGTTTACTGGGGTTTCAGGCAGCCAGGGTGACGGCGCGGCGGGCCGTCACCCTGGTTAAATCCTCAGTTCTTTGGCGAAGGCGGCAGGAACCAGTTCAGCACCAGCGCGCAGATACCGCCGGTGGCCACGCCGGATTCGAGCACGTTGCGCAGCGCCGCCGGCATGTGCGCGAGGAACTCCGGCACCTGCGACACACCCAGGCCCAGGGCCAGCGAGACGGCGATGATCAGCAGCGCGCGGCGATCGAGGGTGATGCTCGCCAGGATGTTGATGCCCGAGGCCGCCACGGCGCCGAACATGACCATGGCCGCGCCGCCGAGTACCGGCTCCGGCACGGCCTGGATCGCGCCGGCCACCGCCGGGAACAGGCCCAGCAGGACCAGCATCAGGGCGATCCACTTGCCGATGTGGCGGCTGGCGATGCCGGTGAGCTGAATCACGCCGTTGTTCTGGGCGAAGATCGAGCTGGGGAAGGTGTTGAACACCCCGGCCAGCAGCGAGTTGGCGCCGTTGACCAGCACGCCGCCCTTGATCCGTTGCATCCACAGCGGGCCTTCGACCGGCTGGCGCGAGACCTTGCTGGTGGCGGTGACGTCACCGATGGCTTCCAGCGAGGTCACCAGGTAGATCACCAGCATCGGAATGAACAGCGACCAGGAGAAGCCCAGGCCGAAGTGCAGCGGGGTTGGCACCTGGAACAGCGGCGCTTCGTGCATGCCGGTGAAGTTCAGGCGGCCCAGGTAGCCGGCCAGGGCATAGCCGGCGGCCAGGGCGATGACGATGGCGCAACTGCGCATCCACACCAGCGGGATGCGGTTGAGCACCACGATGATCGCCAGCACCACGCCGGACAGCAGCAGGTTCTCGCCGTTGGCGAAGGTGCCGTTGCTCATCGCGCTGAAGCCGCCGCCCATGCTGATCAGGCCGACCTTGATCAGGGTCAGGCCGATCATCAGCACAACGATACCGGTCACCAGCGGGGTGATCATGCGCTTGACGAAGGGCAGGATGCGCGAGATGCCCATCTCGACGAACGAACCGGCGATGACCACGCCGAAGATCGCCGCCATCACCGCTTCCACCGGCGTGCCTTGCTTGACCATCAGCGCGCCGCCGGCGATCAGCGGGCCGACGAAGTTGAAGCTGGTGCCCTGGACGATCAACAGCCCCGCCCCGAACGGCCCGAAGCGACGGCACTGGACGAAGGTGGCGATCCCGGAGATCACCAGCGACATCGAGACGATCAGGTTGGTGTCGCGGGCCGACACGCCCAGCGCCTGGCAGATCAGCAGGCCGGGGGTGACGATCGGCACGATGATCGCCAGCAGGTGTTGCAGTGCGGCGAGCAGGCCGATCAGCAGGCGGGGCCGGTCCTCCAGGCCGAGGATCAGTTCGTTGGCCTGGGGCGCGGTGGGCGGGGTCTGGTGAGAGGTCATGGCGAGTGCCCTGGAAAAAAAGAGCGGCGATTCTACTGCAATGGCCTGGGGCGTGAAGCACTATCTGTAGGGTTTATGGTCCAAGCGCAGGCCCGGTGGTTTGGCCCGCCTCGGTGAAGACGAGCGCCGCTGGGTGTGGGAACCGGCTTGCTGGCGATAGCGGCGGGCCGTGCGCCGCTGATTTCATTGGCTGGCCGCCTCTGGCGGATCGCCAGCAAGCCGGCTCCCACAAGGGCCGCGAAACCCGTAGGAGCGCGGCTTGCCCGCGAATAGGCCCGTGAGCCTTGCCCAGTACCAGGGGACTTTCTACAGGTGCCAGGTGAGTCAGTCGAGAATGTCGAAGCCGCTGCTGCCCAGGCGCTCGCCGTTGATCAGCAGGTGCACGGCGTGGTGGCCGCTGTAGTGGCGACGGGTGGTGAGTTCGCGGATGTGCTGGCGGCGGCTCAGGGTTTCGTTGGCGTCAGGGGCCAGGTGCAGGGTCTTGAGCTTGAAGACCTTGGTCGAGGTGCCGCCCGAGGCTTTCACGTAGTCGATACCGTAGTCGATCACCAGCTTCTGGCTGCTCGGTGCGGTGGACACCAGGGTGAAGGACAGGGTGACGCTCTCGCCCAGGCGAATCTGCGCCGGCTCGACCCTGAAGTCGTGGACTTCGACCTGGGCCCTGGCTCCGGCGCCCATCAGCGCCAGCGCGCGCGGGTGGCCCTGCTTGATCAGGCTGCGCAGCGCATGGCGGACGATCCAGGCGGTACGCGGGTCGTCCAGCGACCAGCCCTCGAGCAGGTCCAGCACCCAGTCGGGATGTTCCTTGGTGATGTCGTTGAGGTGGTTGGCGACCGATTTGCGTACGTACAGGCTGTCGTCGCACTTGAGCTGGTCAAGAATCTCCGCCGCCAGGTTCGGGTCGGCCTGGATCCGCGCCAGCCGGAACGACCACGGCAGGCGCGGCCGCGAGCCTTCGCTGGCAAGCCGGCGGACGTGTTCGTTGGCGTCCCGCGACCAGGCCTTCATCACCGCCAGGGTCCGCTCGAAATCGCTGAGCAGGAAATGCCGCACGGCGAATTCGGAGGAGCCGAAGGCGGTGAAGTACTTCAGCGCCTCCATCGACAGCTCGAAATCATCAGCGCCGTAGCGGGCGACGTAGTGCGGCAGGCTGATACTGACGAAGCTGCTGTTCAGGCGCGGGGCGAGTTGGCGCAGCACCTCGATCGACTGCCGATAGTCCAGCGGCAGCACCGCGTGCAGGCTTTCACTGACCCTAGCCAGGCGCTGCATGATCGACAGTTCTGCCAGGCCGTCGTGGGTGAGACGTAGAAACTGGGCGCTGTCGAACGCGGGGTACACCGCCTGCATCTCGCTGGCGATGTGGTGCAGGCGTTCGCTGTTGAAGATTTCCTTCAGGGCGGGGGCGGCTTGTTCGGTGCTCATGGAGGGGGCTGCCTAGAAGGTGGGTGGGGTGATGACCCAGATGATCACCGCGTCGACGTCGCCGGGGTTGCCGTAGCGGTGCGGCTCCTGGCTGGAATAGCTGAAACTGTCGCCTTCGGACAACTGGAAATGGCGCTCGCCGACCCACAGCTCAAAGCGGCCGGAGAGCAGGTAGCCGGCTTCTTCACCGTCGTGGCTGTAGCTCTGCTGGCTGTAGGTGCCTGGTGGGAAGCGCGAGTGGAGGATTTCCAGCTGGCGGTTGGGCTGCGGGGTCAGCAACTGGTCGACGATGCCGTCCTCGTAGTGCACGCTCAGGCGGCTGTTCTTGCGCACCACGTAGCCGCTGTCTTCGGGGGCGGTGGTGGTCTCGCTGGCGAAGAACCACTGGATGGTCACGCCCAGGCTGCGGGCGATGTTGAACAGGGCCGGGATCGACGGGTAGGCGAGGTTGCGCTCCAGCTGGCTGATGTAGCCGGCGGTGAGCTCGGACTGGCTCGCCAGCTCGGTCAGGGTCATGCCACGGCGCTTGCGCAGGCCGCGAATGCGCGTACCGAGAAACTGCGGGCCGGCGGCGCTGCTGTCGCCGGCGGGCGTGGGGGCGTTGCTCATGGCCTGCTCCGGTCCTTGAAAGGGGCGCAGTATAAGGGAGTTGGTGGTGGTAGGGAGAGTCGGCCCGGCCAGGAGCTTGAGCCCGCCCCTGGACTTGTGGTGAGCGGGCTTGCCCGCGCTGGGGCGCGAAGCGGCCCTAAAACCGCCGGCCGCGATTCACCCGATAACAGGCGCCCGCGGGTTCTGCGACTGCTGCGTCGCCGAGAGCGGCGATCCGACGAGCGCTTTCGCCACATCGGGTCTCAACCCGCACGCGGTGCCCGTTCATGGCCGCTGCCCACTGCTGCCTAGTGTCCTGTACGGTTAATTCGAATATTCAAATTCGGGCCCGGGGGTTTGCCAGGCAAGGCGCCATGACGAGTCGTAGCAGGGCTACGGCGAGGAATGGCAACGCAGCCTGGCGAAGCCACGGGCCCGGAGTTGAGTATGCGAATTAGCCACACAGCACACTAGAGGTTCCAGGCGACCTTCAACCCCTCGTAGATCGCTTCCTCGACCGTACGTGGCGCCAGGCAGTCGCCGATGCGCTGGAAGTCGACCAGGCCCTGCAACTGTTCGCCCAGGGTATCGACCGGCTGGTGCCCCTGACACAGCACCAGGGTGTCGACCTCCTCGAACAGCATCGGCTCGCCGCTGGCGGTGTGTTGCAGGTACACGGTGTTGTCGTCGCAGCCGTAGAGGCGGGCATAGGGGGTGATCGGGATACCCAGCTTGTGCAACTCGCCGGCCAGTTGGTCACGCACATAGAACGGCAGGTTCTCGCCGCAGTGAGTGCCGTTGACCGCCAGTTGCACCGAGTGCCCGGCGCGCACCAGTCGCTCGGCAATCCCCGGGCCGATCCAGTCGCAGCGCCAGTCGACCACCACCACCGAGCGGCCGATCGGCACTTCATCGCGCAGCACCTGCCAGGCGTCCACCACCTGCAGCTCGCCACCGCGCTCGAAGGCCGGCCAGTAGGGTTCGGCACCGGTGGCGACGATCACCTTGTCCGGGCGCTCGCGTTCCACCAGCGCCCGGTCGACCCGGGTGTTGCGCACCACGCGCACCCCGGCCAGCTCCAATTCGCGCTGCAGGTTGGTGCTGGCCCCGCCGAACTCGCTGCGGCGTGGCAGCAACTGCGCCAGCAGCACCTGGCCGCCCAGTTGCGAACCGGCCTCAAAGAGCGTCACCTCATGCCCTCGTTGCGCGGCGACCGCTGCCGCCTTCATCCCGGCGGGGCCGCCGCCGACCACCATGATCCGTTTGCGCGCGGTCGTCGCCAGCAACTGCCCGTAGTGCAGTTCGCGGCCGGTTTCCGGGTGCTGGATGCAGCTGATCGGCAGGCCCCGGTGGAAGTGGCCGATGCAGGCCTGGTTGCAGGCGATGCAGGCACGCACGTCCTCGGCGTGGCCGTTGACGGTCTTGTTCGGCATCTGCGGGTCACAGATCAGGGCGCGGGTCATGCCGCACACGTCCGCCTGGCCGCGGGCGATGATCAGTTCGGCTTCCTGGGGCTGGTTGATCCGCCCGGTGACGAACAGCGGAATCGACAGCCGAGCCTTGAAGGTAGTGGCTTCCTTCGCCAGGTAGGCCGGCTCGATCGCCATCGGCGGCACGATGTGCACCGCGCCGCCGAGGGAGGCCGAGGTCCCGGCGACGATGTGCACATAGTCCAGCTCGCCCTGCAGTCGTTCCACGGCGGCCAGCGACTCGTCCTCGGTCAGGCCTTCGGCGTCGCGCTCATCGGCGGAAATGCGCAGGCCGATGATGAAGTCCGCACCGGTCGCCGCGCGAATGGCGGCGATCACTTCGTGGAGAAAACGCAGGCGCTGGTCCAGGTCGCCGTTGTAGGCGTCGGTGCGCCGGTTGACCCGTGGATTGAGAAATTGCGCGGGCAGGTAGCCATGGCTGGCAACCACTTCCACGCCGTCGATACCGGCCTGGTGCAGGCGGCGGGAGGCCGAGGCGTAACCGGCGATGATTTCGTCGATCATCGCCTGGTCCAGGGCCCGGGGCATCACCCGAAAGCGTTCGTTGGGCACGCACGAGGCCGAGTAGGCGACGGCCAGTAGCCCATCGCTGGACTCCATGATTTCCCGCCCCGGATGAAACACCTGCGACAGCACCAGCGTGTCCTGGGCATGGCAGACCTCGGCCAGCCGCCGGTAGCCGTCGATGCAGGCGTCGTCGGTGGCCATCAGCACATGCGAGGTGTAGCGCGCACTGTCGTGCACCCCCGCCACCTGCAGCACGATCAGCCCGACACCGCCTTCGGCCCGTGCCTGGTGGTAGGCGACCAGCTGGTCGTTGACCCGATTGTCGGTGGGCATGGAGGTGTCGTGCCCGGTGGACATGATGCGGTTCTTCAGGCGCTTGCCACGCAACTGCAAGGGCTCGAACAGGTGGGTGAAGGCGGTCGGGGACGACGACATGGCGACTCTCCAGGCGACCCGGAATCACGGCCGGGTGGTTGTTATTATGTGGCTATAAAAATTTACCTTCAGTAAAAAATCAACTTGTTTTTTTACTGTCCCTTGCGTAGCTTCAAATCACGCCTGTTCATCGGGCGTACCTCATAAAACAAGAAAATGGATCGTCGCGGGCGGCCTGCCCGGGCGATACCGCACGAGGATTCATCGATGAAATCGAATGCCTGCAAGTACGGTTCTTATCCCTTGTTTTCGGTCCTGGCCCTGGGCCTTGCGCTGGGCAGCGCCCAGGCGGCCCAGGAGATGGTGGTTGTCGGCTACGGTGGCGCCGGGCAGAAGGCCCAGGACACGGCGTTCTTCAAGCCTTTCAGTGCCAGGGACGGCAGCCAGCTGATGCAGAGCGAGTACAACGGTGAAATGGCCCGGATCAAGGTCATGGTCGACACCGGCAGCGTGGACTGGGATGTGGTGCAGATCGAGGGACCGGACCTGGCCCGTGGTTGCGACGAGGGCATGTACGAACGCCTGGACTGGAAACAGCTCGGCCATGCCGACCAACTGATTCCCGATGCCGCGCAGGAATGCGGTTCGGCGGCGCTGGTGTGGAGCGTGGCGCTGGCCTACGACACCGACAAACTGGCGCGGGCACCGACCTCCTGGGCGGACTTCTGGGATGTGAAGACCTTCCCCGGCAAGCGCGGCCTGCGCAAGCGTGCGGTGTACAACCTGGAATTTGCCCTGCTGGCCGACGGGGTGAAGGTCGAGGATGTCTATTCGGTGCTGAGCACGCCGCAGGGCGTGGACCGTGCCTTTGCCAAGCTCGACCAGCTCAAGCCGTACATCCAGTGGTGGGAGGCCGGGGCCCAGCCGCCGCAATGGCTGATGGCCGGCGACGTGGTGATGACCTCGACCTACAGCGGCCGGGTGGCTTCCGCCGCGCAGCAGGGCAGCCACCTGGGCCTGGTCTGGCCGGGCAGCCTGTACGGCATGGACTACTGGGCGATCATCAAGGGTTCGAAACACGTCGACCAGGCCAAGCGCTTCATCGCCTTCGCCAACCAGCCCGATGCCCAGGTCGATTACGTCAAGCAGATTCCCTACGGCCCGACCAATACCCTGGCCGCCGCCCGGCTCGACCCGGCATTGGCGAAATGGGTACCGACCGCACCGCAGAATCTCAAGGGCGCCTTGTCCATGAACGTCGCTTTCTGGGTCGATCACGGCGAAGAGCTCGAAGAGCGTTTCAATGCGTGGGCAAGCAAGTAAAGTAGTGGGTGGCTTGTGTCGCCAACCCGTGCCGGGCGCTGCCGTGGCGCCCGGCCCATTCCAATTCCCTGCCTGTAGGAGTGATCCGCTTGAATGACCTTCTGCACACCGCCGCCGCCCCGGCTGCCATCGAGCGCCAACTGCGCGAACAACTGGCGGCCTGTTATCGGCTGATTGCGCATTTTCGCATGACCGACCTGATCTTCACCCACATCTCCCTGCGCCTGCCCGGGCCGGAGCACCATTTCCTGATCAACCCCTATGGACTGATGTTCGATGAGATCACCGCCTCGAGCCTGGTGAAGATCGGCCTGGATGGACGGGCGGTCGAGGCATCACCGTATGCGGTGAACCCGGCCGGCTTCGTGATCCACAGTGCGATCCACGGGGCCCGCGAGGATGCGCAGTGCGTGCTGCACACCCACACCAAGGCCGGTTGCGCCGTGGCCGCGCTCAAGTGCGGGCTGTTGCCGGTAAACCAGATTTCCATGGAGTTCTATGGCCGCACCGCCTATCACGACTATGAAGGCGTGGCGCTGGACATGGATGAGCAGGCCCGGCTGGTGCAGGACCTGGGCGACAAGTCGGTGATGATCCTGCGTAACCATGGCCTGTTGAGCGTGGGCAAGACGGTGGCCGAGGCGTTTCTGCGCATGTACTACCTGGAGAAGGCGTGCGAGATCCAGGTCACGGCGCAGGCCTGTGGCGAGCTGGTGTTGCCGTCCCATGAGGTGTGCGTGCACACCGAGCGACAGTTCAATGATCCGGGGCGGCCGGTGGAGGAGGGGCAGTTGACCGACCCGGATGCCATGGAGCTGGCGTGGTCGGCGATGTTGCGGTTGCTGGAGCGGGTGGCGCCGGGTTACCGCGACTGATGAGTTTGAGCTCTCGGGCCCTGTTCGCGGATGAATCCTGCTCCCACAGTTTTGCGGCGCTCACAATGTTTGTGGTTACCGCGACGCCTTGTGGGAGCAGGATTTATCCGCGAAAGTGCCCTTGAGTCCTACCTGTATCTGTCAGATATGCAGCGCATGCCCCAGCGCCTTGAGCGCCGCTTCCTGCACCGCTTCACCCAGGGTCGGGTGGGCATGGATGGTGCCGGCAATGTCTTCCAGCCGGGCGCCCATCTCCAGCGACTGCCCGAAGGCCGCCGCCAGTTCCGAAACGCCCACTCCCACTGCCTGCCAACCGACGATCAGGTGATTGTCGCGCCGCGCCACCACCCGCACGAAGCCGCTCCTGGACTCCAGGGTCATGGCCCGCCCGTTGGCGGCGAACGGGAAGCTCGCCACCAGGCAGTCCAGTCCGGCGGTCTTGGCTTCGTCCGGCGTCTTGCCGACCACCACCAGCTCCGGATCGGTAAAGCACACCGCGGCAATGGCGGTCGGGTTGAACTCACGGTGCTTGCCGGCGATCAGCTCGGCGACCATCTCGCCCTGGGCCATGGCACGGTGGGCCAGCATCGGCTCGCCGGTCAGGTCGCCGATCGCCCAGACGTTGCGCATGCTGGTCTGGCAATGGCTGTCGACGCGGATCGCCGCCCCGTTCATGGCCAGCGCCAGGGTCTCCAGGTTCCAGCCCTGGGTGCGTGGCTTGCGACCCACCGCCACCAGCACCTGCTCGGTGGCCAGCGACAGGCTTTGACCCTGCGGATCGCGCACCTTGAGGCTGTTGCTCGCCGCGTCGAAACCTTCGACGCTGTGCCCCAGCAGCACGTTGATGCCCAGTGCCTTGACCGACTCGGCCACCGGCTGGGTCAGCTCGCGGTCGTAGGTCGGCAGGATGCGGTCACGGGCCTCGACCACCGTCACCTCGGCGCCGAGCTTGCGGTAGGCGATGCCCAGTTCCAGGCCGATGTAGCCGGCCCCGACCACCACCAGGCGCTTGGGAATCGAGGTCGGCGCCAGCGCTTCGGTGGAGGAGATGATCGGGCCGCCGAACGGCAGCATCGGCAATTCCACGGTCTGCGAGCCGTTGGCCAGCAGCAGGTGTTCGCACTGCACGCGGACACCATCGACGTCGACGTTCTTGCCGTCGATGATCTTGGCCCAGCCGCGCAGGACTTCGACGCCGTTCTTCTTCAGCAGGCCGGCGACGCCGGTGGTCAGGCGGTCGACGATGCCGTCCTTCCATTCCACGCTCTTGGCGATGTCCAGGGTTGCCTGCGCCACCTGGATGCCCAGCGGCGAGCGGCCGCCGCTGTAGGCCTGGGTGGCATGGAACTGCTCGGCGACGTGGATCAGCGCCTTGGACGGAATGCAGCCGACGTTCAGGCAGGTGCCACCCAGTTCCTGGCCTTCCACCAGGACGGTCGGGATGCCCAGTTGCCCGGCGCGAATGGCCGCGACATAGCCGCCGGGGCCGCCGCCGATGATCAGCAGGGTGGTGCTTTGAGTCTGTTGCATGCTCACTCCACAAACAGGCAGGCGGGTTGTTCGAGCAGGCCGCGAATGGCCTGGATGAATTGCGCCGCGTCCATGCCGTCGACCACGCGGTGATCGAACGAGCTGGACAGGTTCATCATCTTGCGCACGACGATCTGGCCCTTGATCACCACGGGCCGCTCGACGATGCGGTTGACGCCGACGATCGCCACTTCCGGCAGGTTCAGCACCGGCGTGCTGACGATGCCGCCCAGGGCACCGAGGCTGGTCAGGGTGATGGTCGAGCCGGACATTTCCTCGCGGGTCGCCTTGCCGCTGCGGGCGGCCTTGGCCAGCCGGTTGATCTCGTCGGCCGTGCTCCACAGGTCCAGGGTCTCGGCATGGCGCACCACCGGCACCATCAGGCCGCCGTCGGTCTGGGCGGCGACGCCGACGTGCACCGCGCCGTGGCGGGTGATGACCTGGGCTTCGTCGTCATAGCGCACGTTCATCTGCGGGAACTCGCGCAGGGCCACGACCATCGCCCGCACCAGGAACGGCAGCAGGGTCAGCTTGCCACGGCTGTCGCCGTGCTTGTGGTTCAGGTGCACGCGCAGCTCTTCGAGCGCGGTGACATCGACCTCTTCGACGTAGCTGAAGTGCGCGGCACGGCGCTTGGCGTCCTGCATGCGCTGGGCGATCTTGCGGCGCAGGCCGATCACCGGGATCTGCTCCTCGTCGGTACGCCGGGCGTAGCGGCTGCCGCTGCTCTGGGCCGGCTGCTCGGCCTGGGCCAGGTAGGCGTCGAGGTCTTCGTGCAGGATGCGCCCGGCCGGGCCGCTGCCGTGGACGAAGCGCAGCTCGATGCCGGCATCCCAGGCGCGCTTGCGTACCGCCGGCGAAGCCAATGGGCGTTCGTCGGGCTGGCGGGCCACCGGAGCTGTACGGGCGGGCGCAGGGGCGACTGCCGCTACTGCCGGCTTGGCGACAGGCTCGACGGCTTCGACCTCGACCGGCTTCTGCGGCACCGGTGCAGGCGCCGCCTTGGGGGCGGGGGCTTCGCTGCCTTCGCGCACGTTGCCGGCGCCCTCGACCTCGATGCTGATCAGGATACTGCCCACCGCCATGACTTCACCCGGCTGGCCGCCGAGTGCGATCACCTTGCCGTGTACCGGCGAGGGAATGTCGACCATGGCCTTGTCGGTCATGACATCGGCCAGCACCTGGTCCTCGACCACCAGGTCGCCGACCTGCACGTGCCACTGGGACAGTTCGACTTCTGCGATGCCTTCGCCGATGTCCGGCATCTTGATGACGTGAGTACCCATTCAGACCTCCATGACCCGTTTCAATGCCGCCCCGACCCGAACCGGGCCCGGGAAGTACGCCCACTCCTGCGCATGCGGGTAGGGCGTGTCCCACCCGGTGACGCGCTCGATGGGCGCCTCCAGGTAGTGGAAGCAGTGCTCCTGCACCAGCGCGATCAGCTCGGCGCCGAAACCGCAGGTGCGGGTGGCTTCGTGCACGACCACGCAGCGACGGGTTTTCTTCACGGAGTTGACGATGGTGTCCAGGTCCAGCGGCCACAGGCTGCGCAGGTCGATGACTTCGGCGTCGACGCCGGTTTCCTCGGCGGCGGCCTGGGCCACGTAGACGGTGGTGCCGTAGGTGAGAATGGTCACTTCGCTACCGGGGCGGGTGATTGCCGCGCTGTCCAGCGGCACGGTGTAGTAGCCATCCGGTACGGCGCTGGCCGGGTGTTTCGACCAGGGGGTGACAGGCTTTTCGTGGTGGCCGTCGAACGGGCCGTTGTACAGGCGCTTGGGCTCGAGGAAGATCACCGGGTCATCGTTCTCGATGGCGGCGATCAGCAGGCCCTTGGCGTCGTAGGGGTTCGATGGCATCACGGTGCGCAGGCCGCAGACCTGGGTGAACATCGCTTCCGGGCTCTGGCTGTGGGTCTGGCCGCCGTAGATGCCGCCGCCGCAAGGCATGCGCAGGGTCATCGGCGCGACGAATTCACCGGCCGAGCGATAGCGCAGGCGCGCCGCTTCCGAGACGATCTGGTCGGAGGCCGGGTAGAAGTAGTCGGCGAACTGGATTTCCGCCACCGGGCGCAGGCCGTAGGCGCCCATGCCCACCGCCACGCCGACGATGCCGCTTTCCGAGATCGGTGCGTCGAACACCCGCGAGGTGCCGTACTTGGCCTGCAGGCCCTCGGTGCAGCGGAACACGCCGCCGAAGTAACCGACGTCCTGGCCGAACACCACCACGTTGCTGTCGCGCTCGAGCATCACATCCATGGCCGAGCGCAGGGCCTGGATCATGGTCATGGTGCTGGTGGCCACGGCGTTCTCCGTTTGCAGTTTGCTGTGATCGTTCATGGCTTATAACCCCAGTTCCTGGCGCTGCCGACGCAGGTGGTCGGGCATTTCCTTGTAGACGTCCTCGAAGATGGTCGCGGCGCTGGGCATCTGCCCACCGGCCAGGGTGCCGTACTGTTCGGCTTCCTTCTGCGCGGCGATGACCTCGGCTTCAAGCTCGGCACTGACGGCGGCGTGTTCCTCTTCGGACCACTGGCCGATGGCGATCAGGTGCTGCTTGAGGCGGGCGATCGGGTCACCCAGGGGGAAGTGGCTCCAGTCGTCGGCGGGACGGTACTTGGATGGATCGTCGGAGGTGGAGTGTGGGCCGGCGCGGTAGGTGACCCACTCGATCAGGGTCGGGCCGAGGTTGCGTCGGGCGCGTTCGGCGGCCCAGCGCGAGGCGGCGTAGACGGCGATGAAGTCGTTTCCGTCGACCCGCAGCGAGGCGATGCCGCAGCCAACGCCGCGGCCGGCGAAGGTGGTGGCTTCACCGCCGGCGATGGCCTGGAAGGTGGAGATCGCCCACTGGTTGTTGACCACGTTGAGAATCACCGGGGCGCGGTAGACATGGGCGAAGGTCAGGGCGGTGTGGAAGTCCGACTCGGCGGTGGCGCCGTCGCCGATCCAGCCCGAGGCGATCTTGGTATCGCCCTTGATCGCCGAGGCCATGCCCCAGCCGACCGATTGCACGAACTGGGTGGCGAGGTTGCCGGAGATGGTGAAGAAACCATGGTCGCGCACCGAGTACATGATCGGCAGCTGGCGGCCCTTGAGCGGATCGCGCTCGTTGGACAGCAGCTGGCAGATCATGTCCACCAGCGGCACTTCGCGGGCCATCAGGATGCTCTGCTGGCGATAGGTCGGAAAGCACATGTCATCGATGTTCAGCGCCAGGGCCTGGGCGCTGCCGATGGCTTCCTCGCCGAGACTCTGCATGTAGAACGACATCTTCTTCTGGCGCTGGGCGACCACCATGCGACTGTCGAAGATGCGTGTCTTGAGCATGGCGCGCATGCCCTTGCGCAGGATCTCCAGCGGCACGTCCTCGGCCCATGGGCCAAGGGCCTGGCCCTGGTCGTCGAGCACGCGGATCAGGCTGCGGGCCAGGTCGGCGGTTTCGGCCGGTTCGATATCGATGGGGGGCTTGCGGACCTGGCCGGCATCGGTCAGGCGCAGGTAACTGAAATCGGTCTTGCAGCCTGGCCGGCCCGAGGGTTCGGGTACGTGCAGGCGCAGCGGTGGGTACGCTGTGGTCATGGCTTTCTACGCTCTATCTTGTGAATTTCTTGTAGTGGGCGCGCGAGCTGGCAAGCATTCCCTGGGTAAGGGAAATTTTGTCCTACAACAATCATAGGCCGGTCGTAGGAGAATATTTCTCTCTGTTGAGTTGCGTCTGAGATTATTTGCAGATAAAAAATCTGCATAAGCATAAAAAACAGGTGATTTTCTCTCATGCGCAAACTGGATCGCACCGACATCGGCATTCTCAACAGCCTTCAGGAGAACGCCCGCATCACCAATGCGGACCTGGCCCGTTCGGTCAACCTGTCGCCGACCCCCTGTTTCAACCGGGTGCGGGCAATGGAGGAGCTGGGACTGATCCGCGAGCAGGTGACCCTGCTCGATGCCGACCTGCTCGGCCTGCACGTCAACGTGTTCATCCACGTCAGCCTGGAAAAACAGGTGGAAGAGGCGCTGCAGCACTTCGAGGCGGCGATCGCCGACCGGCCGGAGGTGATGGAGTGCTACCTGATGGCGGGGGATCCGGACTATCTGATTCGCGTGCTGGTGCCGACCATCCAGGCGCTGGAGCGCTTCATGATGGACTTTCTGACCAAGGTGCCGGGCGTGGCGAACATCCGCTCCAGCTTTGCGCTCAAGCAGGTGCGCTACAAGACGGCGCTGCCGTTGCCGGCTGGCGGCCTGACGCTGGCGATGTAGGGAAAAGCGAGGAAGAGGGGGGACTTTCGTCAGCCGCGACCCCGGATGTCAGGGCTGACGAGTTCGCGTCTTACAGGTGGTCTTTCTTTTCTCCGGCAGACAGGCCGGCCTGGATCCGTTGGTAAATCTCTTCACGATGCACGGCAACGTCCTTTGGGGCGTTGATGCCGACGCGCACTTGCTGGCCGCTGACGCCCAGAATGGTGATCGTGATGTCGTCACCGATGTTGATGCTTTCACCGACTTTGCGGGTGAGTATCAGCATGTCTTTACTCCTTGAGTGTTACTACTGAGGTGCCTTTCTCAGGCAGTCCTGGCTTAGGTCTTACATACAGAATACCGCCAAGTTGATCCGAGCGGGTGGTTCATTACAGACGTCATTGCATTCTATTTAATTCCCCAACACCGGAAAATCGTCGGAAATTCAGCCTGATAAGACACTGCAAGGCAGATCTGTTTCGGTTGAGACAGGCCGTAAGGTGATAAAATCACATTAACTGACGATTACGGGAGACGCTCTGTGCGCAGAATAGCAGTGATGATGGCATTCGTGGTGCTGGCCGGTTGCGGCGATGGCTCGGGCAACAAGGTCGAGCCGGCCAAGGCGGCCGTGGCACCGGTGGCCGCGGCCGCGCCGGTGGGCGGCTGGGACCTGCTGATCAAGGACGACAAGTCCAAGGCGCTGACCGACTGGACCGCATGGCTGATCGAGCATGGCTTCCCGTTCAAGATCCTCGACGATGGCCAGGTCATCGCCGGTCCGTTCGCGACCAAGGAAATTGCCGAGCAGAAAAAGGCCCAGTTGGCCGACAAGCAGAACATGCAATCGGAAGTGGTGGAGCACAAGGCGCAGCCTTGAGGCTCAGGTCTGAGTCTCTGTACTGAAGCTCGGCACTGTGGGAGCCGGATTCATCCGCGAAGCTTTTAGCGGCCTCAAGGGCCTCTTCGCGGATGAATCCGGCTCCCACAGGTGAGTGTTGCTCTCACATGAGGCTACAGGTCCAGCAGGTTTTTTAGCCGCAGGCCTTGAGGTCCACCGCGCCGACGAACTCGTTGCCGCGCCCCATGACGCACGCCACGTGCTGGTTGCGCTGGCGTTCCCAGGCCTGCACCGGGTAGGTCTTGTCCCAGGCTTCGTACAACTGGCGATCCTGTTTCGACAGGCGCAGCCCGTACTGCTTGCTCATGTAGAAATAGGTGCGGGCGATCATGCCGCGGATCGAGGGGCGTGGCATGACCTTCTTGGCCTTGAAGTCGACCTGGGTCAGGCAGGAACCGTACTGACCCTTCTGCTCCGGCAACCAGCCGAAACTGAAATTGCTGCGGTCGCCGTTCACCTCGCCGATGCTCGGCACCAGGTTGTGCAGGTCGGCTTCGGCGCGCTGGTAGGTCGGGTCGTTGCGGGTGCAGTTCTTGCGTCCGCCCTGTTGCCAGCACTGGCGCTGGTGGCCGATCTGCCAGGCCGGCACGATGTGTTCCCACTCGATGCGCGCCGCGCGGTTGGCATTCTTGCGCGGTACGTAGCCGCACGCCTTGAGGTCGACCCGGTTGCCGGTGTACTTGCAGCCGCAATAGAACTCCGTGGACTGGCGCTCGTAGAGCTTCCAGGCGACTTTCTTGGCCTCACTGAAGGTGCGGGGCGCTTCGGCGTGGGCCGGCAGCACCCAGCACAGGCCGAGCAGGGCGACGACGGGCAAACGCATGGCTCAGTCTTCCTTGGGCACGGTCCAGAAAATCTGCACGCCGCCGTCATCGCGGTAGGCGAGGGTGACGTTGTCGTTCTCGTCGATTTCCTCGAGCAGTTGTTCCCACTCCTCGACAGGATCGTCCGGCATGCGGAAGATCAGCGCGGCCTTGGCCTGCTGGGCGGATTGGGAGTTGATGATTTTCTGTACGCGCAGGCCCATGCGCTCGTAGGAGCTGAGGGCGGCGGAGGCTGAAGTTGGGTTTGCCACGAAACAATCCTTAATTAAGCTGTACGTGCATACAGTATTTAACTGTAGGCAGTTTCGCAACTGTCAGAGTGGTTTGGAGCGTTTCTGACAGCGCTTTTTAGGATTTGGCGTCAGCTGTAGGAAAAATTATAAGGATTTGCCGTGGGCTGAATGTCGGCACAGGGGCGCTTGGCGTTGGGGATTGTTCGCCGTATCGGGTGGGAAGGGTCGAATATGAATGGCAGGGCGTTTGTATCGGCACTGAATGCACTGTCGTACAACGCGGCTAAAGTTCGCCACGTGGCCGCCGATAGCCCGGTACAGAAATTTTCCCGAGGTTCTTACCATGTCAGTAGGTTTTCCTTCTCCCGGCGGCCTGATGATCAACGGCCACGCCGCCGGTTCGACGGAGTCCAAAACCATCGCCATGACGGACGAAATCGACAAGGCGGTGAAGGACACCAGCGAGGCCGATAACAAGGATGGCAAGGTCCGCGCTGGTGGCGGCGGTGCAGAAGCCACCGGTGGTGCCGAAGAGAGTTCGGGCAATAGCCACAATGCGGCGGTCAAGGCGCTGCAGAAGCGCATGAAGGAGTTGCAGCAGCAACTGCAAGAACTCCAGCAGCAGTTGGAGGCCGCGCAGAAGGCTTCCTACCCTTCGGATGATGCCCGCACCACCGTATTGATGGGCATCCAGGGGCAGATCAGTACCGTCAATGGGGCCCTGATGACCACCGCGGCGGCCCTGCTGGCGGCGCTGACCAAGGAAGCCAAGTCCGGCAGTTCCGGTTCGCTGGTCAGCACTACCGCGTAACCCCTCTTCGTCGCGTTTTCTCGCAACGTTCTTCCAGCACCGGGCCTCGCGCCCGGTGGTCGTTTCCTGGCTATTCTCTGAAACAAACGCAGCGGATCCCGTTGACAAATGTCGGTGGGGTTCGCATAGTTCGTTTCACGCAAACGTTTGCGCGGTCTGTTTTCCGGGATTTCCACCGTGGTGGACACGTCCCGTCGCGCGGCTGACGTTGCTCACAATAATCATAAGATCCGGAGTGAACCCATGAAGTTGCCATTCGCTGGTCGTCTGCTCGCTGTCGCCGTACTCGCCGCCACCCTGCCGCTGTCGTCGGCCTTCGCTGACGCGGCCAAGCCCAAGGTCGGGCTGGTCATGAAATCCCTCGCCAACGAATTCTTCGTCACCATGCAGGATGGCGCCAAGGATTACCAGAAAGCCCATTCCGCCGATTTCGACATGATCACCAACGGGATCAAGAACGAAACCGACACCGCTGCCCAGATCGATATCGTCAACCAGATGATCCTGTCCAAGGTCGATGCCCTGGTGATCGCCCCGGCCGACTCCAAGGCCCTGGTGACAGTCCTCAAGAAAGCCTCCGACGCCGGCATCAAGGTGGTCAACATCGACAACCGCCTCGACCCGCAGGTGCTCAAGAGCAAGAACCTCGACATTCCCTTCGTCGGCCCGGACAACCGCAAGGGTGCGCGCCTGGTCGGCGACTACCTGGCCAAGACCCTGGCCTCCGGCGACAAGGTTGGCATCATCGAGGGCGTACCGACCACCACCAACGCCCAGCAGCGCACTGCCGGCTTCAAGGACGCGATGGATGCCGCCGGCATGAAGATCGTCTCCACCCAGTCCGGCAACTGGGAAATCGACCAGGGCAACAAGGTCGCTTCCGCCATGCTGAGCGAATACCCGGACCTCAAGGCCCTGCTGGCCGGTAACGACAACATGGCCCTGGGCGCCGTCTCCGCGGTACGTGCCGCCGGCAAGGCGGGCAAGGTTCAGGTGGTCGGCTACGACAACATCGAGGCGATCAAGCCGATGCTGCAGGACGGCCGCGTACTGGCGACCGCCGACCAGGCCGCGGCCCAGCAGGCCGTGTTCGGTATCCAGAATGCCCTCAAGCTGGTCAAGGGCGAGAAGGTCGATGCCGTCGACGGCGTGATCGAGACGCCGGTCGAACTGGTCCTCAAGAAATAACCCCCCAAGAAGCAACCCTGGCTGCAACCGCGCCCGCTCGTCCTGAGCGGGCGCCCGGAGACTTTCCTATGTCATCTTCCGCACCGAACGCTGTCCTGTCGGTCAGCGGTATCGGCAAGACCTATGCGCAACCTGTCCTGAGCAACATCGACCTGACGCTGATGCGGGGCGAAGTGTTGGCGCTGACCGGTGAGAACGGCGCGGGCAAAAGTACGCTGTCGAAGATCATCGGCGGGCTGGTCACCCCGACCACCGGCCAGATGCACTTCAACGGCCGGCCTTATGCCCCCGGCAGTCGCACCCAGGCTGAAGAGCTGGGCGTGCGCATGGTCATGCAGGAACTCAATCTGTTGCCGACCCTGTCGGTGGCGGAAAACCTGTTTCTCGACAACCTGCCCAGCCACGGCGGCTGGATCAGTCGCAAGCAACTGCGCCAGGCCGCCATCGAGGCCATGGCCCAGGTCGGCCTGGACGCGATCGATCCCGACACGTTGGTCGGCGAACTGGGCATCGGTCACCAGCAGATGGTGGAAATCGCCCGCAACCTGATCGGCGATTGCCATGTGCTGATTCTCGACGAGCCGACCGCGATGCTCACCGCCCGCGAAGTCGAAATGCTCTTCGAGCAGATCACCCGCCTGCAGGCACGTGGCGTGGCGATCATCTACATCTCTCACCGGCTCGAGGAACTGGCGCGGGTGGCGCAGCGCATTGCGGTCCTGCGCGACGGCAACCTGGTCTGCGTCGAGCCGATGGCCAACTACAACAGCGAACAGCTGGTCAACCTGATGGTTGGCCGCGAGCTGGGCGAACACATCGACCTGGGCGAGCGCAAGATCGGCGGGCCGGCCCTGACGGTCAAGGGCCTGAGCCGGGCGGACAAGGTCTTCGATGTCTCCTTCGAAGTGCGCGCCGGCGAAATCTACGGCATCTCCGGCCTGATCGGCGCCGGGCGTACCGAGCTGCTGCGGCTGATCTACGGCGCCGATGTCGCCGACAGCGGCACCGTGGCCCTAGGGCACCCGGCCACGGTCGTCGACATACGTTCACCGGTCGACGCCGTGCGCCATGGCATCGCCCTGATCACCGAGGACCGCAAGGGCGAAGGCCTGCTGCTCACCCAGTCGATCAGCGCCAACATCGCCCTGGGCAACCTGCCGGCGATTTCCAGTGGCGGGGTGGTCAACGGTCGCGACGAAACCGCGCTGGCACGGCGGCAGATCGAAGCCATGCGCATCCGCAGTTCCAGCCCGGACCAGCTGGTTTCCGAGTTGTCCGGCGGCAACCAGCAGAAGGTGGTGATTGGCCGCTGGCTGGAGCGCGACTGCTCGGTGCTGCTGTTCGACGAACCGACGCGCGGGATCGACGTCGGTGCCAAATTCGATATCTACGCGCTGCTCGGCGAACTGACCCGCCAGGGCAAGGCGCTGGTGGTGGTCTCCAGCGACCTGCGCGAGCTGATGCTGATCTGCGACCGCATCGGCGTGCTTTCGGCCGGGCGGCTGATCGAGACCTTCGAGCGTGACAGCTGGACCCAGGATGACTTGCTTGCCGCCGCATTTGCCGGCTACCAGAAACGTGATGCGCTGCTCAACGACGCGGCGCCTAGGGATACCCAATGAAAACTGCACCTTCGGCCGGTAAAGCCGGTCGCAACTTCTATGGCCTCGGAACCTACCTGGGCTTGGCCGGCGCGCTGCTGGGGATGATCATCCTGTTCTCCAGCCTGAGCAGCCACTTCCTGTCCTACGACACCTTCAGCACCCTGGCCAACCAGATTCCCGACCTGATGGTGCTGGCGGTCGGCATGACCTTCGTGCTGATCATCGGCGGCATCGACCTGTCGGTGGGCTCGGTGCTGGCCCTGGCGGCCTCCGCCGTCAGTGTCGCGGTACTGGGCTGGGGCTGGGGCGTGCTGCCCTCGGCGTTGCTGGGCATGGCCTGCGCCGCGCTGGCGGGGACCATCACCGGTTCGATCACTGTGGCCTGGCGGATTCCGTCGTTCATCGTGTCGCTGGGCGTGCTGGAAATGGCCCGTGGCCTGGCCTACCAGATGACCGGCTCGCGTACCGCCTACATCGGTGACGCGTTCGCCTGGCTGTCGAACCCGATCGCCTTCGGTATCTCGCCGTCGTTCATCATCGCGCTGCTGGTGATCATCGCCGCGCAGTTGGTGCTGACCCGCACCGTGTTCGGTCGCTACCTGATCGGCATCGGTACCAACGAGGAGGCCGTGCGCCTGGCAGGGATCAATCCCAAGCCGTACAAGATCCTGGTGTTCAGCCTGATGGGCCTGCTCGCCGGCATCGCCGCGCTGTTTCAGATCTCGCGCCTGGAGGCGGCTGACCCGAACGCCGGTTCCGGCCTGGAGCTGCAGGTGATCGCCGCCGTGGTGATCGGTGGCACCAGCCTGATGGGCGGGCGTGGTTCGGTGATCAGCACCTTCTTTGGCGTGCTGATCATTTCCGTGTTGGCCGCGGGCCTGGCGCAGATCGGCGCGACCGAGCCGACCAAGCGGATCATCACCGGTGCGGTGATCGTCATCGCCGTGGTGCTCGACACCTACCGCAGCCAACGCGCCCGTCGGCGAGGCTGAGTCATGGCCACGATCAAGGACGTCGCCGCCCTGGCCGGTATCTCCTACACCACGGTGTCCCACGTGGTGAACAAGACCCGGCCGGTCAGCGAAAAGGTGCGGCTCAAGGTCGAGGCGGCGATCGCCGAGCTCGACTACGTGCCCAGCGCCGTGGCGCGCTCGCTCAAGGCCAAGACCACCGCGACCATCGGCCTGCTGGTGCCCAACAGCCTCAACCCGTATTTCGCCGAGTTGGCGCGGGGCATCGAGGATTACTGCGAGCGCAACAACTACTGCGTGATCCTCTGCAACTCCGATGACGACCCGGACAAGCAGCGCAATTACCTGCGGGTGCTGCTGGAGAAACGCGTCGACGGCCTGATCGTCGCCTCCACCGGCGGTGACGACAGCTTCGCCACTGGCCTGTCGGCGGTGCGTACGCCGCTGGTGATGGTCGACCGCGATATCGCCGGGGTCGAGACCGACCTTGTGCGCATCGACCATGAGGAAGGCGCCTACCTGGCAACCCGGCACCTGCTGGAACTGGGGCACCGGGCGATCGCGCACATTGGCGGGCCCAAGGACACCAGCGTCGCGCAGTTGCGCCTGGCCGGTTACCGCCGGGCGCTGCAGCAGGCCAAGGTCAAGGTGCCGGCCAAGTGGATCGTGGCCAGTGATTTCACCAGCACCGGGGGCTACCTGGCCGCGGCGAAGCTGATGGAGGGCGAGCGGCCCAGCGCAATCTTCGCCGGCAACGACATGCTCGGCATCGGTGCGCTGCGGGCGGCGGCGGAGCGGGGCATCAAGGTGCCCGGTGAGCTGTCGGTCGTGGGTTTCGACGACATTCGCATGAGCCGCTACGTCTATCCCGCGCTGACCACGGTCGGGCAGTCGATCCTGGAGTTGGGCGAGACCGCCGCCGAGTTGCTGTTGCGGCGCATCGCAACCCCGGAACTGGCGCTCGACCAGCGTATCGTGGTGCCGAGCATCGTCATGCGTGAGTCGACGGCAGCGGTAGCGGACGGTTTAGCCTGAAACGTCGGGCCAGCGAGGCTGGCGCCGACCGAACTGAATTCAAGAGTACAGAGGCATGCAAGCAAAAGTAGTGGTCATCGGCAGTCTCAACATGGACCTGGTCACCCGGGCCGAGCGGTTGCCACGGGCAGGGGAGACCCTGATCGGCCGGTCGTTCGGCACCGTGCCTGGCGGCAAGGGCGCCAACCAGGCGGTCGCGGCGGCGCGCCTGGGGGCGCAGGTGTCGATGGTCGGCTGTGTCGGTGACGACGCCTATGGGCAGCAGTTGCGTGATGCGCTGCTGGCCGAAGGCATCGATTGCCAGGCGGTCACCGCGGTGGACGGCGTGTCCAGCGGCGTGGCGCTGATCGTGGTCGATGACAGCAGCCAGAACGCGATCGTTATCGTCGCCGGCGGCAACGGCTGCCTGACCACCGAGGTGGTCAAGGGCTTCGATGCGGTGCTGCAGGCGGCGGACGTGATCATCTGCCAGCTCGAAGTGCCGCTGGAAACCGTCGGCTATGCGCTCAAGCGCGGCCGCGAACTGGGCAAGACCGTGATTCTCAACCCGGCGCCGGCCAGTGCGCCGTTGCCGGCCGACTGGTACGCCTCGATCGACTACCTGATCCCCAACGAAAGCGAGGCCTCGGCCCTCAGTGGCCTGCCAGTGGACTCACAGGCCTCGGCCGAGGCCGCTGCGAGCCAGCTGATGGCGGCCGGGGCAGGGAAGGTGATCATCACCCTCGGCGCCCAGGGTTCGTTGTTCGCCGATGGCCAGGGCTTTACCCATTTCCCGGCGCCCAAGGTTCAGGCGCTGGACACCACGGCAGCCGGTGACACCTTCGTCGGCGGCTTCGCGGCGGCGTTGGCGGCCGGCCAGGCCGAGGCCGAGGCCATTCGCTTCGGCCAGGTCGCAGCGGCCCTGTCGGTCACCCGGGCCGGCGCGCAGCCGTCCATTCCGCAATTGTCCGAAGTGCAGGGGTTCAAACTGTCATGAAAAAAGCACCGTTGCTCAATATTGCGCTGTCACGCTTGATCGCCTCGCTGGGGCACGGCGAGATGCTGGTGATCGGCGATGCCGGCCTGCCGGTACCGCCAGGCGTCGAACTGATCGACCTGGCCCTGACCCAGGGCGTCCCCGATTTCGTCAGCACCCTGCGCGTGGTGCTCAGCGAGATGCAGGTGGAAAGCCACGTGCTGGCCGAGGAGATCCTGCAAAAGCGTCCGCCGGCGCTGGAGCATCTGGAAGCGTTGACTATCCAGGGCGACCTGGGGCAGCGGCGCCTGCTCAGTCACGAAGCGTTCAAGGCACTCAGCCGCCAGGCCAAGGCCGTGGTGCGCACCGGCGAGTGCCAGCCGTACAGCAACGTCATTCTGGTCGCGGGTGTGACGTTCTGATTTATCCATCGCGCACAAGGAGTGCACCATGCAACGCTACGCTCAGAATCTGTCACGCTGGCTCAGGAGTCTGCTGATCGTGTCCCTGTTCACTGCTACCGGCGCCCAGGCGGCGGAAAAGATCGACCTGATCATCGACACCGACCCGGGGGCCGACGATGTGGTGGCCCTGTTGTTCGCCCTGGCTTCGCCGCAAGAGCTGAACATCCGCGCGCTGACCACCGTCGCCGGCAACGTGCGCCTGGACAAGACCTCGCGCAATGCCCGCCTGGCCCGCGAGTGGGCAGGGCGCGAGGAAGTGCCGGTGTACGCCGGTGCGCCACGGCCACTGCTGCGCACGCCGATCTACGCCGAGAACATCCACGGCAAGGAGGGCATTTCCGGGGTCACCGTGCATGAACCCAAGGCGCCGCTGGCCAAGGGCAATGCGGTCAACTACCTGATCGACACGCTGCGCGCGGCCAAGCCGCACAGCATAACCATCGCCATGCTCGGGCCGCAGACCAACCTGGCCCTGGCGCTGATCCAGGACCCGGAAATCACCCAGGGCATCAAGGAAGTGGTGGTCATGGGCGGTGCGCACTTCAACGGTGGCAACATCACTCCAGTGGCCGAGTTCAACCTGTTCGCCGACCCGCAGGCAGCCGAAGTGGTGCTCAAGAGCGGCGTGAAGCTGACCTACCTGCCGCTGGACGTGACCCACAAGATCCTCACCAGCGACGAGCGCCTGAAGAAGATCGCGGCGTTGAACAACAACGCGAGCAAGGTGGTCGGCGACATCCTCAACGACTACGTCAAGGGCGACATGGAGCACTACGGCATTCCCGGTGGTCCGGTGCACGACGCCACGGTCATCGCCTACCTGCTCAAGCCTTCGCTGTTCAGTGGTCGCGAGGTCAACATGGTGGTCGACAGCCGCGAAGGCCCGACCTTCGGCCAGACCATCGTCGACTGGTACGACGGCCTGAAGCAGAACAAGAACGTGTTCTGGGTCGAGAACGGCGATGCGCAGGGCTTCTTCGACCTGCTGACCGAGCGCCTGGGTCGCCTCAAGTAAAGCGTACGGCCCGCGGGCGCTCGTCTGCGGGCTGGCTGGGCACGAGGCCCGGCAACGTGCCACACTGCGGTTTTGCCTCATCTGGAAAACCGCCGTGCAGATCGACCTGAACAACCCCGCCAACCTCACCCTCGACGCCGTGCGCCAGCTGCTCGCCTCGGCCAGCGATGACGTGCACACCCAGTTGCGGGTGACGCGTTCGGGCATCGCCTACCTGTCCAGCGGCGTGGTGGGCGGGCGGGATATCGAGGGGCTGCTGTTTCGCCTGGAGACCTGGGCGGCCGGCTCTGGCTACGTCGGCAAGGTGGCGGCTGCCGATGAGGTGTGGGTCCAGCAGGTGTACAACGCGTTGAAGGACAACTGGCCCAACCCGCCGTTCGACTACATCGACATCTACTGAATTCACAAACCGTTCATATTCAGTCACGATTGATTGTGCCAGCAGGTCGATGGCTCAGGCAGACTTGTCCGGTGTTGCTGTCAGAATCAGTTCGTCCGCCTGGCGATATGCAACCAATCGTGCAAACGGCGGTCGCACGCACTCTACCTATTTTTTTCACAAGGAGGCTTCATGCCTTGGAAGCTTGCATCTTTGGGGGCGATTTTCGCCGTGTCGCTGCTGGCCGGTTGCTCGACGAACACCGGTTCCGCGCCGGCCAGTAGCAGCGAGCCTGTCAGCCAGAACGACAGCGGTCGCTGCGAGGCCAAAGGCGCCGAGTTTGCGATCGGCAAGCAGGCCTCGGTCGAGTTGCTGGAGCAGGCCCGTAGCCGCAGCGGTGCACAGGCCGCGCGCGTGGTGGGCCCGGATGACATGATCACCCTGGAATACCGTTCCGATCGCCTGAACCTCAATGCCGACCGTACCGGCAAGATCGAGCGGGTCAACTGCGGCTGATCGCAGAGCCTTTCCCGCGGGCCTTTTCTTGCGCCCATAAAAAACCCCGCCACAAGAAGGCGGGGTTTTTTTCAGTTCGCGGAAAACTTACTCCGGACGAACCTGTGCAGCTTGCATACCCTTTTGGCCTTTCTCAGCCACGAAGGATACGGTTTGGCCTTCTTTCAGGCTTTTGAAACCGTCAGCTTCGATAGCTTTGAAGTGTACGAACAGGTCGTCACCGCCACCTTGAGGAGTGATGAAGCCGAAGCCTTTTTCATCGTTGAACCATTTTACGGTGCCGGTTTGGCGATTAGACATGGTGTATCTCCAAGAAACATATATTTTCAGTAGTGCTGTGCTGCTCAGGCCAACTGGGCACACGGGGCTATCATAGTCGAAATGTACGGCTTGGGAGCCCCCCGCAGCCGCTGATTGCCAATCAGTCGCGCTTTCTTTACCGCCTTGATCGGCTGAAAGCCCCGGTTTCAAAGGCTTTCAGCGAAAAACGGCAGCGATAAAAAAAGCCGTAAAAACTACATAAAATGTGTGAAAAAACTGCTTTTGCGCTCGGAAGCCCGGCAAAACCCGGAGAGTCGGCGGATTATTTCGCGACGCGGCAGGCCGCCACGACGTTCAGTGCCTTGGTTTGCAGTTCCTTGCTCGGGCCCTTGGCCGGGTCTTTGGGGTGCATCAGTTCGGACAGTTCGGCGGTGGTGAATTTGTCGTTGAGCTGGTCGGCGCTGCAGGCGCAGTGCTGCTGGGCGGTCTTGAGGTCGACGCTGCGGCTGGCGGCGGCGGTGCAATCCTTCATGTAGGCGTCGCGTTGGCCGGCCGGCCAGGCAGCCTGTGCGCTCAGCGGCAGCAGCAGGGCGATCGGCGCGGCGAGGGCGAAGAGGTGAGTCAGGCGCATGGGAATACTCCTTTGGATAGAACGCGAACTTACGTCGCTTGCAGGGGGTTTGAGGGCGTCAGTGCCACTCAAGTTCACCGGTGAAACATGAAACCTGTGGAACTTTAGCAGTTTGCGTTCGCGGCGAGGCGATGACCGTTCATCTGTGCTAGCATGCCCGACTTGGCTGTATTGGGCGTCGTAGCGGGGTTCCCTGCGCGAGGCCACGCCATCAACCTTACTTTCTTGAACTCCAGTCACTCTGGTTCGTTTCCGGTTGGCCTTGCGGCTCCTGCCACTGTGCGGCAGGCGTTCTTCACTGAACGGCTGGACGGATCGCGTACTGGCTGCTCATCCCAACCCACGTGACCTTTGGTAGGGGTCACCACTAGGAGAGGAGGCGCCATGCCCATCATTACTCTTCCCGACGGCAGTCAACGTCCGTTCGATCACCCGGTTTCCGTCGCTGAAGTCGCCGCTTCCATCGGCGCCGGCCTGGCCAAGGCCACCGTGGCCGGCAAGGTCGACGGCAAGCTGGTCGATGCCTGCGACCTGATCGAAGCCGATGCCAAACTGCAAATCATCACGCCCAAGGATGAAGAGGGGCTGGAGATCATTCGTCACTCTTGCGCCCACCTGGTTGGCCACGCGGTCAAGCAGCTGTATCCGACCGCCAAGATGGTGATCGGTCCGGTCATCGACGAAGGTTTCTACTACGACATCGCCTACGAGCGTCCTTTCACCCCGGACGACCTGGCGGCGATCGAAGAGCGCATGCACCAGCTGATCGACAAGGACTACGACGTGATCAAGAAGGTCACGCCGCGCGCCGAGGTCATCGAAGTGTTCACCCAGCGCGGTGAGGACTACAAGCTGCGCCTGGTCGAGGACATGCCGAACGAAACGGCAATGGGCCTGTACTACCACGAAGAATACGTCGACATGTGCCGCGGTCCGCACGTGCCGAACACCCGTTTCCTCAAGTCGTTCAAGCTGACCAAGCTGTCCGGCGCCTACTGGCGCGGCGATGCGAAGAACGAGCAGCTGCAGCGCGTCTACGGCACTGCCTGGGCGGACAAGAAGCAGCTGGCGGCCTACATCCAGCGCATCGAGGAAGCGGAAAAGCGCGACCACCGCAAGATCGGCAAGCGCCTGGGCCTGTTCCACACCCAGGAAGAAGCGCCGGGCATGGTGTTCTGGCACCCGAACGGCTGGACCCTGTACCAGGTGCTCGAGCAGTACATGCGCAAGGTGCAGCGTGACAACGGCTACCTGGAGATCAAGACCCCGCAAGTGGTCGATCGCTCCCTGTGGGAGAAATCCGGGCACTGGGCCAACTACGCCGAAAACATGTTCACCACCGAGTCGGAAAGCCGCGACTACGCCATCAAGCCGATGAACTGCCCCTGCCACGTGCAGGTGTTCAACCAGGGCCTGAAGAGCTACCGCGAGCTGCCGATGCGCCTGGCCGAGTTCGGTGCCTGCCACCGTAACGAGCCATCGGGTGCGCTGCACGGCATCATGCGCGTGCGTGGCTTCACCCAGGACGACGCGCACATCTTCTGCACCGAAGACCAGATGCAGACCGAGTCCGCCGCCTTCATCAAGCTGACCATGGACGTCTACGCCGACTTCGGCTTCAAGGACATCCAGATGAAGCTGTCCACCCGCCCTGAGAAGCGCGTGGGTTCCGACGAGCTGTGGGACCGTGCCGAAAGCGCACTGGCCGCCGCACTCGACAGCGCCGGCCTGCCGTACGACCTGCAGCCGGGCGAGGGCGCCTTCTATGGGCCGAAGATCGAATTCTCGCTCAAGGACTGCCTGGGCCGTGTCTGGCAGTGCGGTACCCTGCAGCTGGACTTCAACCTGCCGATCCGTCTCGGTGCCGAGTACGTGTCGGAAGACAACAGCCGCAAGCATCCGGTGATGCTGCACCGCGCGATCCTCGGATCCTTCGAGCGTTTCGTCGGAATTCTGATCGAGCACTACGAAGGTGCATTCCCGGCCTGGCTGGCGCCAACCCAGGCGGTGATCATGAATATCACCGACAAGCAGGCCGATTTTGCCCTCGAAGTGGAAAAATCTCTGGCCGAAAGCGGATTCCGTGCCAAGTCCGACTTGAGAAATGAGAAAATCGGCTTTAAAATCCGCGAGCATACCTTGCTCAAGGTTCCCTATCTTTTGGTTATCGGAGATCGGGAAGTCGAAACGCAAACTGTCGCTGTGCGTACCCGTGAAGGTGCTGACCTGGGCTCCATGCCCGTCGCCCAGTTCACGGAGCTTCTCGCGCAAGCGGTTTCCCGGCGTGGTCGCCAAGATTCGGAGTAATTATTATTAAGCGTGATATGAGACAAGATAAACGAGCTGCACCGAAAGCGCCGATCAACGAGAATATCTCGGCACGCGAGGTTCGGTTAATTGGCGCTGATGGCGAGCAGATTGGCATCGTCTCGATTGATGAAGCGCTTCGAATTGCCGAAGAAGCCAAACTGGACCTGGTGGAAATTTCCGCTGACGCCCAGCCACCCGTCTGCCGGGTGATGGACTACGGCAAGTCGATCTTCGAAAAGAAGAAGCAAATTGCTGCTGCGAAGAAAAACCAGAAGCAAGTGCAGGTTAAAGAAATCAAGTTTCGTCCAGGGACGGAGGAAGGGGATTACCAGGTAAAACTACGCAACCTGGTACGTTTCCTGAGTGACGGGGACAGGGCCAAGGTATCCTTGCGATTCCGCGGCCGTGAGATGGCCCACCAGGAGCTGGGGATGGATCTGCTCAAGCGGGTTGAAGCTGACCTGCAAGAATACGGATCGGTCGAACAGCATCCTAAGATGGAAGGACGCCAGCTGATCATGGTCATCGCCCCGAAAAAGAAGAAGTAATCAACAGGGCACGGCAGGCCTTCTGATTATGTTTATCAACTGAATGCGGAGTATCCGAACATGCCAAAGATGAAAACCAAAAGTGGTGCTGCCAAGCGGTTTCTGAAAACTGCTAACGGCATCAAGCACAAGCACGCTTTCAAGAGCCACATCCTGACCAAAATGTCGACCAAGCGTAAGCGTCAACTGCGCGGTAGCAGCTTGCTGCATCCGTCTGACGTGGCAAAAGTCGAGCGCATGCTGCGCCTTCGTTAATTTTAGTCAAGAATAGAGGAAGTAACTCATGGCTCGTGTAAAGCGTGGCGTCATTGCCCGTAAGCGTCACAAGAAAATTCTGAAACTTGCTAAAGGCTACTACGGCGCACGCTCGCGCGTATTCCGTGTTGCCAAGCAAGCGGTAATCAAGGCAGGCCAATACGCCTACCGTGACCGTCGTCAGAAAAAACGTCAGTTCCGCGCTCTGTGGATCGCTCGTATCAACGCTGGTGCGCGTATCAACGGCCTGTCCTACAGCCGTTTCATCGCTGGCCTGAAAAAAGCGTCGATCGAAATCGACCGTAAGGTTCTGGCTGATCTGGCAGTGAACGAAAAAGCGGCGTTTGCTGCGATTGTCGAGAAAGCTAAAGCCGTTCTGGCCTAAGTCCCCCGACAATCACCGGGGCTCGCCTTCGCGGGCCCTGGTGTTAAACGTCAGTAAATAGGGGAAGAGCCTTCAGGCTCTTCCCCTATTTCGTATCTGGAGTCTGTACATGGAAAACCTGGACGCACTGGTCTCTCAAGCACTTGAGGCTGTGCAAAGCGCTGAAGACATCAATGCCCTGGAGCAAATCCGGGTTCACTACCTTGGCAAGAAGGGCGAGCTGACTCAGGTGATGAAGACCCTGGGGAGCCTGCCGGCAGAGGAGCGTCCGCAAGTCGGCGCCCTGATCAACGTCGCCAAGGAGCGTGTCACCGAGGTTCTCAATGCGCGCAAGGCGTCGTTCGAGGAGGCGGAACTGACCGCCAAGCTCGCCGCCGAGTCCATTGACGTGACCCTGCCTGGCCGCGGTCAGACCTCCGGTGGTCTGCATCCGGTCACCCGGACTCTGGAACGCATCGAGCAATTCTTTACCCACATCGGCTACGGCATCGCCGAAGGTCCCGAAGTGGAAGACGATTACCACAACTTCGAGGCGCTCAACATCCCAGGCCACCACCCGGCCCGGTCGATGCACGACACCTTCTATTTCAATGCGAACATGCTGCTGCGCACCCACACCTCGCCGGTCCAGGTCCGCACCATGGAATCGCAGAAGCCGCCGATCCGCATCGTCTGCCCAGGCCGTGTGTATCGCAGCGACTCCGATATCACCCACTCGCCGATGTTCCACCAGGTCGAAGGCCTGCTGGTCGATCGCGACATCAACTTCGCCGACCTCAAGGGCACCATCGAGGAATTCCTCCGTGTGTTCTTCGAGAAGGAACTGGCGGTGCGTTTCCGTCCGTCCTACTTCCCCTTCACCGAGCCCTCGGCTGAAGTCGACATGGAATGCGTGATGTGCAGCGGCAAAGGCTGCCGCGTGTGCAAGCAGACCGGCTGGCTGGAAGTGATGGGCTGCGGCATGGTGCACCCGAACGTGCTGCGCATGTCCGGCATCGACCCGGAAGAGTTCCAGGGCTTTGCCTTCGGCATGGGCGTTGAGCGTCTGGCCATGCTGCGTTATGGCGTGAACGACTTGCGTCTGTTCTTCGACAACGACTTGCGGTTCCTCGCGCAATTTCGCTAGTCGTCACGAATCTATTGGGAGAACAGGATGAAATTCAGTGAACAATGGCTGCGTGGCTGGGTAAGCCCGCAGGTGAGCCGCGACGAGCTGGTTGCTCGTCTGTCGATGGCGGGTCTGGAGGTCGACAGCGTGACCCCGGCCGCCGGCGAATTCAGCGGCGTGGTGGTCGGTGAAGTACTGAGCACCGAGCAGCACCCGGACGCCGACAAGTTGCGCGTCTGCCAGGTCAGCAACGGCGCGGAAACCTTCCAGGTCGTCTGCGGTGCGCCGAACGTGCGCCCGGGCCTGAAGGTGCCGTTCGCCATGATTGGCGCCCAGCTGCCAGGCGACTTCAAGATCAAGAAGGCCAAGCTGCGCGGCGTTGAATCCAACGGCATGCTCTGCTCGCAGGCCGAATTGCAGATCGGTGAAGGCAACGACGGCCTGTTCGAACTGGCCGCCGATGCGCCAGTGGGCGACGACATCCGTGCCTACCTGAGCCTGGACGACGCCAGCATCGAGGTCGACCTGACCCCGAACCGCGGCGACTGCCTGTCCCTGGCGGGTCTTGCCCGTGAAGTCGGCGCGCTGTACGCCGCTGACGTCGCGCGTCCAACCGTGCCTGCCGTCGCTGCCGTGCACGACGAGGTGCGTCCGGTTGAAGTCCTGGCGCCGGCCGCGTGCCCACGTTACCTGGGCCGGGTGATCCGCAATGTCGACCTGTCCAAGCCGACCCCACTGTGGATGGTCGAGCGCCTGCGTCGTTCCGACGTACGCAGCATCGACGCTGCCGTCGACATCACCAACTACGTGATGATCGAACTGGGCCAGCCACTGCACGCCTTCGACCTCGCCGAAATCAACGGCGGCATCCGTGTGCGCATGGCTGAAGAAGGCGAGAAGCTGGTACTGCTCGACGGTCAGGAAGTCACCCTGCGTAGCGATACCCTGGTGATTGCCGACCACAACCGCGCCCTGGCGATCGCCGGCGTGATGGGTGGCGAGCACAGCGGTGTGAACACCGCGACCACGCGCGACATCTTCCTGGAAAGTGCGTTCTTCGATCAGATCGCCGTCGCGGGCAAGGCCCGTTCCTACGGTCTGCACACCGACGCTTCGCACCGCTACGAGCGTGGCGTGGACTGGAAACTGGCCCGTGAAGCCATGGAGCGCGCCACTGGCCTGCTGCTGGAAATCACCGGCGGTGAAGCCGGCCCGATCATCGAAACCGTCAGCGAAGCGCACCTGCCTTCCGTGGCGCCGGTCACCCTGCGTGCCGAGCGCATCACCCAGATGCTGGGCATGGAAATGGCCTCGGCCGAAGTCGAGCGCCTGCTGACCGGCCTGGGCCTGGGCGTCACCGCCAATGGGGCAGGGCAGTGGACGGTAGAAGTACCAAGCCATCGCTTCGATATCAGCCTGGAAGTCGACCTGATCGAAGAACTGGCGCGCCTGTACGGCTACAACCGCCTGCCGGTTCGTTACCCGCAAGCCCGTCTGGCGCCAAAGGCCAAGGCTGAAGCCCGTAGTGGCCTGCCTGAGCTGCGTCGCCTGCTGGTCGCGCGTGGCTACCAGGAAGCGATCACCTACAGCTTCATCGATCCGAAGCAGTTCGAGCTGTTCAGCCCAGGCGTCGAGCCGCTGCTGCTGGCCAACCCGATCTCCAACGACATGGCGGCCATGCGCTCGTCCCTGTGGCCGGGCCTGGTCAAGGTGCTGCAGCACAACCTGAACCGTCAGCAGGACCGCGTGCGCCTGTTCGAAAGCGGCCTGCGTTTTGTCGGCCAGCTGGAAGGCCTGAAGCAAGAGCCGATGCTGGCCGGTGTGGTCTGCGGCAGCCGTCTGCCGGAAGGCTGGGCACACGGTCGCGACTCGGTCGACTTCTTCGACGTCAAGGCGGACGTGGAAGCGATCCTGGGCGCTGCCGGCGCACTGGATGCGTTCACCTTCGTGCCGGGCAAACACCCTGCGCTGCATCCGGGCCAGACCGCCCAGATCGAGCGCGACGGGAAACTGGTCGGCTTCATTGGTGCGATCCACCCTGAGCTGTCCAAGACCTTGGGTCTGGATCGTCCGGTGTTCGTCTTCGAGCTGGTCCTGGCTGAAGTGGCGGCGGGCAAGATGCCGAAATTCAGCGAGCTGTCGCGCTTCCCGGAAGTGCGTCGTGACCTGGCCCTGCTGGCGGACAAAGGCGTGGCATCCAGCGCGGTCCTGGAGGTTATTCGTGAAAATGCAGGCGAATGGCTGACGGACCTCAGGCTTTTTGACGTTTATGAGGGTAAAGGCATTGATCCTCATAGAAAAAGCCTGGCCGTTGGCTTGACCTGGCAGCATCCATCGCGCACTCTTAATGACGATGAGGTGAACTCCGCAACGCAAAATATCCTCACCTCGCTTGAAACCAGGTTGAACGCCACGTTAAGGAAGTGACGTATGGGGGCTCTGACGAAAGCTGAAATGGCGGAACGTCTCTACGAGGAGTTGGGTCTTAACAAACGCGAGGCCAAGGAATTGGTCGAGCTGTTCTTTGAAGAGATCCGCCACGCACTCGAGGACAACGAGCAGGTCAAATTGTCGGGTTTCGGCAACTTTGATTTGCGCGACAAACGCCAGCGGCCTGGCCGCAATCCAAAAACGGGAGAGGAAATCCCGATCACGGCGCGCCGTGTGGTCACCTTTCGTCCAGGGCAGAAACTGAAAGCCCGAGTTGAGGCCTATGCTGGAACCAAGTCATAACGACGAGCTCCCGCCGATCCCAGGCAAACGCTACTTCACCATTGGTGAAGTCAGCGAGCTGTGTGCGGTAAAGCCGCACGTGCTGCGCTACTGGGAGCAGGAATTCCCTCAACTCAACCCCTCCAAGCGGGGCGGCAACCGCCGGTATTACCAGCGCCACGATGTGCTGATGATCCGCCAGATCCGCGCCTTGCTGTACGACCAGGGCTTCACCATCGGCGGGGCGCGCCAGCGCCTCTCCAGTGACGACGCCAAGGAAGAGAACATCCAGTACAAGCAACTGATCCACCAGATGATTGCGGAGCTGGAGGATGTGCTGGTGGTGCTCAAGAAGTAAATTTTTTGGAAATAATACTTCCAAAATTCAAAAGGTTAGGTTAAATTCCTAATCGCTTTCAGAGGTTTGAAAGCACAGCTACTCAGTGTCGGGGCGTAGCGCAGCCCGGTAGCGCACTTGCATGGGGTGCAAGGGGTCGAGTGTTCGAATCACTCCGTCCCGACCAATATTTGATGACAGAGCCACCTTCGGGTGGCTTTGTTGTTTTTGGAATAATTGACTTTCCGAGTGGCGCCATCTGTTCCATTATCCTGGGCGGGGCTGCGATTCGGCAGGTTAATGACGCACATCAGGGAGCAGACGCAATGCTGATCCACTCCATTCGACTGGCGAACTTTCTCAGCTTTGGTACTTCGTCCACCCCCGTACCCTTGAGTTCGCTGAATGTCATTATCGGGCCGAACGGGTCTGGCAAGTCCAACCTATTGGAGTCCATCGAGTTGCTGCGCAGTGCGCCGGAGCAACTGTCGAAACCTATCCGTGAAGGCGGTGGTGTCCGTGACTGGCTTTGGAAAGGGGCGAAGGGAACGCCAACTGCTGCCCTGGACTTTGTGATAGCCCACCCCAGGGGGGCGCAGAACCTGCGTTATCAGCTGGCATTCACGGAAGTCGGGCAGCGTTTCGAGATCGCGGATGAGCGCGTCGAGAACGAAAAGCCGGACGGGGCGCGTCATGCCCAGCCGTATTTCTTCTATCACTTCAACGGCGGCCGGCCGGTGCTGAACCTGAAAGGTGGGGGCAGCCGTTCCCTGCAACAGGAAGATGTCGACCTGGAGAAGTCAATCCTATCTCAGCGTCGCGACCCGGATCAGTACCCGGAAGTAACTTACCTGGGGCAGACGCTGGGCAAGATCCGGCTTTACAGGGAATGGAGTTTTGGCCGCTACACCACGCCTCGGCTGCCGCAAAAGGCAGATTTGCCCAACGATGTGTTGGAACCGGATTGCAGCAATCTCGGCCTGGTGCTTAACCGGCTACGCCGCGACCCGGCGGTCAAGCGGCGTCTGTTGACGGCCCTGCAGTCGCTTTACAGCGGTATCGACGACTACGATGTGCAGATCGAGGGCGGTACGGTTCAGGTATTTTTCCACGAAGGAAACATGACGGTGCCGGCGACTCGCCTGTCAGACGGTACCTTGCGCTACTTGTGCCTGCTGGCGGTCCTGTGCCATCCCAATCCGCCTCCGCTGATCTGTATCGAAGAGCCTGAGCTTGGGCTGCACCCGGATATTTTGCCGACGTTGGCGGATCTGCTCAAAGAAGCGTCGACGCGCACGCAACTGATTGTGACCACGCATTCCGATGTGCTGGTAGATGCCATGAGTGATCAGCCGGAGTCGGTCCTGGTGGCAGAGAAGTCGGAGTCCGGTACGACGCTGACACGCCTGAATGCCGAGAAGCTCAAGCCTTGGCTGGAGAAATACCGGCTGGGCCAGCTATGGACGCGAGGTGAAATCGGAGGGACGCGCTGGTGAAGCTCTATGTCGAAGGGGGAGGGAGCGCTGCTTCATTGCGAACGGCCTGTCGTGAGGGGTTTTCGAAGCTTCTGGACAAGGCCGGCTTCAAGGGGCGCATGCCCAGAATCGTGGCGTGTGGCAGCCGTAATGACGCGTACGATTCTTTCTACACCGCGATACGCAATGGCGAGAAGGCCATGTTGCTGATAGATAGCGAGGCGCCGGTGATCGCGGCGGCGCAACCGGGTGATGCGCGCGAGGCCGACGACCGCGCCAACTGGTTGCCATGGCAACATCTGCTCCAGCGACAAGGGGATGGTTGGAAAAAGCCTGAGGGCTCTGAGGATTGGCAGTGTCAGTTGATGGTGCAATGCATGGAAAGCTGGTTGCTGGCGGATCGGCAGGTGCTCAAGGAGTTTTTCGGGCAGGGTTATCAGGAAAATAAACTGCCGGCTCTGGGCAATTCTCTTGAGCGTGTAGCTAAGGAGCGTGTCTACGATGCGTTCGCCGACGCGACCCGCAATTGCAAATCCAAGGATCAGTACGGCAAGGGCGAGCATTCCTTCAAATTGCTGGGGCTGATCGACCCGGCCAAAGTGAGCGAGGCTTCGCCTTGGGCCAAGCGGTTTTTTGAGATGCTTGAAAAGCGCATGTGATTTATCGGAACGTTGCATCTCTAGCGTGATTCGATGGCAGAGCCACCTTCGGGTGGTTCTGTTGTTTCTGGCTTTCGCGCGAAAAAATCGTACTGGCCCTAGGCGTGATGAGTATGGCCGAAGGGCTTTATTCGGAGATAGTTTCTAGACATCCGGTGCCGGTCTTTGTTTTGACGTGGGCGGTGTATGAGCTAGTGCGTGTTGGCTCGGAAGGATTGACGCATTCCCAGGATGCTCGGATGCAAGGCGCCGTCGGGGTGGAGGTGTTCGGCTCGTTGAGTGCTTCAGATCGGGTGGAAGAGATTCTCTACCCGGTAGTGAGCTTGCCCTGTCGATAACGGGTCGGTGTCTAGCTTGATATAATTTAATAAAGCACTGTTCATCCATCCAGTTTTTTGGTTTACTCTCTATAAACAGTAATTAAAAGGTTGGACTGTTCGTGGACGTAATCACTTTTCGCCGTTCATCGCTGCTTTGTTTTCTCGTCATGCCTTTGCTTATAGTCACAGTAATCGGAACCCATCAGTTGGGGTATATATCTGGTAGTACTGAAGTCCCAAGCGTAATTTCTTCGATTATCAATTGGCGAACTTCTTCGAAAGTATTTTCTTATAATCTTTTGGGGGGAATAGTGGTGTGTGCGCTTATCACCGGCTATGCGGCATTTCGGCGTGACGAATTTATTAGGGATGGGTGGTTGGAGAGACTATTTGATTTTGTTGGAAAACTAGTAGTCAATAATTTTTATTTCTGGTCTGGAAATTTTTTAGCTTACACTCTGGCTTCTAGAATGTTGGATTTTGTCGAACCTATAGATAGCCAAGGTATTATGGTTCTTCTGACTGCACTTCTGGCTCTAGTCTTCGAGTTTTTCCTTTCCATCTTGAAGGTTTTGTTTTTCCGCCCTCGGTTTCAATAGTTGTTAAAGTGTATTCGATCAAATTAATTGGTTTATCGGGGGCTAGTGATTTTTTCGATGTTGAATATTCTCGGATAATCTTAAGTCATGCCTAGATCTTTATGTATGGGTCGGATATGGTTTGTTGCTTTTGGTTCGTTGAGAGATGTGGTGGAAAAACGAATAATTATTTATGTGGTGCGGTTGATTAAATTCTGCAAGGCGGTTGGTTGCTATTTAAATAGCAGTGCTTTCGTTACTTTTTGTCGGTAGATTGCTAGGCTCTGTCTGAAAAAAGCCGTCGCACACACCGCAAGACACAAGCCAGCGAGACCATCGCGGCACAACTTTTTGCAAGCTTGTCGAAGCGCGTGACGATTCGGCGGCTCTCTTTCAGCCAGCCAAACATGCGTTCGATGATGTTGCGCTGTCGGTATTTGGGCCGGTCGAACAGTCTGGGTAAGCCAGGCTTGGGCTTGCGCTTCATCGAGCGCAGTGGGATGACGGGTTGCATTCGATATTGGTCGCAGTAGCGGCGTAGCGCTTAGGCGTCGTAGCCCTTATCGGCAAGCAGCCATTTTCAGCGCTTGCGCGGGCGGCCACGTTGGCTCGATGGAATGCTGACTTCGTCCAACAGTGGTTGTGCGTAGCTGATGTCACTGGCTTGACCGCCAGAGAGGAGAAAGCGCAGCGGTATCCCGTTGGCGTCGCAGAGCATGTAGATTTTGGTTGTCAGGCCGCCACGACTGCGGCCTAGAGCGTGATCGGCAGGCTCGTCAGGCCCCCTTTTTCCGCGCTCCAGATAAAGCACGGGTTGCTCTACCAGCGGTCGAATCGATCATTCAGGTGCGGGGGCGATCAAGCCTTTGTCATTAAGTCTGAGGTGCAATCGTCTGAGCATCTGATCGAATGTTTCGCAGTTTCGCCAGGCTCGGAAGCGGTGATAGACCGTCGCCCAAGACCCGAAACGCTCGGGCATATCTCGCCAGGTTGCTCCTGAACAAAGTACCCAGAGCACAGCATCGAGCATCAAGCGATCACTGCTGCGGGGCCGGCCCCTGGCGTGAGCTGCCGTAAAGAGATTGGTGACCACTGCCCACGCTTCATCCGAGAGCTCATAACGCTTTGCCATCACAGAATTCCTTTCTGTAGATGGTCGGCGACTGTACAGAGCCCAGGCTGTTCCGGGGCCACATTTCAGTTTCTTGGGATTTCAGACAGAGCCTAGGCTAATTTTTGGCAAGGAACCGTCGACGCAGCAGTGTCCGGCTCGTTGATTACGTCAGCTCGTTGTGTAGGAGGTTCTGATGTCCGGTAGTGCACTTGCGTGATCGCAAGGAGGCGATCAGCAAGTAACACTGGCCTTGGCGTAGAGGAAGACGCCAGCGCTGAATTGGCGTTACGTGGCATTAGGCTGCCTGGCATCACCGGTGGACGAAGTGTTGCTGCATATAGTCGTGATCTTCTTCGACCTGTCGGGGGTATCTGCTCTCGTCAAGCATCTCGCGAAGCCGCCTGGAATAGCTTACCTGCTCAAATGCCACTTGACGGGTGGCACTGTCAAAGAATGACCTCAGATGGGCGAGTACCTGATCAAATGCGGGGCTTTCAATGCGTAACGATAGGGCTGTCAAATCTTGTTGATCGGTGAGTTCTCGATACAAGTCGATCGCGAGAATACTGCCTCCGTTATTTTGAGCATGATAGACGTGTACGTCGCCGTAGCCGTTATAAAGGTGGGCGAAATACGATTCATAGAGCTCCATGATGTTGACGGGAATTTCAAGGGCGGCAAATACAGCCTGTAAGTCGACATTGGGAGTCTTGTCGTCGCCTTCCCAGGTGACTAGATCTGACATCGAAACGCAGATGTCGAACTCTTTGGCAGATATGATTTTTCTAGACATTCTTAATTCGTAGCTGAATTTTGGGTGGCTGATCTTATCATCTGGTTCACTTCTTCTTGCAGGTGGTCAAGTCACTGAACCTATAGTCAGGCTTTAATTGGGCGTTTTCTTCTCAAGTACTGGTGTTTATCCGGCTGATACATGTCAGGATTTTTCGTCATCGCGAATCCACCCGTTAAGTCGCTCTGCAGTAGCTTGCGCTTTTTTTGTGGAGGCGAGCTCACACTCCCAAACCACGAATACCCTCCATCCGAGATTTTCCAGCTGTGACCTGACTCGTATGTCCCGCTCAACATTTTTCTCAAACTTCTCAAGCCAAAAGGGTGTATTGCTCTTGGGGGTTGTAGCGATGTTGCATTCCGCATGGCGGTGCCAAAAGCATCCATGCACGAACACTACTACGTTGTAGCGAGGAAATATCAGGTCCGGTTTTCCGGGAAGCCTGATGCTGTGCAGTCGATATCTAAGCCCAAGTCCATGAAGGATTTTGCGTAGGACAAGCTCTGGACGGGTGTCCTTGCTTCTGATGCGTGACATCCTCTTCGAACGTTCTGCTGGGGAAAGGATGTCAGTCAATGGTAGTCTCCTTGTCCGGCCCTAGCGGCTAGGGCCGGACTGAGCCTGGGTTAACTCTGGCTGGTGAGCTCGAAGAAGGGGAGGCCACGTATGACTTCACCTGTAGCATCGAACGATTTGTAGAGGCAATGATGGTTCGGAAGCGTCTTCACGCGTTCGGATAGCTCGGCTAGGTCCGATGTGAACCCCAGGGCGCCAAGTTCGTTTGGCGTGGCATTGGGTACCTTGTGAATAAACCAAGTTAGCAGAGGGTCGCGATAATCGGTCGCTCCAGCCTTGAAGTGCCGGAGGTACTGAGATGCAAGAATCACACCCGCTCCGAACTCCCGCCCTTGCAAAAGTAGCTTCCGCAGGACGTCGAATTCATATCGCATGATGTTGTCTGCCTCGTCCACCAATAGGTACGAGTCTATGGCTCGGAGCTGTGGTGAATCACCTATGAAGGGACGTTTTGGGGTCCGAAGCATGTTCTCGTAGAACATATTTAGCATGACGGCAACGAGCATGTTCTTGCTTCTGTCGTCCTGTCCCATGGCGTCCAGGGATATAACCACGACCCCGTCTAGGAACTCGTCGAACGGTTTGATATCTCCGTCGCGAGCGAAGACTTCCATGTCTACCAGATCATCAATGATTGCCATTGGTGAGTCCGACTTGCCGGCGAGTAGCTGGCTGTATTCTTCGTGTATGTCGTAGATCGTTGGCTGCCTATTTTCTGCGTTGGCTGTGTCATAGGCATTACGGACAGCCTTTTTGAGCTTGTCTCGTTGAACAGGCCCTATGCCTGTGTACACCTTGTCCAGAACGTCTGAGAAGAACCGGAACCTGTCTAGCCAGGGGGCAGAAGACTCGCCCATGCCTGTTGTGTCGAATAGGTTCAGGGGAAGGCGATAGGGCTTCACGACCTTGGCACCTGTCGCCTTAACAAAATCGTCGCTGCTGTAGTCGCGCTTGTAGTCGAAGATGAGGAATCTAGGTGTTATCCCTCGGTTTTCATCGCGAGACCTAGAGATCTGCAGAATTAGGGATTTCAGGAACTGGGTCTTCCCTGTCCCGAGGTCACCGACGACGCCAATGTTCAGCTGGTTGAGCTGGGTGTTGGATATGTTGAGAGTGAGTGGGCGAGGCTCGAAACCATCGACGGTCTTGCCTACAGACAGGACAATTCCGCTGCTGACTGGAGTAGCTGGTGCGGCCATGGGTGAACTCGTTGTGGTAGATGATTGCTCTATCAATTCAAGGGAGGAGCCGTTTGCTTTCTCTCCTGGTTCCGATGCAGGCGTACCCGTTTGCTCTTCGCTCAAGACAGGGGCTTCAACTATCGATGTCGATTTCGATGTTGGAGAGGACGGCTCGTTTGTGCTCGCAGGCAGTAGCCCCCAATCATTGACTTTGCTACGAACAGAGTCGTAGAAAGATTGGGCGTCGTTTCCGACAATCATCCGGCCCGCATCTTTGCTGGATATGACGATTGTCTCTGCATAGCCATCTCCATCACGGTCATGCGAGTCGCTGTCGGGGGAGCCATCAACTACGATTAGGCGTCCTTTTTCGTCGATGCTAATCGTTGGAGTAGGGTTAAGTATCGCTGCGGCAATACGCTCGTGGTAGCTGGCCCAGCGTCCGGCTTGCCCATCCACGGCTTGATGTTGGCTATACACCCTTAGGCCAAAGCCTATCATCGACAACAATAGGTGCTGGAAGGCTAGCCGCCAGGCGAGCGATGTGGTCGCGCGTTCCTCGATGGCACGCAGCAGTGTCGAAAGCGCCTTTGCCTGATTCAGCGCCTCGGTCGAGTCACCAGAACTGAACACACTGTTTTGCCTGCATTTGACCTCGATGGGAGTAAGGTGCAATTGAATTCTGTCATTGCATGCTCTTACACCCACCGCAAGCAGGTCTGGACGTGACAGGGACATTTCCTTGCGTTCCTTGCCCAGGGAGCGAGCGAGGTCGGAAAGGTATCCTCGGAAGGGGTCGACCGGAATGATAATAGCTATGGTCGAGTCTTCTGGGGTACCTGCAAGAACTGGCAGTAGGCTGTTCAGGTTACCTTCCTGGCGGAATTGGTCCTGCAGCAGGCGAACGGCAAGAAAGAGACCGAGATCTCCAGTAGCGCCTGTGTCGTCTCCAGATAGGCCTCGCACAGTAGGGATCCCACGTCTGGCGACTTCAAGAAGTATCTGCTCGATCTGGTTGTCGTCTAGGTTTCCGCAATCCGGCAGGGGCTTCAGCACTCTTCGAAGCGCGTCCCGATCTGCTTCCTTGACCTGTGACAAGAGATAGTAGCCGCTGGTATCACCTGCGCGGTGGGAGTATGCAGGCAGGTCGTAGTCCCATAGGTAGGTACCTTCGATCCAACCTCCGAGGAAACACGCAGGATCAATAGCTGAGGATGAGACAGCGACAAACCCTGCGCTATTGCCCTCAAGCATGCCGGAAATTGCATGGGTGTTTGGGGAAAATTGCAGTCCGACCTTACCATCCCGGATTTTCTCCAGCATGAGCATGCAAGTGGATACTTTGTCGGCAAATGGATCGCCTGACAGGGGCATTTGCAGGCCTTGTCTGGATTCGCTTAGGAACGAGGCTTTTAGTTGACGCCTAACTCGGTGCCTGATCAGTCCCCCTACACTCAGTGGGGATAGTATTCCCACTTCCTTGGACTCGGGATCGGCTGAGTTTAGCTGGGCAATTATTCCAAGATCGGGTTTGGAGTTGACAGGTTGCTTATCGTACCAACGGACATGATTGTCGGTATCTTCAGAGAGATTGGCTATCGTCGCCTGATCGGGTACTCCGGTTTTCCTTGTGTCGAACACCTCCAGAATTCTTGCTCCAACACTTTGACGTGTCTTGTCCTGATCTCCGTTGCCAAAGCGCTTTGTGCACCAATTTGCTAGACCTTCGTTACAGGCATCCGTAGTGCCGCCTGCACTGGATACAACCAAGCTGACGATAGGTTTTGCTGATAACAGGTCCGTCACGTCGTCGAGTGCACGAGAAACTTGGGCTGGGCTGAATCCGCTAGATATACCGCCCACTGTGAGTCCGAGACTACTGTCGAAAGGGGCCCGGCTGGTACGTTCAGGAATTTGGTTTAGCCGGGAGCCATTCCAGAGCACTGACCAGTAGTCAGAGCTACATTCTACTGATAGGAAGTCCACGCTATCTTCGCCACTCGGTGACTGCAGGCAAAGGGTCAATAGATCAGGAATGCAATCTGGATCTAGGATGCTGGCTGCCGGACATGGGCATGCTGAGTCCCCCTCGACTTCGTCCCTCAGCACCTTCTGGGCGAGGCAATGCCATGCAAGACGCAATGGATGAAGAGGGGATAGGATAATTGCGTCTGGGATCCTATCCAGAGTGCGGCCATCTGCTTGCAGCGAGCAGACGATAACGGTATCCACCCAGCAAGCAACTGACGGATTGGTGCTGACCCATGACATGAATGAGTCGAGGTAGCTTTCGACTAGAGACCTAAAATCCGGGTCATTTGACAGCCAAGCTCCCAGAGGGGCGGACTCAAGCAGCCCCGACTGGTCTTCCCCTCGGATGTACTTTGCCAGCTCTTGACGGGCCTCGATGAAACCTTTCGGTGGCTGGAAGTGTTCTGCCTGTGGGCGTGGGTCGTGCAGGAACTGGCCTCGAGAGAGTATCGGGCCATCAATTGCATTCCAATCAGGTGGTGCCCATTGTGAGGCATAGTCGTTTGAAATAACCAATGGCCTGAATGAAATTGCTGCATTCTGCTCTTCGAGCATCCAGGACTGAAGACTGGAGGCACGAGAGTTTCGTTCTAGGTGTACGACGGCCTTGGTATCGAATTTTTCGAGATGCCTGCGATTGAGCTTGATGAGGCGTTCGAATTCACTACGACAACCTTCCTCCTTCGTCTCTTCGCAAGCCAGATAGGCTCTACAAATCGATGGCGCTTTTTCACCCGGCAGGGTGAACGCAATATCAAGCTGGTACTTACCGTCGGCTTCTATCTCAATGAGGTACTCGTCCTCACCAACTTGCTTTGTCTCGATATCCTGCTTGCCAGCCTCTATCTCAGTAGTGTCGTCGGATAGGCCTTCAACCGTTCCTAGGGACACTCCAGGCGACAGGTGGATCCGCAGTTCATAACGCCCTGATCCTGGGAGCGAAAGAGCTGTTTCCCAATGCAATTTCGCCGACTTCTTTCTGGGTTTCTTGGGTGGTGTCGATTTAGTTGCTAGTCTGCAACTAACGACAATGCCGGGTTGCCAGGTCTCCAGGGATATGACTCGGATACTTGCAGGTTTAGAGCCGCCAGCAATGACCTTGTAGCTCATCGGAGTCTTATGGGCAGGGGGGCTTGAGTCTGAATAGCGGGTTGGTCCATTTAGAGCGACAGGCAATGATATGAAAGCTTTACCCTGCGACCCACCCGTCAGTTGGACCTCCTGAGGCTGATAGCCCTCACTGGTAGAGACGGCGAGTTCGACCTGACCTCTGACCAGGGCTGGCATTCCCTTGTTAATCGGGATAATGCCGTTAGTGCATTGGATGGCAACTTCACCAATGGCCTGGTTCTCTTCGTTCGAGAGCAGTTCTGTCCATTGCTCGATAGTCAGGGTTGTCCACCAAGACGGAGGAGCCGTTAGTTCTAGTCCCGCATTGGGTAGGTAGAAGGCCGCGGTCGCACGCTCGAAGGCCGTAGGTATGTCACAGTTTGACTGTAAATGGGCGAGCAATTCGCGAAGTGCTTTATCTGTTTCTGGTGTTGCATTTGCTGTCAGGCGTTCGATCCCTGTCTTGAAACCATCGGCAAGCTCTTCGGATATTTTGTCTAGTGTGGACTGTTGGATTTTTGGCGAAATCTTGCCATCCTCCATTGGAGGAAATCCACAGGCTAGGGCAAGTGCCTGTCCAGCAGGTAGTCCTTGGTTTGTACTTGCTATTGAGTAGATGCGAGACAGTAAGTGCCAGGCAAGTCGATGGCTACTTTTGTCTGGATCAATTTCATCGACTGCTCCGGTAGCTTTCTCGATTAGGGCCTTCGCATCATCTTTTTGCTGCGGATCTACGCCGGCAACGGTCAACGCTTGTTCAACTGCTTGCTGGACGAACTCGTCTCTCCACCAGATATCGAAGGAAGTGCTTCCGGTGCTGGTATCTGATCCCAACCCGAATTCGTCCGTTGTGGACTCGATAGACAGGTTGTTATGCAGTCCGGGAGGGACTAATGCTACGAAGCTAGGATTGGTTGGGTCGTTGCGAACATTTAATAAATGATCGTTGTCGCACTTGCCAGATTGTCCAATCAGCGGCTTGGGCCCTTGCAACTGATTGCCCGGGTACTGGAGTAACACTGGTAGTGTCGCCTTGCTTCCATCTTGACGCCCTTGAACCTGGATTCCACCGTTTTGGGTCAGGTCGCTATAGGTCTGTTCGAGGATTTCTAATGGCGGGCCGCGGAAGATTAGTCGGTACTCGGGATTAATGCTGCTGTAACCCTGTGTTGCACCTTGTACTTTCCCAAGGACTTCTTTGGCGAGCCAGATTGCAAGCTTATTCATGTTCAGGGCTCAGTTGAGAGTGGCTAACGGGGAATGGAGGTAGCAACAGCATGCCGCTCTCTGCGTCGGGGCTGTCGAGTACAAGGCCGAGCATTCTCAGCTGGTGACCTAGGTCGTTCCTTGCTATGTCGTGCTTGTCTACAGCTACACCGTAGGCCTCGAGATGCTGGCCCAATCGGTGGACGGAGCGGGGGCCACCCATTCCAGCAAGAGCACAGTGCACTAGGGCGAGCACGGCAACTGGACCTAGGGATACTATCCACGGGCTGGAGGAGCTACTTCCATTTTTCCTAAGGATGTATCCTTGGTCATAGCCTCTTAGCAGTGGAGCTGCTGTCTGGCGCTGCCCGAGGACATGTCGTGTGAACTCCATTAGGTTGGAGCCGATCCCCTTCTTGCACAACAGTGCTCGTGATTCTTGCTCGCGCAGATCGATGATTGTTTCCGCTGTATTTAGGCTATTGAGCTTGGCCTGATAGATGCGGATATGTTGGCAGAGCCCGGCAAGCCCTGCGCTCGTGGCGAGGCTGCCAGTATAGGGCGCCTCAATCTGATCTAGTGACCAAAGCAGGGCGTTGATTCCCAGTCGGGCATTGAGGTAAGTGGAGATCTTGTCCTTAATACCTTGGAGGGCCTTGCCGCCATACGCCATGTATTGAGGCGCCTGCGGGAATATGGCGTGCCTTGCTTCCTCTTCGCTGGATGGGGAGGTGCTACCACCGAGTGCTGCTGATAGGCAGCTCCAGGTCCGGGCATGGACATCACATAACCATATGACGTGGGACGCTGCACCCAAGCGTAGTATTGCTTCCAGCAGGCTGGTCCATTGCCTGCGGGTCATGGATCCTTTCGCTTGGATAATGGAGTCCAGATCCTTGGCGAATCTTCGTGCTGGAAGGAATGCCAATCCATGAATATCTGGTGTTTCCGGTACCATTTCATCTTCGGTAATTGGGGAGAAGTCCCAGCTATCTGGTCCTAAGTTCCAAGACGATGTTTCTTGGTCGAGCCAGCGAGCGAAAACATCGTCATTTTCATTGACGCTCAACGCAATGAAGAGTTTTTTCCATAGTTTTTGTGCGGACTCTAGGCTAGGAGAGCCCAGGCAAACCATGCGGCGTATCAAGCTGCCTGCCACCCATGAGTTGCCACTTAGCCGGGCGGACCCGGAAAACAATGCCATTCCTGGCACTATTGGCGTGACCTGCAGGAAGCGTTTGGAGGATTGGTTTGGAAGCTTTGGGCTTTCCAGCACCCCATGGAGAACAGTGTTCCATGCTTCAACGTCCACAACCGCACCCTCGGGAGCAGCTTGTCTCTTTTCGCGGCGTTTCTGGATATCTTTATCCAGGTCACGTCCCGCTTGTGGGATCGCGCCCTCACTCAAGGAGCCAAAACCGATGGCACGGTACAGCGAAGCAAGCAGTACCTCTGAGCTTGCGTACTCCGGCGCTGGGCTGATTGAAAGAGCTGACTCCTGATACTTTTTATGAGAGCGCCCCCAAGGCGCTTGTTTGAAGTCTGCAAGACTCATAGCCCATTCTCCTTGGCTGCAACAAAGCCATTCCACGAAAGACCTACTACAGTGCCATCTGCGCCAATACGCATCTTGGCATCTTCAAGTAAGTCCTTATCCCGGACGATTGGGCCAGATAGGCGAGCCTTGGCAGTATCTAGCAATGCCACGACAGTCCTTGGGAGAGCTGCCGGAGAAAGACCTCTTTCCAGCTCCTTGACGGCCTTGAATAGGTCGTAGGTCAGTGGGACGGGTTGGGCCGAGTTACCTTTACCTACCTTTAAGTAGCAGATGGGCGGCCGTGGGCGGCCTGCCGTGTCTTGAGGGAATGTCCTGACCGGGCTCTGTTGCACGACCAATGTTGCTTGGCGTTGGCGAGGAGGAAGGGGCTGTCCGAACGTGGTCGTCAACGAAACCTCGAACTCCTGGCCGGTGTTGAGCAGATCCTTCACCTGTCTGACCACCTCGTAGAGGTGCCTATGCTTGTCGTCATCCTCCACGACTTGTTGGAAGGCCTGCAGGATTGGTGCGTCTGCTACAGCAGCAGTTCGGGTGCATATGCTCCTTCGGACCAGACGGCAGGCGAAGTCGCGCAGGATATGCTGGACTCGGCTGGCTGCCGCAGGCTTTTTGCGTCGAACTATTGGGTCTGAAAGCCGAGTATCTGCGAGAGAAAGGCGCTTGAGCACTTCCAGTTCGTTCGGCGAGAGTACCTGGTACTTCCTGATGAACTCGATGCCTCCCGAGAGGGAGCGACTGAAGCGCATATCTAGATCGCCCAATAGGATCGTGCTGCGGGCACTTACGGCAACTTCACTGTCTGGACTGGCAAATGCAGGGTCCAAGGTCTCGACGATTCCCTCCAGCAAGGGGGCGATGGTTGCGGGAAGGTAGTGGCCATTACGCTCCGAAAGAAAATGCTTGAGGCCCAGTAGTGTTCTGGACTCTTCTAAACCGAGGTCCTTATCGAGTCCTAGCTCTTTGAGGTCGGTGCCTAGTGAGCTAGCTACGCCTTTGTCCCATTGATGGAACAAGGCGTGCTGGTACCCTGACGTCGCCAGATAAAAGGGTGCAGTGAGGTACTGCTTGCCAGGCTTCGTGATTGAGCTAGCTTTTTGCTCCAGTAAAACAAGGTTTGCAGCCCATTCGCATGGAGTAGCTTGGCGGAGAGATCCAGTTGAAGTGCTGACAGCTGGATGATGGCCAGCAAGTAGGTAAGAGGTTAGGGAGAACAGGTCTCGGAAGCTCCATCGCTTGCCACTGGCCAGCTCGTACCAGCGCAGTGTGCGCAGAAGGGCTGCCTTGTGCTCTGGGCGTGAAAGAATCGCTTGGCTAGCACAGAAAGGGCAACGATCTCCCGCTGGGCAGGAACCTTTCGCAGGCCACAGTTCGGTCGTGGTGGCCTGGCCGATGAGGATATCCGCAGGTGCATCGGAGCCGTCGTCTGGCTCTACCAGCAGCGACTCTGCGTCCATGGGCCAGACAGCAACGGATGGAAATCCTTTGAGCGGCCAGCATGATGGGGCGTCGTGCGCCAAGCTAACTGCCTGGGTTATGCCCTCCAGAAGAGTTCTCGCTTCATTGAGATTGTTGTCTATGGCATGGATCAGCGCGTCATCAAGGACTCCTCGGTTGACGCAACAAAGGTAGGCGCTAGAGTGAGACTTGCCTATGAGGCTGCTGAGCTCTTTTATAAGAAGGAGCGATGCGCTATCGCCTTCATGTCCTGCCGTGGCAGAAGCATCCTGAACGATTTCTAAGCTCAGGCTGCTATCACTGCTTGCTAGTTTTCCAGCATCAACAGTCACCCTGCGAGGAACAGCTAAGCCACTTGAGGGGTGGAATGATTGGGACAGTTTGTCGACGAGCTTCCCATCACAACCGAGGCTTTTATCTAGCCACAGGATTGTGGACTCGATAGCTTCAGTCTTGCCGTTTCCTGGGCCTCCAACCAACAAAACTACCCGCGGGACGGTTGATGCGCCCGAGGGTAGTTGATTAGCCCAGTCTTCAAGGCGCGATAGAAGGTTTGTCCGCAGAAGTTGTTTATTTGGCTGGCCGCTATTCTTATCGAGTAGTCGCTTCACTCCCCCCGAGTGATGACCAGCCCAGTCGACCAGCGCGCTTGGGTAGTGCGCGCCGCCGTAGTGGGAGCTCTCCATTTCCCTAGACTCCTATGTCTTTTTTGCTTCTAAGCGATGGCTATCGTTTTTTCCTGCTCAAGCTCTGCTGGCTTTTGGGCTAGTGCAACAGTTTCCTCCAGCATCGCTTGAATTGCCATCCCAATGGCGCGTGCTAGATAAGGTGGTACAGCATTACCTACTTGGGTGTAGCGCGGGCACTCTTTTGTTCTTTGGGCACCACCGGTGGTGAACTTGCCCTTGAACTGATACCAATCAGGGAACGACTGGAGGCGTGCAGACTCTCTGACAGTCAGTATCCTAGGTTCTTTATAATGAAGAACATCATCCGGCAACGTGGTGATCGTAGGGGCAGGGGCACCTGCTTGCATTGGGTATATGCGGTGCTTCTTTAGCTCGTATTTTTCACGAACCTTGGCACTCATCCGCACACCCTTGGTGCATTCATCATCGTTGATGATTTCTTGGAATCGAGCCTTAACCGCGGGCCTATGCCTCGCTAGGCGCAAGCTGTCGGGGGTACCGCTACAGCCTTCGTGCATCAACCTCTGAAATGGTGTAAGAGGGCCTTTATAGACAATCTCCTGAAAACCCTTTGGTGATTCAGGGTCTTCGCAGGCAGTGGTACCCTTGTCACTCAGCTCTAAATCCGAAATAGCATCCACGGCATAAACTTCATTTGGAAGATTCAAGTCCTGAAGTTGCTTCAGTCGAGATGCTTCCAGTAGGTCAAACGCTCTCTCCATGCCACCTACGAGATGACAAGCCAAATCTTTTCGAAGACCAATCACGATCAAGCGCGGACGTTTTTGAGGAACGCCAAAGCGAGAGGAGTCGACAATTTTTCCAAGGACGCTATAGCCGATGCTATCCAGGCTTTCTACTAATTTTTCATAGTAAGACCGTGGCTTCACCAGTAGTCCAAGCTCTTTCCATTTCTTCGCAGAATGGGCTACTTTCATCCCTGGCACATTCTCCAGGACAATTGCAGCAGGCTGGATAGCACTGACCATCTCAACGTATTTTTCAAACAGCTTATTACGAGGGTCGGACTCTACTCGACGACCTGCGAAACTAAATCCTTGGCAAGGAGGTCCTCCTGCCAGTACCTGTATCTGTCCTCGCAGGGATGCCAGGTCGGAGCCATGCTTGTCCAGAATGTCGTCGATTCCCCAGGCTTGCCTCTCTAGCCATTTAGGCCAGGCGAATCGCTCCACTGGAACATCTTCCCGCTCGATCAGGTTTGTCGACAATGTCGAAAATGCCATTTTGTCGCGTTCTACTGCGAAAACGCCATTGAGTCCAGCTAGGGAAAGCCCAAGGGACAGCCCTCCGCACCCTGCAAACAGGTCTGCAAACTGTAGGGGCTGGTCGAAGGATGGAAAAGGGGGGAAATTCTCGTTTTGCTTCATGGGCTCCTGCCCAAATGGATCTAGGTATGAGGGAAGGAGCGTGAGCTGTAGCCCTGGACTATTGCTTGTACAGCCTTTAAAACTTGGGACCTTCGTCTCCATAGAGGCATGCTCCGCGCCAATTGGCCTACATTGGCCTGCTTCTCAAGATGGAGGAGTAGTAGGCTGGTTTGTCGACGGCTCCCGTGAGGGTAGATGATGGATGCCCACACAGGCAAACGCAATGTTTTCTTGATGCGATTTTATGCCTTTGGATTAGCGGCGATCATCTGTAAACCATTGCTGTGCAAGCATTATTGGTACAGCACAGGGCTGCGTTGTCCGACCGGAAGGTCCATCTGCGTAGGTTTGACTATACCGGCGAGAATGCGGACCTTCTGCGTCGTGTTCGGTTGCTCTCCTGCTCGTGCTTTGTTGGACTGGTAGGGACCCATGTCGGCAGGTAGGGGCATCTAGTTCACTGGGCCGCAGCCGGCCCATTATCTGGCCTCCGCCGTCTCTCTGGCATGACGCGGTGGGGCGTGACCATGGGCTCTCGCTCATTCGCACCAGCCACATTGGCTCCAGTGCCAATCCAAGGCCTCAGGGCTCACTTGGTGGGTTATTTGTTTCGGGGGGCGAAGCGGGGATCCCTCCAGCTTTCCGTACTCGGTATCTTTCAGTTTGGGAGCCACCCGCACGACCATCGTCTCGGATTCGATGGCGATCAGTCCGAGATCGAACAGGGTGTGAATGTCTGCGCGCAGCAGCAACCCGTTGGGTACGACGTTTGTGTGGTCGCCCTTGTAGGGGTGGATATGCGCGGCTTCAAGGACATCGGGCAGGTTGCAGCCGGTAATGGCGCAAGCGCCGCTGTAAGCCTCTAATAGTGCTTTTCGGAAAGCGGGTTGTCCTCGGCGGCGCACGATGTTGGCGGTGATGCGCTTTCTTGCGTCGGCTACGTCTGCGGGATCGAATCCCGTGGTGTGTTCGGCATCTTCTTCTGCGTGCGCTAGCGCTTCTTCGATTGGGCTCGTCACCCGGCGAACAGAGACGCCAAATCGGCTGCCCGATGAAGCATCGGGGTAGATTTCCCATACGCCATGTTGAGCCGGATCGTAAATGCCAAAGGTGCCTTTGCCGACTTTGAACAGCCTGTCGTAGCGGTTGCCCTGGTCAGTTCTTCGGGGCTTTTTGTTTTGCGGGTAGCCCGTTCGTGCCCGGGCGTTAACGGACATCATGTAGAGGTCTGACAGGCTGTTGGCGTTGTATCCGGGCTCACGAGCGCGGATCCACTCTTCGACCTGACTCCGACTGGCGATGCCCCCCAATTGGATGACAGCAGCAAGGGCTTTCTCCCAATTGGTACTGTCTTCAACGTTGCCTGCTTGCAGGCCTTCTTCAGGTGTGATGCCTTGAATGAGTTGGACCAACCGAATCTTCATGTCAGAGCCCACATTCACCGCAGGCTTCAGGCCTAGTATCCACGGCAACCCCAGCTCATCGAACACGGCTGAAATGTTCTGCATGCGGTATTCGAATGCCTTTGCGGTGCGATCAAATCGAGCGGCCAGCTCTTCATACACCTGCTTCTTGGAGTAGCTAATTCCGGCTTCTTGCTTCTGTGCCATCACGCGGTAAGCCTCTAGCGATGCGAGAAGCTCTTCGTTGCTCCAGCCCTTTGCCATGAGTTTTCGTTCCTTGAGTACCAGGTCTGGTGTTTGGTGAAACGCTGTTGAGTGCGCTGGCACAGGTCGTGCCTGTCACCGTCTATGAGGGAGATTTCTGAATAAGGCCGAATCTTGGTCGGCAGTATCAGGCAAATTACGTTTTTTGTAATGGCTATTTGCTTTTAGTGGCTTTTTGGTTAGCTCGGTTTTGACCTGCGTAGAGATGGCAGTTCGTTGCTCTCAAGCGATCGCGGTTCCTGACAGTTGGTCGCCATTGCCACTGCTGACCAACACTTTTCTGTGGTTTTTTGCGTCGCTTATCAGGGATTAGATCCAGTCGCTGGTTGGTCCGTTGTAGGGCGCTAGTCCAACTCGCGGGTACCTCCGCCAGCCCACCATTCACCGCCACCGTCGACATAGCGCTTGCGCATGTTGGCGGCCAGGGTCTGCAGATCTTTGGGCATGCAGTCATCGGGATCGGGGGCGGGCAGGGGCATCCTGATCTTCCAGAGGTTGGCGCCTTCGATCAGGGCGAAAGCCTGGCCTTTGGGCAGACTGACGACGTGGGCGGGTTCAATCAGGGGGACGCTGGTGGAGCTGACTCGGTCCTGGGTGTTGCTGGTGAAGTCGGTATTGCCTTCGATATCGGAGCTGTCGGTGGCGCCGCTGACCAGGGTGGTGGAGTAGACGTCGACCTTGGGCAGTTGTTTGGTCAGCAGCTCGGCCGTGGCGGTCTCGCGTACACGCAGCATGAAGAGGTTGTTGAAGTTGCCCACCACTTGGCCGGCCTTGGCGCGGTTGCCAATCTTGGCCTCAATGTCGCTGATGGTTTGGGTATAGGCGGTGACCTGAATGCCGGCGCCGCCGCCCTTGTTGATCATCGGAATGAACTCATTGCCCATCAGCTCGTTGAACTCATCGGCGTGCAGGTTGATGGGAATCTTCTGCTCCTGGGCCGCGTTGTGCAGCCCGCCGTCCAGGCCAAACTTGTAGATGTGGCCGGCCACTGACACCAGGTCGGCGAACATCGAATTGCCCACGGCCGCGGCGACCTCGGGGTCGGAGAGGGCGTCCAGGCCGACGTACACGACACCGCGTTTACGGATGATCTGCATCCAGTCGAAGATCGGGCGGGTGTCGTCCAGGGCGCTGTAGTTGGGTGAGATCAGTTCGGCCATGCGCCCGGTTGTCAGCTTCTCCAGCAGGGGGAGGAGTGAGGCAACGATCTTGTCGAAGTAGGTCTTGTCGTAGCGCACGGCAGAGCGCAGGCCGTCCATGACGGGATCGGAGAGGCGGGTGCGTGAGAGGTACTGGTCGATCGCGGTGACCCGGGGGAGGCGTCCGCGCATGTTGAAGGGGGTGTTCTTCTCGTTGAGGTTGCCTTCGATGGTCGCGATGGCATCCCAGGCGCCCGGGTCATGACGGGCGAAGTAGTCGCTGCTGTAGTCGATGAACAGGGCGTCGATGTTGATCACGTGCTGCTGAATCTGGATGTAGTCAGGGCGGTTGCCGAGCTCCACCAGGGCCCGGGCGATGATGTTGACGAAGCGCCAGGCGAACTCCCGAAAGGCGGCGCTGTTGCCTTCGCCGGAGAGTTGGCCGGAGATGCGGCTGGCGACTTCGGAGATGCGTCCAAAGCGGCCCACGGCGTTGTAGCGGGCGGAGAAGTCAGGCCAACCCAGGTGAAAGACGTAGAACTCTTTTTCCCGACCGGCGCGGCGGGCTTCGACGTACATGCGCTTGAGTAAGTCGGCGTCGCCCTTGGGATCAAAAACAATGACTGGCTCGAATTCCGAAACACCGTTGACGCGTTTCTCGCGACGAATGTCCTGGGTGATGAAGAGTTCAGCCAGGCGGGTTTTACCGACTCGAGTCGTGCCCAGCACCAGGCTGTGGCCGACGCGTTCGCCCAGGGGAAGTGAGACCGGAACTTCGTTGGGTTCGACACCATGTAGGCGAGGAGAGCCGCCCACCGCTGGAAGTGGGCGCACGGGATTGAGTGGATGGTCCCAGGTGGTGAACCGCGGAATCAGGCTCAGGGGAAAAGAGGCTTTTTCCAGACGCTGTTCCAACTGTCGTGCCGTTTGAAAGAGGGCTGTGGGTTCGACATACCGGCGGAACTCCGGACGGTAGGTCTGCATCAGGCGCTGGGTGTGGCGCTGTTCCCATTTAAATCCAATACCGACAAACAACCGTTGGTTGCTCACGGGGATGCGTTGGCTGGTGATGACGTATCGGGGCAGGCGGCGGATGTTGCGTCGGTAGCGCAACACCATCAATCCCTGGCGAAGACGAACCCACCCCAGTGCCAGGTAAATGACTGCAGTCATGAGACCAAATAAGGGTGTCAGGCCGAACATCCAGGGGGCGAATAAGCACACCCCACTACAGAGTGCGCACACCGCAACGGTGTAAAGCTCGACGGCGGGCCGCAGGAGTACTTCGACGGTATGTTGCTGGGTCATGGTTTCGGTCTCCAGGCGCAATGGCTGGAGCAGTAGAGGCAGTTGGGCATGTGGGTGTCCTCGGGTGTTTAGAGGGCACAGTTACAGAACCAGCAGGCGTGTCGCCGCCATCAAACAGGAATGGCGTGAGCGAGTTTCAAGGGGTGGTGCTCTGGGTACAGTGGTCAGTCTTCTGCGGTTGATCGACGGCGGTTCAGCGTCGGTGGCGAGTTAAAACCCGATGGATCAGATTCTGTTTTCTGGCTGATGGGCATGGAGTTCCTGATGACACTGACGGCTCGATACTTCAGCCAGGAGCCATCAATGTCTGACGCCATTCAGAGCCCAATTGGGCCACTGCGCAGTGCCATGCAACTGACGTTGCATACCCGCCAAGCTTTACGTATCTGGCAAGGAAGACCGGCCAGTGAAAGCAAGACCGCAATCATGGGCTTTCTCGGTTTTGCCGGTTTGATCGGCCGCATTTGTCACGATGCCGAAAGGGATGATCCCTATGCCGACTACTGGTTGATTCGTATCGAGGAGAAGCTGCACCGCTGCAAGGTCGAGCTGACCCACATTCACCTGGAGGTGGATTTGCTGCTGAGTGAAGTTCCGAGTGCCATATCCGCAGGGGAGAACTTCAGTATTCGGCCGGTCAGTCTGCCGATGTTCATCGGTTCACCGTTTGGCTTTTTGGCGTTGTATCTGCTGATTACCTATGACGGCATTGTTCGGCGTCTACAGCATGCTCGACATGTCGCGCTGATTGGCCGCAAGGGCATGGAGAGTCGGATCGATGAAGCGAGTTATGTGCTGCGAAGTCTGTTTGGACTGGCGCAGCAGTACAAGTTTGCGAAAGTGACGCGTGCTGATTTTGCCGCCGATAACGAGCGGGCTCGTGAGGCGAGAGAGGCCTTTGGAGAGTTGCCGTTGGCGGTGTTGGAGGGCCGGCGAAGGGCTGAGTTTGCGCCCAGGATTATTCGTGGTCGCAGGGATGATGCGCGTGGCTTCTTGGAGGAGGAAGGAGGGCCTGTGTGGTACGGCGCGGGTCCTGGGCAAACCTCGTTGCAGGCCATACCTCAGGCTCTGGAGGGGTGATGCGATGGTCACTTCACAAGGGCAGGACAACGGTTTGGGTTCGACGGCTTGGGGGTGTGGCGCAGAACACACTGCCTTCCAGCCTTTGGAACAGAGTGCCTTCCAGGCGCTGGAACACATTGCCTTCCCTAAAGGGCTTTTAAAGCCTTTTAAGGGTAAGGGGGAGCTTGTTGAATTCGGAGAGCAGTGCAGTGCGTTGGCTCAGGGTTTGATTGCTCTGGCGATCGAAAAAGTGCTGGCGCAGGCCGAGCGGTACCCGTTCACGTTGCTGCCCATACGGTTGGTCAAACAGTCGACTGGGGCAGGGACCGTTTTTCTGCGTTGGTGCCGAGCAGACCGTTCTCGGATGGGGACCGATCTATGGCGGGAGTTGATTCTTGATGAGCAGACGCCGATCAACTTGATCTCTGACCTGTACGCTCTGGAGTTGCAGCGGATCGTCATCAACATGCAGATCAGTCTGGTCCACAGCATGGGGCGCCAGGCGTTCTTGTGTGCCAATAAGGTAGAGGCTGCTGACAAAGCCTACCTGGCGCGACTGGCTCATCATACCCAACTTCATGCCGGAGGGAACTGAGCATGGCCACCTACTTTTGGGGTGAGGGAAACATCGGTACCAAGCCTGAGTACCGAGAAATCGCCAACGGCAATAACGATCCGCGGCGGCTTTTGAGGCTCAATGTGTACTTCGATAATTCGATTCCCAACAGAGCTGGAGAATACGAGGACCGAGGTGGGTTTTGGGCCGGTGTAGACCTTTGGCACAAGGATGCCGAGCATTACTCAACGCTTTACACCAAAGGCATGCGAGTGTTGGTGGTTGGGCGGATGATTATGGAAAAGTGGGAAGACGACAAAGGCAACGAGTGCCGAACCATGAAGGTGAGGGCTGATCGGGTGGGTATTTTGCCTCACCGCGTTGATCGGGTCTTCATGGTCGTCCAAGAGCGCTCTGCACCTGAAGTTGATGAGCAGATGCACATTCCGCTCTCTGCCAATGATGGCGCGCATTAGTGCCCCAATCACCAGCCCCGGGAGAGGCAGATTTTTAATCTCTCATCAGCAGACGCCTAAGTTCGGTTGTGTGTTTCACCGCGTGCCGGCTTTGCGTGCAAATCTCAGTTTCGGGCTGATTTGGGAAGGCTGTGAGCGAGATGGCCTGGGCGAGGTGTATCGGTCAGGTGACATGGTTTTTTGTGTCTCTGCCGCTGACTGGTGAAAGGCAAACGATCAATGACTGAAGACGTGGCGCCGGTAGAAACGGGACTGCCGGCAGGCCAACTCCAGAGATGTTTGTGGTGGTCGGATTTACTTGATTTCAAGGTGCTTGCATGAGCTTGTAACGCCTGCATTAGCGCTGATCCGTGATGTGAGTCAGTAGAGGCTCCAACTGCTCGCCGCTACTCTCAGTGAAGCGTCCTTGTGCAAGATCCATCAGTCCCGTTGAGATGCTACAGCGCAACGTCTTGAGCTTGGTGCGGTCTTCCTCTTCGAGCTGTTTTATTGAGTTGGGTTCTTCGTGTACGGCATCACCGGTGTGCTGATCACGGGCAGAGAGAAAAAGGTCATTGGTGACCTGATCGGGGTTAGCGGTCAGGACCACTCTTTTTGCGGACATGGTGTGCTCCTACGGTGTTTTTGTGATCTCGACATTCGGGCGCATGTGATCCTCCAGTTTCCTCTTGGCAGAGCTTTTAGCTCACGGTCTGAGGCATATCGTGAAAGACCATTTTTATTAGGGGCGCACTCTCGTGTTGTGCCTGCGTTCTGTCTTGGAATCGCCTTGCCTTGCTCTAGCCATGAGCGATCTCTTGAACCTCATCCAGGGCGGCGGCAATGACCCGGTCAGGGGCAGACGTCAGCAGCTCCTGAGGTCGTTTTCCGCCAAGCATGCTGTTGTCAGAATGGAGCCAGGAGGCCATGCCCCAGCAGTCCTTGTGGCCCGCAAACACCTCGATGATCTTCGCCAGGGCTTGGGCTGGCAGGAAGTCTGCGTCAGGATCGAGCCCGTATCCTGGGAAGTAGTCCACGCCTCTGTGGCTGATCGCAAAGATCAGGCCCTGTTGCTTCCACTTGTTTGGCTGTGCACTGGGATAGCGAGTGTTCAGACCTACCAGCAGTGCCACCTCTGCAGCGGTCAGCCAGTCACCACTTTTCAGAACGGCCCTGCGAGCCTGCACCAGCATGGTCGCTTCCTTGAGCAAGCGTTTTGAGGGGGGCGTGCGGGGGACCAGTGTCTCGGCTAAATGATGAAGCGGTGTGCCGGCAAGCACTTGGTCTACCGACTCGTGTTTGAAGGATTCGGGAAAACGTCGACTAGCCCGGGGCATTAACTCTCCTGGTGGTGGGCGCTTACACCTTCAATCAGTGTCCATTCAGCAGTAGCCGGCGGATGGGAGGGGGACGTTGAACAGGCTGCTACCCTCTCGCCGTGACCCTCCCGATAGGTTGACGAAGCAAAGCGTGGCGAACACTTCCTAACGAGGGGGAAGATTCCCCCCTGGGATAAACCCCAAAAAGCCTACGGGAGGTAGTTCAGCACAGCGTGTATCAGGACTAAACATGCGGCGGTGATGATGCACACGTACAGGGTGAATCCGTCTATCACGCCTTTCAGCGGGTTTTCTCCGATTGTTTGAGGCTTCGTGATTTGTGTCTTGCGCTCGACGCGCATTACTGTTGGGTCAAAACGAACCTGAATGATATCTTCCTTCAGTTCAGAGCGTAGTCCTATGAGATCAGTCTTTAGCTCAGATTTCAGTACCACGCGATCAGTCTTCATTTCAGAACGAAGTACCCTCAACTCATTCTTAAGTTCAGTACGAAGAACTTGAAGATCAATTTTTCTGGCAAAGGCTGAAGTCATCGCCTCATCCAACGACGCAATGATAGACATAGCATTTTGCTTTGTGACGTTGGACTTGGCCTGCGTCTTGTATAGAGTCGTTTCCGGATTCATCAGACCTCCAGATTTCACTAGGGGAGCCTGCCGCGACGAGCAAGGCCCGTATGGGTTAGCCTCACGTTCTACTTCGCTTCCATTGACTGCACTGGCAGTCGAGCGGACGCATCACTTGGAGCTTCGCAACCTGAGAGTTGGTCTTGTGGCGTTGCGCACCCTCGTTCTCAGATCAACGCCTCTTGGTATGTTGCTGACAAAGCCCTGTCTTCAACTGCCTTTTTCGGGGCGGTCATGATCAATATGACGCTTGGAGAATCATCGCAATCTTTCTTCGCGAACCATGTAGGAGGTACTCGGAAGGGGTTGTAGGAACCTGCTTGGCTTTGCGTACGTACGTGTGAGAAGCCCTGCGTTCGGGGCAGCGGCCAGCTTTCAATGCCGTTGAATTCAAAGGTCAACAGGGCATATGGGAATGCCTTGGAAGTTGTGCGCCGTGACACCTCTTCTTCAGGCAATTAGGCGCTTGAGTACTGCGGTTGAAATCCCGTTACGGGTGGGGAGGGCTCAGGTGTTCAGCATGTACTTGATACCTGCGATCAGGCAGACCGTCCACGCGGCAATGATGATGAAGCAGTGCCATGTCAGCGTTTCGCACAGCCTCTCTAGCTTGGCTTCAAGACTGGCGACGGCTGCCAACAATTGTGCGATATCTTCATTGGGCGTGATTTGACCCCTAGTGATGTCGGTTTTACTGGCAAGATTTGCCATTTCTTTCTTCTCCTTGTCGCTGTAACCATCACTTCAGGGGATGCATAGCAGTGCCGCTTGGCCCTCAGTTCCGCTTTTCTTCGGCATTGTGTTGGCAGGGGCAGCGCTATGCTTCTGAACGATGAGTGTCAGTGCGGTGGGTTGTCAAAGTCTCCACTGCAGTAAACCTTTCCGAGTAGGTACTCCCATGAAATGCCGATAGCCGCAGTCATGCAGCTACCGGTTTACGTCACCCTTAGGCGGCCTGTGACGCCTGTTCAAGCAGGGCTTCTACGACGGTTCGTGAGAGAGCAACCGAATGGATCATCCCCATAAGCAGATCTCGCTCGAAGCCCTCCAGTCGTGGGCAGATTTCATCGGCGTTCAACTCGGCGTACCGGAGTAACTCCGATACCTGGTTAAGCGCGACCTTGGCGGTGATGCCTGGTTGAACAGAGAACAATGACGGTGCGAAGGACGTATCAGGCTCGACAGTCTTGAAGGCTGTCGTGGTGAGCATATCGAGCAGAATCGGCTCCTGGCTATCAGATGGCGCCGATTGAATCTGCGCCAGTGATTCATGCATGACCTTGCGCAGGTAGGCGGCTTTTTCCGCCAGGCTGGACGTTATGCAGGGCGGAGGGTCGGGGGTGATTTTCTTGGCCATGGAGGCACTCCTACTTAGAGAAAGGGGCTCATCCACTCCTGCTGCGACACAAGGGTGGCGAGCTGAACGCAGGTTCGCAGACCGGTAAGTAGGAACCGGCAGGCATAAGCCTCCTGCGCACAGCCCGCCATGACGCGGACACAAAAAAGCCGCTTTCGCGGCGCTGTGCGCCTACTTAACGACCGGGCTGCGAAACCCGCATCGCTGAATGTGCAGCGACCCTCGGACTCTAGTCACCACCGTAGACGCACACAATATTCTCCCATGCCCATATCACGTAGGAAACCGGCGTATTTTCGGAAGGCTATTTCGTGTCTTACCAAGTGTGTCAGGAGACCCATAGATGTTGTAGTGCAATACCGAAAAGCGCCTTGTAACGCCTTGGCAGTTCGAGCCTCACACTGGTAGCGCTACAGTCGATCAGCAGGGCCTGTTGCACTGCTGATCAAGGCAAGGAGTGCCTGCGAATACAGTATGGCTACCTTGAGATTCACTGCCGTATAGGTGGCCTAGAAAGGAAGGAGTACAAATGTACTCCTTCCTGTTGATTCACTACCGTAGGGGCAGTATCAGCTCCGCCCCCTGATTTTTGACGTTCCCCACTGCGGTACCGACGGGGTACCACTCGAAGTCGTCGACGGGCAGGCAGAGGTTCTTGGCGATGCCTTCGGCACGTGCGGGGGAGAGGTCGGGATCGATCCATTCACGGGCGTGTTCGGGGGCCAGGACCAGTGGGCGCCGATCGTGAATGTCCACCATGCCCTGGTCGCTGGCGGCGGTGATGATCACGAAGCCGTCTCCTTCATGCGGTTCAAGCCCGGCGTGCACCTGGGCCAGTGCGGCGAAGAACATCGGCGCCTGGCTCTTGAGCCGAATGAAGTACGGCTGTTTCTTCTTCGGGTTGTCCGGATCCTTCACCCACTCGTACCAACCGTCTGCCACCACCAGCGCTCGCCCGTTCGGCCAGAGCTGCTTGAAGAATTTGCCGGTGGTGACCGTCTCGACTCGGGCGTTGATGGGATCAGGACGTTTGCCCTTGGCCCAGAAGGGTGCCCAACCCCAGTGCACCGGATCAATGCGCAGGCCTTCCTCCACGCTGTGCAGAATCAGCACGCGGGTGGTGGGGGCGATGTTGTAGCGGGCGATCGGCTCGTTGTCGTAGCCGCTGATGACGTCCTGCTCGGCCACAAGCTCACGCAGGTAGTCGGCCATGCCCTGGTACTGCGCAAATCGTCCGCACATGCCGAACCCCTCCGCCTGTCGCAATCCCTTCATTTGAATTGACCGCAAGACGCCTACAACGTTAACTGTATATTCGTACAGTTATTTCGGAAGTCGTGCGTCATGAGCTTTACCATTTTAGGTCCTCTGGCAGAGGGTGGCGCTGCGCTGCCGCTCTGCGCCTTCAAGGTGCCGGCGGGATTCCCGTCACCGGCCGCTGATCACATCGAGCGGCAGATCTCATTGGACGAGCTTTTGAACATACGCGCACCCCATGTGTATCTGGTCTCGATTCAGGGTGACAGCATGCAGGGGGCTGGGATATTCGACGGTGACCTGGCCGTGGTGGATCGCTCCCTGGAGCCGCTGCACGGGCACATCGTCGTCGCCCTGCTGAACAATGAGCCGGTCTGCAAACGCCTGCGCAAACAAGGCCCCGAGGTGATCCTGATGTCGGAGAACCCGCGGTACCCGTCCCGCTACGTCATGGAAGGCGATGAGCTGTCGATCTGGGGGGTAGTGACCTTCAGTGTGCGCAGCCATGGCCATTAAGTCTCCAACGCCAGCCTTCGCGCTGATCGACTGCAACAGCTTCTACGCCAGTTGCGAGCGTGTGTTCCGGCCGGACCTATCCCATACCCCCATTGTGGTGCTGAGCAACAACGACGGCTGCGTGATTGCCCGCTCGGCGGACGCCAAGCCGCACATCAAGATGGGCGAGCCGTACTACCAGATCCGGGACAAGCTGCGTCAGCACGGCATCGTGCCGTTCTCCTCGAATTACGCGCTGTACGGCGACATGAGCCAGCGGGTCATGAGCGTAATCGAGTCTATGGTGCCGGCACTCGAGGTCTACAGCATCGATGAGGCCTTCGCAGAACTCACCGGCATGACTGAGCCGCTGGAACCATTGGGGCGCCGTATACGGGCCCAGGTGCTCAGGAGTACCGGCATTCCAGTCGGGGTGGGGATCGCCGGTACCAAGACCTTGGCCAAGCTCGCTAACCACGGCGCGAAGAAGTGGCAGGCTCAGTTGGGCGGCGTCCTGGATGTGCGGGCACCGCACCGCCGAGAGAAGCTGCTCAAGGCCTGTGATGTATCCGAGGTATGGGGCATTGGCCGCAAGATGACCGCGCACTTGGCGGGTATGGACATCAGGACCGCCTGGCAGCTGTCCCAGGCCGACCCCTGGATGCTGCGCAAACACTTCAGCGTGGTGATCGAGAAGACCGCCCGGGAGCTCGCCGGTACGCCGTGCCTGGAGCTGGATGAACCGGATGTGCCGAAGCAGGAGATCTGCTGCAGCCGGATGTTCGGCCAGCGCCTGCTGACCTTGCCGCCGATCAAGGAGGCAGTCGCCACCTACATGATGCGCGCCTCGGAAAAGCTCAGGGCCCAACAGTCCCTGTGCAAGAAGATTCAGGTCAGCATCCGCACGGGAATGTTCAACCCGGAGGAGGCCAAGTACGCCAATGGGGTGGTGATCGATCTGCCGTACCCCACGGACGATGTGCGCCTGCTGACCAAAATGGCCGTCGACGCTCTGGATCAGCTTTTCAGGCCTGGCTTTCGGTACAGCAAGGCCGAGGTCCTGCTGCTCAACCTCTGTCAGCGCGGTGAGTACACCGGCGACCTGTTCGCCGAATCACAGCCGGCCGAGGCCACCAAGGTCATGACCGTCCTGGACCAGATCAACCAGCGTTGGGGCAGGGGCACCCTGCGCGCCGCCAGCGTCCCGACGAACCCTGAATGGGGCATGCGTCGGGAGATGATGAGTCGCAGTTACACGACGCGGCTGGATCAACTGTGGACGGTAGGCCGGATATAGGAAATTATGTAAGAAAAGGCTCTTTGCCGGCGTGAGAGGGTACGCCTCAAGCTTGCAAAGAGCCTGTTCCATGCCGCAACCTATTTTGCCGTTGCGCCTGTACAATGATGAAAGGTCGCTAATGGTGCCGATACGTTCTAACGGTTACTTCGATCAAGAATTCACTCGGCCGCAGCCCGGATAGATTTAATCAGCACTGACGTAGCCTCATCTTTCGGTTCGACCGATGTCGCAATTTCAGCCGCGGATTGTTTCTGTTTTTCATCGGCAAGGGGGACCGTCTGACTAAGGACCACTAACAGGTTACGTTGGCCGTCTTCGCTTGATTCTGGAAACTGTTGAATGACCAAAGGAATAGCACGCGGATCCTTTAAGTTGACTAGGACATTGGTTGCGTAGGATCGTACGGTGCCGTCGTCACTTGCGGACGCTTTGGTTAGAGCCTTCAAATCGTCTTCTTCAACAACTGCTTTCAGTGCTCCGCTTTGACCAGCATTTGATTGAGCAATTTCATTGAGGGAGACAAGCGCCCCAAGCTTTGTTCGATAGGAACTGTCAGTGCTCTGTACTTTGGTTAACAGGGGTTTTGCAGCGGACATTCCCTTTTTTCCGAGCTCAGAGCGGGCGTCGCGCCTCACATAGGTACTGTCAGAATTCAAATTATTGATTAGTTCATTAACCGTTGGAGTTCCCTCGTCCGCATAAGCCGTTTGCATTAGCGACCAAGACGAACCATCAATAGCGGGCATTACTTCAACAACAACGCCTGTACTGGTTCCGCTGGGACATGGGCCAACCTTGGCAATTAATTTATTGGTCTCGTCGTTTAGGCTTGCATCCTGAGAATTATAACGCCATTGAAGGGTATCTCCTGATCCTAGATGTGGTCTTAATAAGGCGGCATCAATGCAGCTAAATATTTGTTCTCTATCACCAATGTTGACGATGAGAGCCAGTTTTTTGCGAACAATGTCCTTGTCAAAAACTACAAAGTCATAACTGGTTTTTAATCGGGATCCAAAAAAATCATTGTCGCCCTCGAAAACCATCGTAGCCTCTCTAGTGTCCCCCTCTATTTTTATACGTAGGTAACGTCCGTCCATTCGGTCCAGAATTATAAAGAATATGACGACTGCGAGAGCTGCACACCCGATGATCGTCATTGATTGGCCCGGTAGGGTGACGCTGGCCTTAGAGCCAAAGGCCCCAAGAATTATTCCTAGCCCCGTACAGAACATGAAAATTTTTAATGTGAAATTCCCAAAGTGCATTACTTCGAAAAAGGTGCCTATTCCAATCATAATCAACCCCATAACTAGGGCTGAGTAAAAAATTGGGCCTGTCTCAACTGACCGTTTGTCGGGCTCTGACTTGTCGTTCATGGCTGCTCCGGATTGCTGATTATAAGTGAGTCACCACTAGACTCAACAGCCCAATGAGTGCATGTGATTAAAGTGGTGGTTGGATCAACGCTAGTCGGCACCTAGGCACTTGTCCAGCAATGGCGGAAGTGAGGGGCTGCACAGAAGCTTTTCATTGGCATAATAGTTGCCTAACTAATTGGTCGTGCTAGAAAAGATGTGTTGTTAATGCTTTCTTCTTGAAAAAGGGGGCAGGTTTTCAATTGTAATTTTTGCTGCCGTCGAGAGGCTGTCCCTTACACAGATGGGGGCGCACTGTAGTGGTCAGCAATTCCCGGACACAGAGTTGAGTTTTTCTTCCGCTACAGCCTGCGGTACGAAACCGTTGTGCTGATGCAGTCTTGGCCAGTTGTACCGCTGCATGAGATATCGACCGATGTCCTGCTCGACCAACGCTGTCGTCATGTAACCCACCGTCGGCACCCACTTCGTTTCATGGCAACCAGACTGCGGCTACCGGCTGAGCTACGGCTTTGGCTGAACAGCTCGTTGACACGGCTGCGCAGACTCACCCGGCGCACTTGGGTCCAATCAGTAAATAGGCGCCCCAAGTGGGCCCTGTTGTCTGGAGCTGGCACGTACTCTGTTCTGCACCCTGTGTTGATGTGACAGGTGCTTAACACATCGCCCTGGCGCGGAAGTCGGGATCTGTTTGTCTATGGAGACTTATCTACCGTCCTTGATGTCGTAATCGTGAGGGGTGAAGAAGCGCCCCTTGGGCGTGGGAAGACGGTTCGTTGTGTAGTGCTCATACCAGTAGAGAGCTGTCGCCCAAATCGCTTCCGGGCTGGAGGCACGTGACTCCAGTCCAGGGGTAATATCAAGGCCGGCAGAAGCAAACAGGGTTTCCAGCATGCAGGCCGATGGAAGCCCGATCCCATCATGAATAGGGTTTGGTGTACGGGCGACTCCCCAGGCAAATGCCAGCCAGCGCAATACGTGCTCTAAGGCGTCGATGTAGCTGCGTCCTTTTTCAAACAACAGTAGCTGACTGAGCACCTCTACTTGCGGCACAGGGAAGGTAATCAGTGCAATGTTCTTCCACGTGCGCGCGTTACCAAACTCGGACAAGGGGGTTTCGACAACACCGTTGCGTTCGGTCGCGAAGATGCCATTTGCAGGCTGGAACAAAGGCACATGGATAACAGTGGATTCCTTCAGCGAGCTTTGATGAAGTTTTAAGAGCACTGCTGACGACCAGTACGATGGTAACAAATCGAAGCGCAGGTGTGATTGGCCTGTGCGCAGTCTCCAAGACAGGGTGTCGTTTGCCCCCAGCAGCAGAATGTAGGATTGATTGAGCGGTGTTTCTCCTCCCAGTGTGGTGATGGCTCGTGCCAGCCAGTCGATATTGTTTTCTCTGGCTGAACGTTGCTGCTCGACGAAGTCGGGGTTGGAATGGGATACCGTGGTGAACTTCATAGGCATGGGACACCTTCCTGGTGGGGGCTATTCAGGTATTGAGCAATGTGAAGGGGCGGGTCGTGATCGGGAGGGATGCTGGGAATGTGATGGGGTGATAAGTGACCTTCATCTGAACACCACTACCCCAGCGAGAAAACTCGACAATAGCGACCTGGTTTCCGCTCCAGCGATTTTGCTTATCGTCTTCGCTGTCTCTAGGTCTGAACTGCTTTTGTGTGCCAATGGACGCGGGTGGCGCCTCTGGTAAGGAATGGCGAAACCACGTTTTGTGGGTGCCGAAGATACCTCTTACCTCATCTTTGAAGCTGGCCCACTGGTCAAGTATTGGCGTTACGCACAAGCTGCTCGGAGAACAGATAACTTCGGTTAGTGTGGTTCTACCGGTTCGGGCATGCACAGCTTGGGCAACCCGGCTCCAATGCACATCGCCCGTCAGGAATACCACCTGAATACCGAGCCCAGCCAAGTTGTCGAGCACCTTGATCAGGACGGCGAATTGTTTCTGATAGTTCGGCAGTTCGGCGTCCATCAATTTGCCAAACTGTGCCGGCTCGCAGAACAAGGTTTGCCCTGTGGCGAGGACTCCCACGTGGGGTGTGCCGGCATTCTTGTGATCGATTAGTTGCTGCTCCCAGTCCCTGAGCGCTTGTTCAGTAGGCGCGGTCATCAGGCCTACTGGGCTGTCGAAGTCGAGCTGACGATGGCTTCGGGTATCGATAAACAGCATGCATAACGGCTCTATATCGAGCCTTGTCCAAGGTTGGTGACCGGTGGGAGAGCCGCCTTGTTGGTAATCCTGAAAAAGCTCTCGTGCAGCATCATCCCAGGGGTTAAGTCCAGTAGGAGTCGGAACATGCTGAGTGCCTTTCTTCCAGAACTGCTCCCAAGGATAGTTATTCCAATATTCATGGTCGTCCGGCAGACAGACAGCCGGGGCCTTGCTCAGTGCCTGCTGTAAACCACTTTGCCCACTCAGCTCAGACAGCCAGTTGCGTCTGTACTTGGCTGAAATGTTACTGCGCAGATCGGCTGCTGTAGATGGCATAGTGTCGAGTGGTGGTTGGTCAAGGTAGACCTGATCGCCGGCGAACAAGGACATGTCAGGCCGGTGCGGAAGTTGTTGAATGAAGCGACCAACATCCACCTGGTCAGTGCCGACGCAGTAGCATGACGTCAGCATGATCTTGAACGAGCCATGGGGTACTGAGGGGACCTTGTCTGGCAATGAGCGCACACGGAGGAAATAGGGGGCCGCTACGTTGCCAGCCTCTACTCGAATGCGGTGCTCGATGCCTGGGCCCAGTGCAGCGAAGCTGAAGATGCCCTGATGATTGGCTTGGGTGCCATCGCGGATAGGGTGCGGCCCTTCAAATCCTGTCGGTTGCCAAGGCTTTCCGTCTAGCTGGAAGCTGATCTGAGGTGGATTGTCGGTGTCGAACAAACCCACCCACAGTTTGATTTCATTAGGAGGGGCAAGCAGGGGGCGTGCCATTAGCATGGACATTCTTTCCTCCTACGGCCGAAAGGCCCGTATGTTATTAATGGGCGCGTGCTCGGACAGCCTTCGTAAATTCAGGTTGCCTTGTGACAGGGCATGTTGAATTCCGGCTGGGTTCGTATGGAGTTGGGGACATGCTTACCCTCCCTGGCAAGTTGGTGCAGTAACGGACGGAGCGAAAACCCTCGATCGATACTGGCCGATCTAGCGTTGAATCTAGTTCATGTCTTTTCGAGGAGGCCTAGCCGTCTGTCGGCATACCTCTCTGTGTAGTTCACACCGGCCACGGAGGCGAGATTCGCCTGGTGGCCGCGATCGGTTTTCAGCGTCTCATGCGCCAGCTTGTAGTCAGCATCGTCCAGCGTCTCGCCGGCAGGAATGTCCGGATCGGTTTTCCAGTTGCGCGGGCGATTGGGGGAGGGCGTGTCCTTGGTGACGCGATACGCCATCCACTTGGCAAACGTGGTCTGCGCATCGTTGTTCAGGGTGTAGGCGGTCCTGGCCAGCGCTACATTACTGCCGCTGGTGGGACACCGACGCGTTATCTACTGGACTTGCCCCTATCAAACCGGACACCAACTCCCCTTTAAATTGATGCCACCAAGCGCCTGAACTCCCTCGGTGAACGGTAGTTCAAGGCGCTGTGCGGATGCTGTTCGTTGTAATGCTCGAAGGCAATTGCCAGGTTACGCAACGCCGTTTCTCGATCCGGCTTGGGCATGTGCGTCACGTAATCTCGCTTGATCGTTTTCACGAAGCTCTCGGCCATGCCGTTGCTCTGCGGGCTGCGAACGGGTGTCGTCACCGGTTGAAAACCGATCTGCTGGGCAAACAGGCGCGTCTGTTCGGCGGTGTATGCCGAGCCGTTGTCGCTTAGCCATTGCACTGGTGTAGTCGGCAGTTGGTCGCCAAAGCGCTTCTCCACGCTTTCCAGCATCAAGTCACGGATATCATCGCCACTGTACCCGGTCGGGCTGGCGATCCAGCCGATGGCCTCGCGATCACAGCAGTCCAAGGCGAAGGTCACGCTCAGTTTGGCGCCGTCCTCGCAGCGGAACTCAAAGCCGTCCGAGCACCAACGCGTATCGCTGGTTTTCACGGCAATACGGCCTTCGTGCCGACGCGGCACACCGGGCTGTTTGGTTCGGCGCTTAAGCAGCAGGTTGTAATCACGCATGACCCGGTAAACGCGCTTCACATTGATCGAGGGCTGCAACTGGGTTTCACGGGCTCGGCGCAACAACCCCCAGACACGACGGTAACCATAGCTGGGCAGCTCGCTGACCTGTTGCTGGATTTCGGCCACCAACTCAGCATCGTCCACAGGCCTGCTTCGCCGTACCTTGGGCGATACCGATTGCTTGATTCGAACCGTTAATTGCGAGCGCGCCACACCGAGACTTTCGCTGACCAGCTTCACTGGTCGTCCCCCGGCAACAAGGGTGAGTGCGCAATCCATTTTCGCGAGCGGGCGATCTCCACGGCCTCTTTGAGGATTTCCGCTTCCATCGTCTTCTTGCCCAGCATCCGTTGCAGTTCACGGATCTGCTTGAGCGCATCGCTCAGCTCGGAGGCCGGCACCACGGCTTCGCCCGCGCTGACCGCCGACAGGCTGCCGTCCTGATACAACTTGCGCCACAGGAATAGCTGGTTGGCATTGATGCCGTTGCGCCGAGCGACGACCGACACACTTTGCCCTGGCTCAAGGCTCTCGCGAACCATGGCCAGTTTTTGCTCTGGGCTCCAGCGGCGCCGCCGCTCCTGGCCCAAAAGCTCCCCACTCTTATCGTTGCTGTTAGTCATAAACATAACCGTTTGCCTATCCCTTATCGTAAGGGGGAAACGGTGTCCTGTCTTTCATGGGGCTCGTTCATCTACTGGCTAAGCACATCGCAACGGTCGAGACGGTACAACAGGAAAGCCTGACGATTCTCGAAACCTAGACGCCTGTACAGGGCTAGGGCTGGCGCGTTGTCATCGAGAACATGCAGGAACGGAATGTCGCCGCGCAGCAAAATCTCCCGTCGAAGCACGTTCACCAGTCGCCCTGCCAGGCCTCTGCCGCGATAACCGTCATCGACACACACTGCACTGATTTCGACGAAACCTTCCAGTCGCATGCGCTCGCCCGCCATTGCGATCAGCTTGCCCTGATCGCGGATGCCAATGTACCGGCCCATCTCCTGTGTCCTTCTGGCAAAGGGGCCTGGACGCGTTTGTTGGGCCAGGCGAAGCATATCTTCCGTGTCCGAACGTCCAAGGTGGACCAGGCCATCTACGGGATCATCGGGGGGAGCCTCTAGAGCGATCATCTGTTGGACGGCCCCCAACTGAACGGCGAGCAGACCGGCCCCCACTGCAAGCGGCGACAGTGACTGTACGATCACGTGATCGTCTTGGCCCAGCAGCGCCTGCAGCGCCAGAAAAGCCTCGGGTTTCGGTGTGGCCGTCGCCGCGAAGGGAGCCACCTCGGCGAGATAGCGGCAGGCGCCATGGTTGGCCGATCCCAAGGTGCGTTGCGTCTTGCTCAGTGCATGCCAGACAGGATTGTCGAGGCGGGCGAAGTGATCTCTCATGATGTGCTGCCTGCTGTGTTAGAGGGACCAATCAACCCAGTTGACCGATCAGGGTGAACGCGAAGATCAGCATGCTTGCCACTCCCGCGAAGAAAGCGAGTGTTCGAAGCACCGGGATGCCGGCGGTGTAAACAAGGTAATGAGCAAGGCGCGCCACAATGTAGAGCTTCGCTGCGAAGACGGTCGCCGGGGTGCTGATTCCTGTCAGTGCTGCCGTCAGAACGAGCGCAGCGAAGACAGCAAGATTCTCGATGGCGTTGGCGTGAGCCAGACGAGCGCGTTGCGCCCAGGCAGGCTCCTGAGGGAGGCCCATGGTTGGGTTGCCCAGTGTGGCGAGCAACCCTCTGGTACGGATTCTGGCGCAGATGTAGGGAAGCCACATCAGGGCGGTGGCAAGAGAGATCAGCGTGAGTGAAAACAGTTCTGGAGTAGGTCTCATGACAAAGCTCAATCGGTAGGCCTGGCCAAGGCGTAAGAACGGCCGCAACGGCACAATTCTGTTCGGGGCATACCGACTGGGCTATAGTCGTAAATGACATTTTTAGAATCGTTTACGACATGAAAATTGACATCCTCGCACTCGATGGAGTCTTTGACACTGGGCTCGCCGCGCTGATGGACACGCTCTCCACGGCCAATGAGTTGGCGCAAGCTCACACGCCAGATGGGCGGGTTTTCGATGTCAGGCTGATAGGGGTACGCAAACGGGTTCGTACGGCCCAGGGGTTCACGGCAACGGTTGAGGCACCCGAGCCAGGGCGTACACCCGATTGGGTGGTCGTGCCCGCCGTGAATGCCAAGCCGCCTGAACGACTGGTTCAGGCCCTGGGGCGGCGCGATGTCAGGGACGCCAGGGAGCGTCTGCGCAACTGGCATGAGTCCGGCGTCGGTATCGCAGCCGCATGCCTGGGGACGTTCATTCTGGCGGAAGCGGGGTTGTTGGATGGCCGTGAGGCCACCACCACCTGGTCAATGGCGCCCCTGTTTCGACAGTGGTATCCGCGAGTCCGCCTTGACGACTCGCGGATGGTTGTCGCGTCCCGCGGTATTGTCACCGCAGGGGCTGCGATGGGGCATCTTGATTTGGCGCTGTGGCTCGTGCGCCAGGCCAGTCCCGAGTTGGCGTCGCAAGTGGCGCGCTTTCTACTCATCGATACACGCTCATCACAGGCGCAGTACATCATTCCCGATCATCTGGCTCATTCGGACCCCTTGATCGAGCGATTCGAACGTTGGGCCCGAACACACCTTGCCGCTGGGTTTTCTCTCCAAGGCGCGGCAGAGGCCTTGCACGTGCATCCGCGCACGCTCCAGCGTCGCACGGAAGCGATACTGGGCAAGTCGCCTCTGGCATTTTTTCAGGATTTGCGAGTGGAGCAGGCAAAGCACCTGGTCGCCACGGGGCACGACCTGGAGGTGATCGCTGAAAAGGTCGGCTATTCCGACGCCGCCACGCTGCGCAATCTGCTGCGCAGAAAGCTGGGACGTGGTGTGCGCGAGCTCCGCTCGGAGTTGGGGTAGTTCGGCGACCCAGACCGCTTTCGGGGCTCAGTCGTTTTCTACGCCAAGGGGCGTTCTTGTTGGAGAGCGTGGCAGTCCGGCTCAGTACAGTGGGACAAGGTGTTGGAAGGGCGTTGATCCGGTTTGTGAGGGTACCGACCGCCAGTGAAATGGATACCGTTCATTTCCACAGAGCATGGAAATGGTGAACCGGTCCGTAGCCACCTCCTACCTGCAATTGATCGGCTGCACCCAGCGCGGCCGTCAAATACTCCTTGGCGCCAGAGACTGCCAGCGTCATCGTCGACCCGGGTAGCAGGGCCGTGATCGCTGCCGAAAGCGTGCATCCCGTACCGTGCGAGTTGCGTGTGGCGATTCTTGGGGCATCCAGCTCCAGTGTGTGTCCCTTGCTCGCCAGCAGATCGACGCTACGTAGCCCTTCCAGGTGCCCACCTTTGAGCAGCACCCAATCCGCGCCCAACTGCCCCATTTCCGTTACTGCGACCCGCATGGCTTGCAATGATCGAGGTTCTTCGCCCTGCATGAGCACGCCGGCTTCAGGCAGGTTTGGAGTGATCAGAGTGGACAGCGGGATCAGGCGTTCCCGAATGGCCGCAACCGCCTCAGGATCCACCAGCCGATCACCGCTCTTGGCAACCATGACGGGGTCCAGCACGACGGGACAGTCGGCACGCGCTTGTAGACACCGCGCAATGACTTCAACAATGCCAGCGTTGGCAACCATACCAATCTTCACGGCATCGACCCGCACATCGTCGAAGACGGCCTCGATCTGCTCGGCAACGAAGGAGGGGGCCAGGGGCACGAAGCGACGCACACCGTGCGTATTCTGCGCGACGACCGCGGTGATGACGCTCATGCCATAGGCGCCCAGGGCGGAAAAGGTCTTCAAATCGGCCTGAATGCCTGCGCCACCGGTAGGGTCGGTGCCTGCGATCGTGAGTACATTGGCTATCACGTTGTAACAATCTCCTGGGCGTAAGCGACCCGCGTGCTGCGTCAGCGGCGCATGATCAAGACTCAGCGCGCGCCTGGATTCATTCAGATCGATCAGGGCGAGCCATCGGCCTGGGCGGTCCGCTGCGCGATGGCATGGATCACCGCCACCATGTCCAGTCCACCCTGTCCCAGCGCCTCGGTTTCGCCATACAGCGCGTGGCATACGTCCAGCAGCGGCGAGGCGATGCCGAGGTCACGTGCGGCTTGTGCCACCAGGCGACTGTTCTTGAGAACGTCGGTGATGGCGGCCTGAACCGAAAAGTCCTGCGCCACCAGCTTGCCAAGCTTGCCCCGCGAAACGTCGCTGGCCATGGGCCCCACGTTCAGGGCTTGGGCGAACTGCGCCAGGTCGACACCCTGGCGCTGGGCAAAGTGCGTGGCTTCGGCCAGCCCCGTGACCATGGTAATGAGGAACAGGTTGACCGCGAGCTTCATTGTCAGCGCGCCGGGGACGTCGCCACACACGAGGCTGTCGCGGCATAACGGCTGGATCAGGCTTCGTACCGCCTCGACCGGTTCGGGCATGCCAGCCAGCATGACGACGAGCTGACCGGCCTCGGCAGGTTTGCGCGAACCGGAAACCGGTGCCTCCACGTACTGACCGCGGCCTTTGCCGATCTCATCGGCCAGCAAGCGCGAGTAGCCGGAGGAGGTGGTACTCATGTTCACGATCAACCGTCCCGCCATCCGTTGCTCGAACAAGGGCGTGTGTCGACCCAGTACCTCATCGATCGCCGCTTCATGCGCCAGCATCAGAATGAGGGTCTCGCACTGGGAGAACAGGGCGTCCAGACTCTCAGCCACCTCGGCACCCGCCGCGCGCAGCGTGTCGTAGTGGTTGTTGGAGCGACTCCAGACAACGAGTGGCACGCCGCTGCGAGCCAGGTTGAGGGCCATCGGTGTCCCCATCACGCCCAGGCCGATAAATCCGGTCGGTTTGTTCATCGGATGAAGCCTCTGTAGTCGTTTGAAGGGTTCATTTCGACCTCGTGTTTGTGGCATCGGCCCGGACTACGGGTGTCGGCGTCAGCACTCCAGCGTCAGAACCGAAAAGCGCTCACGAATGGAGCGGATGATGCCTGCACCGTCCAGGCCACACTCGGCGAGCAGGGCGCTGCGCTCACCATGGTCAATGAAGTTGTCCGCAAGTCCGAGCTGCAGCACAGGACGAACCGTACCACCCGTCAGCATGGCTTCCACGCACGCCGAACCCGCCCCACCCATGACACAGCCTTCCTCGACGGTCACCAGGGCATCGTGCGTACTCGCCATTTCCTGGACCAGTTGCGTATCGATCGGTTTTACAAAGCGCATGTTGACCAGCGTCGCGTCCAGTTCTTCGGCGGCCTCCCTGGCGGGTGCGACCATCGACCCGAAGGCAAGGATAGCGATACGTGCACCTGCAGGCCGCGTGGTGGTGCGGCGGATCTCTCCCTTACCGATCGGGATGAGCTGCATCTGCGCAACGGTCGGTACACCCACACCTGCGCCGCGGGGGTAGCGCACAGCCGTCGGATTCGGTTGTTGCAGCGCCGTGTGCAGCATTTGCCGACATTCGTTCTCGTCCGACGCAGCCATCACCGTCATGTTGGGAATGCAGCGCAGGAAGGCCAGGTCGTAGGCGCCGAGGTGCGTGGCACCGTCAGCACCGACAATGCCCGCGCGGTCGATCGCAAAGACGACAGGCAGGTTTTGCAGCGCAACGTCGTGAATCAGCTGATCGTAGGCCCGCTGCAGAAAGGTCGAGTAAATGCCGACTACTGGCCTCAAACCTTCCGCAGCGAGGCCTGCCGCGAAGGTCACGGCATGCTGCTCTGCAATGCCGACGTCGTGGTAGCGATGAGCAAACCGCTTCGAGAACTCCACCATCCCCGAGCCTTCTCCCATCGCCGGCGTGATACCCACGACGCGTGGGTCCTGTTCTGCGGCGTCGCACAGCCATTGGCCGAACACCTGTGAGTAGGTCTTGGGCGGCGGCGAGGCGGCTGCTTTGACCCCGTGAGAGGGATCGAATCGTCCGGGGCTGTGATACCGCACGGGATCGGCCTCGGCAGGCGCGTAGCCCATGCCTTTGCGGGTCACGACGTGCAGGAGTTGAGGGCCGCGCAGGCTCTTCATGTTGCGCAGCGTGGACACCAGTACGTCGAGGTCATGACCGTCCACAGGACCGATATAGTTGAACCCCAACGTCTCGAAAAGCGTCGAGGGCAATAGCAGTCCCTTAAGCTGCGTTTCCAGACGATGAGCCATGTCGCGCAGCGGCGGCGCGGCGAGCAGGGCATGCCCGACCCCTGTGCGCACCGCTGTGTAGAAGGGCCCCGACATCAGTCGCGCGAGATGACCACTGAGTGCACCTACCGGCGCCGAAATGGACATCGCGTTGTCATTCAGGACCACAATGAACGGCAGGTCGCGCTCGACGCCGGCATTGTTCAGGGCTTCGAACGCCATGCCTGCGCTCATCGCCCCGTCACCGATCACCGCCACCGCATGACGTTCCTGGCCCTGCAGCCTGGAGGCGAGCGCCATTCCCAGGGCGGCCGAGACGGACGTGCTCGAATGGGCGGTGCCGAAAGTGTCGAACGGCGACTCGGCGCGTACCGGGAAGCCCGAGATGCCACCAGCCTGACGCACGGTGTGCATGCGGTCGCGACGGCCCGTCAGTATCTTGTGCGCATAGGTCTGATGGCCTACGTCCCAGACGATGCGGTCGTGGGGGGTGTTGAAGACAGAGTGCAGCGCAATCGTCAGTTCAACGACACCCAGGTTCGGCGACAGATGGCCACCTGTGCTCGCCACACTGTTGAGTAGGAAGGTGCGCAACTCGTTCGCGAGTTGCGGCAATTGGCTGGGATTGAGGCGACGCAGGTCGGACGGCCCATCAATGCTGTGAAGCAGGTCGATCATGGAGGGTCCTTGGCTGAAGAGGCGGTGGCTGGCATTCGCTGCAGAGCAATGTGATTGCAATTGCAACTATGTTAAGTCCAACGCGCTGGCGTAGGCAAGGATGACCGCGCCGCACGCCGCTTGAGACAGCCCGTCAGTTGAAAGCGTTGAGGGTTGCCAGCGTGATGGCGGCCGCAGACATCGTGGAGGCACGGCGGTTGTCAGATCGGCGATCGGGTGGGTAGCGCTTTCTTCAGGCCCGCGCTTGAAGCCGTGCTACAGATGTGTGCCTCCCCATGATCCCCAGCACAAGCAGATTCCGGTCAGCCTCAAGAGCGGAATGTGTAACGCGCAGGAAGCCCATCACCTGAACAGGGTGGTGATCGATCTGTCTTCCCAGGCATGCGATGAGCACTGGCTGACCCAAATAGCCCGCGACGTTCAGGTATAGCAATGCGGATAGCTCGTTTCGCGTAAGCGAAAATAGCCGAGTAGGTGGCTCATGGATTGGGGCAAAGGGGAGGCAAGTCCCAAGCAGTCAGCAACCGATGTCCCTCACCCACTAACCGGCTTTAGCACTGTCGTCGTCACTCCACGTTAGGCAATTTCAGTCCGATCGAGTTTGAGCGGCACTCTGCGATTGTAGTGGTTTAATTTCCCCGGACACCCCGATAGGTGGAAAATGCATCTATCGAGGAGTTTTTCATGACCGACAAACGCAGGACATTCGACGCCAGCTTCAAGCTGCAAGTCGTGAAAATGATCACCGACCAGGGCTTGGCCGTTTCACAGGTTTGCCGGGATCTGAATCTGGTCGAATCGGCGGTTCGACGCTGGGTGCAGCAGTACGAGTCTGAGCAATTGGGGCAGGCCGGCATCGGTAAGCCGCTGACACCTGAACAGCAGCGTATTCGACAATTGGAGCAAGAGAACCGGCAGCTCAAGATGGACAACGATGTCCTAAAAAAAGCTACAGCCTTCTTTGCCCGCGAGCTGAAGTAACCTACCGGCTGGTTCGACAACTGCAACAGAAGGCTTACTCGGTGGCCCATGCCTGTCGGCTGTTGGGCATCAGCCGCTCCGGCTTTTACGAGGCCAACAAACGGGCTCAAGCGCCGACAGCCATTTGCCAGGTCACGGTGCAGCTCAAGGCCTCGTTCAGCGAAAGCGGCGGTTGCTATGGCAGCCGGCCGCTGCGTAAAGCCCTGCACGCAAAGGGAATAGAAATAGGTCTTTATAAGGTCCGGCGCCTAATGCGAGCCAACGGCCTACACTCGGCCTGGAAGCGTAAATTTGTGCACACGACGGACAGCCATCACGATCTGCCGATCGCCGAGAATGTGCTCAATCGCCAGTTCGAGCCCGATGCGATGAACAAGGCGTGGGTGGCGGATATGACCTACATCCGCACTCGCAGTGGCTGGCTGTACCTGGCTGTGGTGCTGGACTTGTTCTCGCGCAAGATCGTGGGTTGGTCGATGGCACCGAACATGCCTGCCGAGCTGGTGTGCAACGCCATGCAACTGGCTATTGCTCAGCGCCAGCCAGCCTCGGGCCTGATCGCCCATTCGGATAGAGGTAGCCAATACGCAAGCGCGAGCTATAGAGCACTGCTGGAACGAAATGACATGCAACAGAGCATGAGCCGCAAAGGTAACTGCTGGGACAACTCAGTGATGGAACGCTTCTTCCTGAGCTTGAAAATGGAACGGGTGTGGCGGCGTGATTATGCCAACCATGGCGAGGCCATCCGTGACATCACCGAGTACATCGTTGGGTTTTACAACAACGAACGGCTGCACTCGAAACTGGGATATCTGCCACCGACTGCTTACGAGCGGGCGATGGTGCCGAAATTACCTATCGAGGTGTCCGGGAATTGTTGACCACTACAGATCAGTCGTGCCTAACGGTCCGTCCACGAGATCCGGGACAGACCGGGCGTTTCATTGTTGACTATAGGTACAGGGTAACGGCTCAGTCCGCGTTAGGTCTGCGATCGGGTTTGAGCAGCATTCTCGCCAATGCCGGGGTCAGGATGAGCGCTCCTAGCATGTTCCAGATGAACATGAAGGCGAGCAGCACTCCCATATCCGCCTGGAATTTGATGGGAGACAACACCCAGGTCGCCACCGCCACACCCAGCGTGACGCCGGTCAGCACCACCACCTTGCCGGTCGACAGCAAGGCACTGTAGTAGGCGTGGGAGAGGCTGGCGCCGTGGCGCAGGTTCGCCAGTGTGATGCTGAGGATGTACAGCGAGTAGTCCACCCCGATCCCGACGCCCAAGGCGATGACTGGCAAGGTCGCGACCTTGAGTCCGATGTCCAGTCCCACCATGAGCGCTTCGCACAACACAGACGTGAGCATCAGCGGCAGTACGGTGCACACCACCGCCCTCCATGAGCGGAACGTAATGAAGCACAGCACGATCACTGCGGCGTACACCATCAGCAACATCTGAAGGTTGGCACGCTTGACCACGATGTTGGTCGCTGCCTCGATGCCGGCATTGCCGGCTGCCGACATGAACTGTAGGTCGGGCGTGTTGTACTGCGCTGCGAACTGGTCGACGGCCTTTGCGACCTGTGTGAGGGTGTCGGCTTTGTGGTCACTGAGAAAGACGTTGACGGTGAGCAGATCACAGTTCTGATTGAACAGTTCGCGTGGTGCCCGGGTGATGATGGCGTTGAGCAGCCCCTGGTTCTTCGGGATCTCATACCAGCGTAGGCTGCCTTCATTCATACCGGCGGCGGCCTGTTTGCTCAAGGCTGCCAGGGACGTGGTGGACACCACGCCGGGCAGTTGCTGCAGCCGGGCCTCCAAGGCATCCACGCTGACCAGCGTGTTGTAGTTGGCGCAGTAGAACGGCGGCGTTTTCACCATGACCACATACTTGTCACTGCTGGCGGCATAGTTGCCGACCATGAAGGCGTTGTCACGGTTGTAGCGTGAGTCTGCGCGCAGTTCCGGGGCCCCTGGGTTGAGGTCGCCAACCTTGACGTGCAGGCTGACGGCGAAGCCTACGGCCCCCAGTGTGGCGGCTACGACGATGGCCCCCAGCGCCCACTTGAGTTCGGTGAAACGGTCCAGAAACGACCACAACGGGTGTCGGCGGTGTTGCATGTCACCCAGGGACAAACGCTCGGCTTCTGTCTCACGACGGGCGGCTGTCAGGCTCACACCCGTGTAGGAGAGCAGGATCGGCAGCAGCACCAGGTTGGTCAGGATCAATACCATGACGCCCAGCGTGGCAGTTACCGCCAGGTCCTGTATCACCGGTATGTTGATGATCATCAGTACGGCGAATCCGACAGCGTCGGCCATCAATGCCATCAGCCCGGTGAGGAACAGTCGACGGAAGGTGAAGCGGGCGGCGATCAACTTGTCGGCACCCCGGCCGATGTCCTGCATGATGCCATTCATCTTCTGGGCACCATGACTCAAACCGATGGCGAAAACCAGGAAGGGCACCAGAATCGAATACGGATCCAGTGCATAACCCAGCGTTGGCAGCAGTCCGAGCAGCCAGACCACCGCGATCAGTGAGCAGGCCAGCACCAGCAAGGTGCTGCGCAGACAGCGGGTGTACCAGAACAGCACGAGAGCACAGATCAGCAGGGTAGCGGCAAAGAACACCTGCATCTGCAGCAGACCGTCCATCAGATCACCGACCACCTTGGCAAATCCGGTGATTGCGATCTGGTACTTGTCACCTTCGTACTGCTGACGCAATTGTTCCAAGCGTTGAGACAGTGCATGGTAGTCCAGCGGCACCGTACCTGTGGCGCTGGTATCCTGAAGCGGTAGGAGGATCACACTGGAGCGCATGTTGGTCGCCACCAGGCGGCCGATTTCACCAGAGCGTTCGACGTTTTGTCTGACCTGATCGATGCTAGCGTCTGAGCCGTTGTAATCGTCGGGGATGACCGGACCCCCATCGAACCCCTCTTCGGTTACGCCGATCCAGCGTGTCGCCGGAGTCCAGAGTGACTTCATGTAGGGGCGGTCAACGCCGTCGAGCAGGAAGAGGTCGTCGTTGAGCTGTTTCAGTGTATTGAGGTAGTCGGCATCGTAGATCGTGCCGTTGCGGCTGCTCAGGGCGATGCGCAAGGTATTGCCGCCTTCGCCCAGTTGTGCGCGGTACTTGAAGTAGTTTTCGATGTACGGATGACCGACCGGAATCATTTTTTCAAAAGCCGCGCTCAACTTTAGCCCGGTAGCTTGCCAGCCCAGCAGGGCGCTGAGCAGCAGGCACAGGGCGACCACCAGGCCGCGATGGTTGAACAGCAGGCGTTCGACCAGGCTGCCGGAATGTTTGTCGAAGGTTTTCAGGTCAAGCAGGGCGCTGTTGTCAGGCGCGGTCACTTTACTGTTCACGGGCACTGCTCCGTTGTCCGTCTGGCAGGGAGAAAGCGGTCAGCCCGCGTAGGCCGCTGAGCATGAAGCGACCCTCTGCGGCTTCGCTCAGGCTGGTTAGGGCGCCGGCCTGGCTGGCGGTTGCCTTGAAGTGGCGACCCTGATCGCGGCTGATTAGGAGGCGGCCGGTTTCATCGACCAGCAGCAGTGTGCCGTCACTGGCACGCGCACCGGCAGTGAGGGTTATCGGTTGGTCGTTGATGACGGTCTGCCAACTGTCGCCAAGATTCTCCGAGCGCATGATCTTGCCGCGCAATCCGAAGGCCAGTAGGTTCTTCCCGGGCCCGGCCAGCAGACCGAACAAGGTGCCTGAGGCAGGTGTATCCAGTGCACTGAAATGTTCGCCCTGATCGGTCGAGCGCAGCAGTAGGCCTTGTTCGCCGCCGATGAACAAGGTGCCGTCGAGGTCCACGATGTCGTAGAGGTGCAGGGCAGACGGGTTGTCGAGCTGTTGGCTGATCGAACGCCAATGCTGACCACCGTCGGTCGTGGCAAAGGCCAGCCCATAGGCGCCGACCACCAGACCGCGCTGGGCATCGAGGAAGTGCACCGCTAGGAACGGTTTATCAGGACCGTCCTCCACCAGTTGATGGGCATCGTCGAGGTGTCGCTGGCTGTCGGCATCCGGTTGTCGGGTGTACGCGGCATCCGCTGCTTCCACGGCCAGTTGCGCCGCCTGCGTGCCCTCAAGTTGTCTGATCCAACTGCGACCGCCATCGTCGCTGTGCAATATGACCCCGGCGTGACCGACCGCCCAGCCCTGGGATGGCGTAGGAAAAGTGACTCGTGTGAGGGTCACGCTGACGGGGGAAGGTACTTGCTGCCAGCTATGGCCGTTGTCCTGTGAGCGCAGGATGAATCCACGCTCCCCGACGGCCAGCAGGTCGCTGCCTGCTCGGGTGACATCCAGCATCAGCGAACGTGCTGCCAATTCGCTATGCAGGGCCGGGCGCTCCTGGAGGGGCGCCTCGATTTGCGCCGCCATGGCAGGCAGTATGCCCAGCAGGTACAACGCCAGGGGCAGGCGCACGTGCGCGCAAAGCGCATAGAGCTTTGTTGTCATAGCCATTTCAACCTCGACGATCGACAGAGAGGGCGGGTGCGTAACCCGCCTCGGGGACTACGGGAGCTGGCTCAACGTGCCGAGCCCGAAGCCACCGCGTTGCCGGTGAAGAAGTTCTCCGGTTTACGCTCGACGACTTTGTAGGTCTCTCCGTTAAGGCCCTGGACCATGCTGTAGGTCTTGGCCTGCAGGTTGTAGATGACCACTGGCTTGACCACTACGGCAGGAATGGCCGGTACCACGAAGGGCAGAGCTTGTGTCACGCGCCAGAGCTTGCCCTGGGCGTCGTAGCCATCCACCAGCGAAACCGTCCAGCTGTCCTCGTCGATGTAGAAGCGCCGCTTGGGTACGGCGTGACGCTTGCCGGGCGCTACCGTGGCCTCGACCTCCCAGACTCGATGCAGCTCCCAGCGCATCTTGTCCGAGTTGAGGGTCTTTTCGGTGTACACCTCTTCCGGTTTGGCCGCATGGAAAGCGTTGAGGTTGTAGGGGATGTACATTTCCTTCTTGCCGATCAGCTTCCATTGGTAACGGTCAGGGTGGCCGATGAACCCGTGCACCTCGTCGAAGTAGTTGGCGCCGGAGGCCACGAAGTCAGGGGTGTCGTAACCTACCGTCGGTGCGCGCCGGACACGGCGCTGCCCGACCAGGTACTGCCAGGCTTGGCGTGGATTGGCCGCATCGATGCTGTCATGGGTGACCAGCGACTCCCCGGCCTTGAAGGGAGGTTCGTTGGTCAGGAAACGCAACAGCACGTATTCACCACTCCAGCCCTGGGCGTTACCGTCCTTGTAGTAATAGGGGTACTGCCAGTTCTCCACTCCACGGCTCGCCAGGGTCCGACTGCCATCGGCGTTGCCGATCACATTGCGATAGCCGTGTTGGATGGACTCGGCCTCGGTGCGCAGCAGGAAGTTCCATATCACCTCATTGCCATTGGCTGGAATCGGAAATGGCACGCCGCCATAACACCCCTTGACTGACAGCCCCTCCTGAATCAATTGGCAGTCGGTGGCGTTCTTCAGGGTGTTGGCGTAGGTCCATTCGGGGGCTGCAGCGGTGCGGTGGGTGGGGTACACATCGACGCGGAAGTTGTCAGGGTATTGCTGCAGCAGCGCCCGGGTGCCTTCGCTGAGCTTGTCGGCGTACTGTGCGGCGTTTTTGGCAGTAATCTGGAGCACTGGCCGCTCGCCGGGAAACGGATCAACCGGCGCGTCGCCGAACTTGGCGCCAGGCACGTCTTTGGTCAGGCCGCCAGTCCAGGCAGGGATACTGCCATTGGCATTGCCGGCTTTTTCCGCGCCCATGGGCGTCAGTGTGGTTTTCAGCGTATTGGCCTGGTCAGCGCTGACGGCTGCGACGGCATGGCCGCAGACGAGGCTGAGTACGGTCAGCAGGGACACAAGGTGGGTAGTCTGTTTCATGGTCATTCTCCGGGACAAGGCGGGCATCAGAACGTGCGCTGGATCGAGAAAGCGACGAAGTCACGGTCCTTGAGGGTCTGCTTGAAGGTGTAGGCACTGTTCTCGTCGATGATCGGGCCCCCATCGCCGAAGAAGTTGGTGTAGCTAAGCGAGGCGTACCACGTTTTCTGGTAGTCGGCCTTCAGGCCGAAGGTGATGTCCCCGCCATGCTCGGGCGCAAAGGCCTGGGGCGTCACCGACGAGCGCCCGTAGGGTGTGTAGCCCACGGTAATGGGCAGTTGCACGTCCACTCCCGGTATCACCTGGAAATACTGGGGTTCAAACGTGAAGCGCAGCGAATAGGCATCGCGAGTGGTGTTCGGGTCGAGCTGGTCGGCATTCTTCTTCACGCTCAAACGCCGATTGAAGGCCAGTTCGCCTGCCAGGGATGCGCCATCCCACAGGCTGTTGCCACCGTAGACGTTGATCATTGAAACCTGTGCATGCAGGGAGTTGCCGAGTGGGTAGGCGGGGTGCCGATCGTTGTCGGCGCCCAGGCCGGCGATCACCACACCGCCGGTTGGCGCCAGCGGCGTATCGACGCGCATGGACACTTCACCGGCCACGTTGGCTTCGCCCACCTGCTTGCTGAAGCTGGCACCGAACACCTTCACGTCTTCGGCGTAGACATTGACGTAGCTGTCGTCGTTACCCGGAATCAACGCGGCAGGACGGAAGTAGAAGATGGGGGTCTTCTCATGGTATTTGGCCGCATAGAGGCCGAACTCCCAGTCCTCGAGACTGAACTTGAACTGTGCACCAAACTGCCCTGAGTTCCGCGCATTGATACTGGCCCCCCGGATCAGGCGACCGGTGGGAAAGTACACGCTTTCGGCACCGTCACCGACGAAGTCACCGTTACTGAAGTAACTGCCAGAACCGGGCAGTCGGGTCTTGTTCCACTCAAACTGGTAGTAGGCACCGACACTGATGGTGTCCGTCAGTTGCCAGTTACCTGAAACCTGCTTGGTGGGCAGGAGGATTTCCTTGAACTGTGAACCAGGCACCGACTGAAGCTTAACGAGATCGACCGTGGACTGTGCGTTGGCGATGCCGTTGGCGCCGAAGAACAGACTTTCGCCATAGATCTGCGTGAACTGCCCCAGACGGCCCGATAGCCGTGTCGTACCGATCTCCCGTGAGCCATAGACGAAGGCATCGAGCAGCTCGCCGTTGCGCCCGTGCAGCTTGCGTGTGTCGTCGGTGAAGTGATCGTTGCGCACGCTCATTGCGTTGGCCGTGGCGGGCGAATCATTGTCGTTGCGCTCGTTGTACACCGAGTCGTACCAGGCCGCGCCGCTCAGTCGTGCTCCGACGTCCTGGTAGCGGATGTCCAGCTCCGAAAGTAGATCGAGACGGTTGGAGATCAGACCGCTACTGAAGTTGCGGTCACCATCGTCGACGTTGGGGTTGGGTACCGAGGTGCCCGGGCCTGCTGCAACGTTGGCGTCACGGCCCTTGACGCGAAAGGCGTTGCTGTACTTGAGGGTATTGTCCCAGCGGGTGCTGAGCTCGGGGATGCCGGTCTCGAATTGGAATGCCGCAGCATTGAACGAGGTGCACAAGGCGAGGGCGGCGCTGACGGAACCGGTGATGCGGCTGAAGCGCTCCGGGCGAGCGGGGCAGCAATGCGGCATTTTCATGGAAACCTCTTCTGCTTTTTTATTGTTGTTGAAGCGAATCGATTTATGGCGGTAGCAGAGCTGAGCGACGTTCTGGGTGGGTCATGACTCCTGTGGCTGGCAAGGAGGAGGGGATCAGCCCTCCTGAGAGACCGGCATGACGCTGCGCAGACCTGCGCTGGCGATCTGGGCATCGAATTCGGCTTTCACGCCGCTGGCTGCAATGGCGCCGACTACCTGGCCGGCAACCACCACGGGCAGTCCGCCAACCATGGCGACGATGCCTGGCAGAGTCCCGACCCCCAGTTGTCCGGCGTTGATCAGCTCGGCGAAAAAACGGGTCGGACGACGGGTCAGGGCAGAGCAGCGGGCCTTGTCGATGGCAATTTGTACTGAAGAGGCCGAGGCGCCTTGCAGGCGGCGGAAAGCCAGGAGATACCCGCCGTCATCGACCACAGCGATCGAGACAGCCCAATCGTTGTGTTGGGCCTCCAGTTCGGCGGCGTCGAGCATGGCTTCGGCCTGCTGGCGGTCGAGTACGGCTTTGAATGGCATGGCCGTTACTCTCCGACACTGACGAGACGATCATGAGCAGGTTGATATTTTTGTGCGTGATTCATTTTAATCTGCCTTAAAAATGAATTTGTGCACAAAAAATAAATCTGTCCATTTTCAATGTCAAGAAAAACAGCACGCCTCAGTCGGTGGGACCTTCGGGCTTTGTTTACGGATACTTGCTGACGACTGGTGGTGCTCATAAATTGCACAAAGGTGTTTTTGCGCATAAAATGGCAATCAGTGCAACATCCATCGGACGAGACACATGCTCAGCAATCAAAGCGGCTCACTGATCGAAATCGCGCTCCAGCAGATGAAGAAATCGATCATCTGCTGCGAGCTGGCCCCAGGCGAAAAACTCAAGGTGGCGGAGTTGTCCAAGGCCTACGGGCTGAGCAGTTCGCCGATTCGCGAGGCGCTCAACCGGCTGGCCCAAGAGGGCATTGTCGACGCCAACGAGAACAAGGGATTTCGTGTCGCGGGGCTGTCGGTCAAAGATTTTGAGGAGATCACCCATCTGCGCACCTTGCTGGAGCGTGAGGCGTTGGCCGATGCGATTACACACGGTGACGATGCCTGGGAAGCGGATGTATTGGGTGCCTACCACCGGCTATGCCTGGTCGAAAAGAAGCTGGGTAGTCTGCCCGTCGCGCTCAATGACGACTGGTCGCAGCGGCACAAGGCGTTCCACTTTGCCCTGTTCTCCGCTTGCCGCTCCACGTTGCTGTTGCGCACGATCGACTCGTTGTTTGATCGAGCAGAGCGTTACCGGCGTTTTTCGGCCTTGCGCCGCAAGGTCGAGCGGCATAAGAACGACGAGCACAAGCAACTGATGGAGACGGTTTTGGCCCGCGACAGTGCGAAGGCACTTGACCTGCTTGGGCGGCATATTGGCGAAACCCTCAGCCGGGTCACCGACGCTCTGTTGGGCCAGCACTCCACGTTGCAGTAATCGATCATCGCGTACCCAAGGGGCCCATGCAGGTCGTGGCTGCATGGGCCCCTTTCATTTCAGGTAGCCAGGGCGGCGAGTAGTCGTTGCACCAGGGCCAAGGCTTGCTCGCCGTCTTGCGCTGTGCCATAGACGTAATGGTCGGGACGCACCAGCACCACCTGACAATCGCGCTCGCGCATCCAGGCGCCTAATACATCGCCCTGTTCCTGATACTGTTCTGCAACGGCTTGTGCTGAAGGCTGCATCTCGACCAGTTGAATCACATGCAGCGGTAGGTGGGCACACAGCCGCTGCAGTAATGGCGCCAGTCCCGGATCAGCGATTTTGTCAGACAGCACCAGACGCAGCGACTGGCCTGTGAAACGATCCAGCAGGTCGGTTTCACCGCCGTGGTTGCGCACCAGCGGTTGCGGGAAGAGTTCACCGGCGCCTGCCGAGGTGTCGATAAAGCCGCTGGTCAGGCCGGGAATCAACGATTGCCGGGTCATGGTGCCGTCTGGACGGGCCTGAAGCTGCTCCACCAGGCGTTCGTCGCGCTCGGCGGCTCGTTGCGCATCTCGCTCGCAGATGGTCTGGCCGAACGTCTTGGCCACCTCCGTTGTGCAGCGGACATGTGGTGCCCGTTCGTTCTGGTAGCTGTCGAGTAGAGACGGTTGTGCCAGCCCACGTCTAACCAGGGCCAGTTTCCAGATGAGATTCATGGCGTCGCGAATGCCCTGGCACATGCCCTGAGCGAGGAAGGGAGGGGTCATGTGTGCCGCATCACCCAGGAAGAACGTTTGTTCGTGTCGCCATTGCTGCAGGATCAGCGCATGGAAGCGGTAGCTGGAGGCGCGCCAGATGTCGTAGGCGTCCGGTGGCAACCATCGCGAAATCAGTGTGCGGATCGACTCGGGGTTGGCGATATCGGAGGGCGACTCGCCGGGGTTGATCATGAACTCCCAGCGGCGATGACGTCCTGGCCCGACCACGAAGGTGCAGGGGCGCTCAACTTCGCAATACTGGACATTGGTTTGCGGCAAATCGGCGCCGGCGCCCTCTTTGAGTGTCACATCGACGACCAGCCAGGGCTCGTCGAAGGCCAGATCGTCCATGGGCAATTGCAGGCGCATGCGGATGGGGCTGGTGCCTCCATCACAGGCCAGTACGTAATGGCTGCTGTAAAGCGCCTCATGGCCGTCCCGGTTGCGAACATGAACCTGGCTGAGCGGCCCCTTCTGCTCGATGTCCAGCACCTCGCAGCCCAACTGCACCCTGACGCTTTGGAACTCGTTGATTCGCTCGCGCAACGCCCGCTCCACGGGGGGCTGCGAGAACACGTAGTTGGGCGACCAGCCCAACAGATAGGGCGGTTTCGCGGCATCAATGCGCTTGATCAAGCGTGCGCCGCCGCTCACGTAGTGCGAGGCCCGGTAGGGCATGACATGGCTGGCTATCCTTTCGGCCAGGCCGATATTGTCGAAGGCGCGCATGACTTCGTGATCCAGGCCCATCGCTCGTGGGTTCTCATAGATGCCTTCGGCCTTGTCCAGGGCCAGGGCGTTCAGGCCCCACAGGCCCGCCAGGTTGGCGGCTGTAGCGCCCACCGGGCCCATGCCGACGATGATCAAGTCGTAAATCATTGTGTTTCACCTTTTATTGTTGTGCGTTTCAGGCCTGGGTATAGGCCGTCTTGACCGTGGTGAAGAATTCGGCGGCGTAGCTACCTTGTTCGCGGGACCCATGACTGGAACCTTTGCAGCCGCCGAAGGGCACGTGGTAGTCAACGCCGGCCGTTGGGGTGTTGACCATGACCATGCCGCTCTGCATGTGCTGCTTGAAATGCGTGGCGTGTTTGAGCGAGGTGGTGCAGATGCCGGCCGACAGGCCGAAAGGGCTGTCATTGGCCAACGCCAGTGCGTGCTCGTAATGGTCGGCGGGGATGGCGCAGGCCACCGGTCCGAAGATTTCTTCACGGGCGATGCGCATCTCGGCGCTGGCGTCGACGAACAGGGCAGGGCTCATGAAGTGACCGGTCGTCTCGCGTTCGAGTCGCTCGCCGCCATGAGCCAGGCGCGCCCCTTCATGGCGACCGATCGCTATGTAGTCGAGGTTCTGCTCCAGTTGCGCTGCGTCGGCCACCGGTCCTATCTGGCTGTCTGCGTGCAAGGCATGGCCAACCCTGAGGTGTTTCAGGCGTTCGATCAGGGCTGCAGTGAACGTGGGGTAGATGGCCTTGTCGACGATCAGGCGTGAAGACGCCGTGCAGCGCTGGCCTGTGGAGTAGTAGGCGCCCTGTACCGCACACTCTACCGCCTGGTCGAGGTTGGCATCGGCCATGATGATCAGTGGGTTTTTGCCTCCCATCTCCAGTTGAAGCTTCGCAAAGCGTGCTCCAGCGGTTTGCATCAGCACCCGACCGGTCTCCACGGAGCCCGTAAAACTGATGGCATTGACCTGTGCAGCTTCCGCCATTGTCTGGCCGACCACGCTGCCGCGTCCCATTAACAGGTTGAAGGTGCCGTCGGGCAGGCCGGCCCGGTTGATGATATCGGCCAGCGCCCAAGCGCTGCCGGGGACCAGGTCGGCGGGTTTGAACACCACACTGTTGCCATAGGCCAGGGCCGGGGCAATCTTCCATGCAGGGATCGCGATCGGAAAGTTCCACGGCGTGATGATGCCGACCACCCCAACCGGATGACGGCGGATGTCCACTTCGATCCCAGGGCGCAGCGATGCCAAATGTTCGCCGCGAATGCGCAAGGCTTCTGCGGCGAAAAACTTGAAGATCTGCCCGGCGCGGGTCACCTCACCGATCCCTTCGGCCAGCACCTTGCCTTCTTCCCGGGCCAGCAGATGGCCCAGGCTCTCGCGCTGTAACAGCAACTGGTTGCCGATGAAGTCCAGGGCATCGGCGCGTTGCTGCGGGGTGCGAGCCGCCCACTGCGGCTGAGCCCGTTGAGCGGCGCAAATGGCCATGAGTGTATCGTCACGGCTCGCTTGCGCGTACAGGCCCACGGTGTCATGGATGTCCGAGGGGTTGATGTTCTCGCGTACCCCGCAGCCTGCGTACCACTGTCCTGCAATCAGATTCTTGTGCATGGCGTGACTCTTGACGCATGAGTAAGCGACCTGCCGCGGCAGGCCGCATCGGATAGCTACCAGCGTGCCCGCTGCTCGGCGATGCGCTGAGCAATCGAGGCCATCCACTGTTCGCGGGTGAGAAAACCAGGACGGCGCTGACACAGGGCCAGCGTCTGTGCCTTGATTTGCTCGGCACTCTGCTCCAGATCCAGAGGTTCGCGGCAGGGTTGGCTGGTGTACCAGGGGGAGTCGACATACATTTCGATCGGGTTGCCTTCCGGGTCCCTGAAGTACAGGGACCAGGCATTACCGTGGTCCACCTGGTCGATCGGCCCGATGCCGTTGGCTTTGGCGAATTGGTAGTAGCGCTGCAGGTCTTCGATGGAATCGAGTAGGAATGACAACTGGTTGATCGGGTTGAACGGCAAATCAACCGGCTTGCCGTCGAAGAGCACCAACTGATGATGCACTTCGGGGTTCTGGGTCATGAAGAACAGGCGGTGGCCCGTGGACGCGACCCCCTTGTCGCTGACAATGAAGCCCAGTTTGCTGCAGTAGAACTCGACCATGTTGTCCAGGTCTGCACAGAAGGTTCCGGTGTGGGTGAAGTTGATGCGCGGTAAGGTGTTCATGGCAATTGCCCTCTTCTTGTAATTGTTGGCGCGAAGGTGCTTCAGGCTTCGTCTTGCACCGGATTGGACAGGGTGCCGATTTGCGAGATAACCACTTCGAACACATCACCTGGTCGTAAGAACACCGGCGGCGTGCGTTTGAAGCCGATGCCACTGGGGGTGCCGGTGGCGAGGATATCGCCAGGATTCCAGGTCAGTGCCTTGGAGACGTAGGCGATCAGGGTGGGGATGTCGAACGCCAACTCGGCCAGCGTGCCTTCCTGCATCTGCTCACCGTTGAGAATGCCGCGAACCTGAAGTTGGCGATAGTCCGCGATCTCATCGGCAGTCACCAGCCAGGGTCCCAGCGCTCCGGTGCTGCGGAAGGTCTTGCCCATTCCGTATTGATGGGTGTGGAACTGCCAGTCCCGCACGCTGGCGTCGTTGAAGCAGGTGTAGCCGGCGACATGCTCCATGGCATCGGCCGGATCAATGTGCGCGCCGCCCTTGCCGATGACCACGGCCAGTTCCGCCTCGAAGTCGAACTCCTCGGAAACGCGTGGGCGCAGCAGCGGTTCACCATGGGCGAGCAGGGTTTCGGCAAACCGCTGAAAGATCACCGGATGCTGTCCGACCTTGCGTCCAGCTTCTTCGGCATGGGCCACATAGTTGATCCCGACGCAGATGATCTTGCCCGGTGCGGGAATCACCGGTTCGAGCTGGACACTGCTCAAGGGATAGTCTGCCGTGGCGCTGATAACGTGGGCGCGGGCCTGTTCGAGCAGGTGGTCATCGGCCAGGAGCGTTGCCAGGTCATGGATTCCTCGGAACCGGGCAGTGAGCTCTACGACGTGCTCGCCCACCACGGCACCAAAGTGCGCCTGCTGGTTGTGTCGATAAGAAATCAGTTTCATTGGTGACACCTCTTTTTGTGCATAAAACATAATTTCTTGCACCATACATCAAAAAATGCATACTGTGGAAGCCCGCTCAAAAACTTCTTTCGAGCCGGCTTCAGACGGAGATCGAGCATGTCGTTGGTGAAGATCCGCAAAATCAAACTGGATGTGGAAGAGGTGCATCACGAGGGTGGGGCGTCGGTTGCGCAGCCTTTGCTGGTCGCGGTGGCCCTGGCGGTGGTGGAGAACCCTTATGCAGGTCGCTATGTCGATGATCTGCTGCCGTTCATGGCGCAATTGCGTGCCCTGGGCTCTGAGTTGTCGCAGCGCCTGATCGAGGTTTTGGGTGGCGCCGAGCGTGTTCAGGCTTACGGCAAGGGAGCGATCGTGGGAGAAGAGGGTGAGCTCGAGCATGGCGCGTTGTGGCATGAAGCCGGTGGCTGGGCCATGCGTGAAGCGTTGGGCCAACCCAAAGCGATCGTCCCCTCAGCCAAGAGTATCGCCGGGCTTGGTTCGCGGTTGATGATTCCCTTGGGACATACTCAGGCCGCTTACGTGCGCAGCCATTTCGGTGTAGCCGAAATGACGGTCTGGGATGGACCTCGGCGCAATGAGATCGCCTTTGGTCTGGCCATGGCCACAGGTGGACGCATTCATGCACGGATTGGCGGCTTGAGCGCCGCGCAGGTCAAGGGCGAAGACGGCCTGCGATAAGGCTGTAGGTTCCACCGTTCAATACCACTACAAAAACAATATGTGTTGGAGAACATCATGACTGCAAAAACGATGCGTGCCGCCCGCCTGTATGAAGGGGGTAAACCCATGGTCATTGAACAATTACCGGTCCCCCGGATTCGTCCCACCGAGGTCCTGGTCAAGGTCAAGGCTTGTGGCATCGTGCCCAACCTGCACAACATCCTGACCAACTGGGTCAACTGGTTTCCGCAGAACCCACTGCCCAAGCTGCCGGCCGTGTTTGGTCTTGACCCGGCGGGAGTGGTCGAGGCGGTAGGGGAGCAGGTTTATGACTTCAAGGTGGGAGATCGGGTCTATGTGAACCCTGGACGACATTGTGGCTCGTGCCGTGCCTGCCGTGCTGGCAACACCATTGCCTGCAGCGCCTACACGTTTAATGGATATTTCGGCTTCACCCCGAAAAGCCCACGCATGTTTGAGGATTACCCTTACGGGGGGCTGTGCGAGTACATACCGGCACCTCAATACAGCCTGGTGAAATTGCCTGATAACCTTGAGTTCGATACTGCCGCGCGCCTGGGGTACCTGGGCACGGCCTACAAGGCGTTGCTTCGGGCGAATGTCGGCCCGGGTTCCACCGTGCTGATCAATGGGATCAGCGGTACGTTGGGGCTGGGCGCTGTCGCGCTGGCGCTGGCGATGGGGGCGCGCAAGATTCTTGGCACGGCCCGCAATCAGGAACTGTTCCAGAAGGTCAAGGATCTGGCCGCGCCGGGGCGCATTGAAATCCATACCCTGGGCAGTGTGCCTACCCAGCAGTGGGTGCATGCCATTAACGGGGGAGAGGGGGTCGACGTGGCCATCGATGCCCTCGGCCCGGGGGCTCCCCATGAGAGCCTGGTGCAGGCGTTGAAGTCGGTGCGTCGTGGCGGCCACCTGGTCAACATCGGTGCTATTGCCGGTGAGGTGCCGATCGACCTGCACTGGATCATGGACAACGATATCCAGATCAGCGGATCGGCCTGGTTCACCACTGCCCAGGGCCAGTCCATGGCAGATATGGTGGAGTCCGGTGTATTGGATCTTTCGTTCTTCGAACACAGTGTGTTCGCGCTGGAACAGGTGAACGAAGCAATCAGCGGCATTGAGAACCGCAAAGGTGGTTTCGGTAATTTTGTCATTCGCCCCTGACTGGCCAGCGGGGGCATTGGCCCCCGGATGGTCGCCGTATGCCAAGAGGAAAGACGATGCACGTACGCAGAATCGTTACAGGCCACGATGCACTGGGTCGCTCGGTTTTCGTGAGCGACGAGCCAGCACCCAGGGCCACGGATTTTATCGATATGCCCGGTTATGGGCTCACTCAGGTCTGGCGCAACGATACCCCCGCGTCTCTGGGGGGCACCGGTGATTGCACCCTGGATAACGGCTCGCTGATTCCCTTTCCGGGTGGCTCGTCGATGCTCATGATCAGTTTGCCCCCGGACACTGTCATGGGAGCACCGTTGGATCCGGATCGTGCGTTTGCACAGATGTCCGCGGCCATGCCCGGCCTGCTCGAGTGCTTCGAACAGCAGGACCCGGCGATGCACCGCACACTAACGGTGGACTACGTGGTGATGCTTGAAGGGGAGCTGTGGCTGGAGTTGGATGAGGGGCAGCAACGCCGGGTCAGCGCTGGGGATGTGGTCATACAGAACGGTACTCGCCATGCCTGGCGCAACAAGTCCGGCAGTGTGGCCAAGGCGGCTGTGTTCATGCAGGGCCTCGCCCCGCGGGCCGACACGACGCAGGGGCCTGCATGATGAACCGGCCGATGACCCTGTTGGGGCTCTCCGGTAGTCTGCGCTCGAAGTCGTCACACACGGCGGTGTTGCGTACGGTCGCTGAGCATTTGCCAGGAGGGGTTCAACTGGAACTGTATGAACTCGCTTCGATCCCACTTTACAACGAGGATTGCGAGGGTGATCACACACCGTTGGCCGTATTGGCGCTGCGCGAGGCCGTGGCGCGTGCCGAGGGTGTGTTGATCGGTTCTCCAGAGTACAACCATGGTATGTCGGGTGTGTTGAAAAACGCCTTGGATTGGTTGTCGCGGCCGCATGGACAGTCGGTGCTCAGGGGGCGCGCAGTTCTCACGTTTACGGCATCTCCTGCCTTTACCGGCGGTGTGCGGGCGCATCAGCAGCTCAATGAAACGCTCTGTGCCATGCAGGCACGGCAAGTGGTGTATCCGCAGATCGTCATTGGTGACGTAGGTAGCAAGGTTCGTGATGGGCGGCTGATCGACGAGGTGTCGCGCCGTTTTCTATTGGAGGGGGTGAACCGTCTGATCGAATGTGCGGCGTCTGGTTGAGTATGTGAAGTCGGCTCGTGCCCCTAGACGTGGTGTAACTGAGCACCTAGCAGCCAATCTCCGTCCCTAACTGTCCACGAACTGGCTTGAGCGCGGCCTGTTCGGCCGCCGACAACGTCGTCCAGACCTTCAATCCGGACCGCTGCTCGATCTACGCAACGGTGACCTGGTGATGCAGAAGCTGGCGCACTAGGCGTGTCTCGATCCAGAATGAAGGCAGCAAAGGTCCCCTCGGTCGGCGTGCTGTGGGTGAAGAGGATCTTCCAGCAGCCGCTGGGGAGGGGTAGCTGCTGGGTGGTGCTGGGAAGGGTACCGATGTACCGCTCGTACAGCGTACCCGTCAGCACGTACACCGAACCAATCCCTGGCTGCTTCACCAGCGTCCGTTCCTTGTCTTCCAGTCGTGCCCAGGCACCCTGGTTCAGGTCACTTTTCTGCGCGGTGATGTTGGACAGGTTGTTCAACTCGTTCAACATCTGCCAGTCACTGACACCGGCCATGGAGGCGAGGTTCGCTTGATGCCCGCGGTCGGTCTTCAGCGTTTCATTGGCCAGCTTGTAGTCGGCATCGTCCAGCGTCTCAGCAGCAGGTATGAGTGGACGGCCCGGTCCAGATGTCGATTGCGAGACGAGCCTGAGGATGGTGGCTTGTTGCTACGACTTATTTCTTTCCGTCAGCCAAGATCGCGTCTTGCCGTCGTTCAATGATCAAGCAAGGGAGTTGCCATGCGCCTATTTGGTTGGATTCTGACCGTCATGGGGGGGTGTGGACATACTCAGGACTCATGCGAATCATCCTGGGTACCATGGGTATAGTCTCCGGGGGATTCGTCCAGAATGTTCTCCTTGGATGGGTGCCCCTCGCCTTGGCGGCGCTGGCTTTTTGGGGCGGAAGTCAATTGAGAGCGAGAGCGTCTCTAGCGAGTGAGCGCAAAACTCAAGCTTGACCTGTTTCGGGGTAGGGCTCTGAGCCGTCAGCAGATGGATGCCTTTCGGGCTGGGCGCATCCAACGCTCAACTGGTGGGATGGGAGAGGATGACTTCGAAGTCCTCAAGCGCCTGCTGAAATGCCGAGAGGGCAAATGACACCGGCTGGCAGTTCTCCATCCACCGAGTTTGCGCGCCCACTTCGAGCCCACCTGAAACACTGAGCCCGAACCGTACCCAGGTGACGGTGTCATTGGCGACGACCTGTTCAACCATGAGCACCGTGCAGTCGAAATCCATGTCATCGGCGCAGACGAGAAGGGGCACCAGTGTTGAGGTGCCGTCCTCACCTGGAGCGAAGCGGCGTTTGGCCAGCTCTTGCTCCTCTTCCTCCAGTAACCAAATCAGCGACAGCCCAAGCATTGCCGCCAGCTCGTAATCCAGGTGCTGGGCGACCCACTGCTCGATGCCCATGCCATCGACCATCAACCAGGCGCAGGCACTGCGAGAAAATTTTGCCTGATGACGAGCGGCACGGATGGAGTGAAGCATGGGTACAGATTCCTTTTGAAATAAACGTCTGTCGATCATTGAGCTTCAGGTGGCTGATCGCCGCTGGGGATGGTGTGTTGCTTTGTGTGGAAGGGGACCGCTCGCGAAGGTCCCCTGATGCACTGCAATAAAGGTTGGGTGCACGGAGGGTTTGGCTGGCAAACCCTCCTTGGTTATGTTAACCGACCTCTTTAAGGAACTCAGACACCTTGGCGAGTCCTTCCTTCAGCACCTCGGCGCTGTTGGCATAGCCGATGCGCACATATCCCTCGATATCCAGGGCACTGCCAGGCGTGAACATTACGCCCTTGGCTTCAAGCAGGCGCACGCAGAAATCACGAGACGACATGTCTACGGCGATCTTCAGCAGCGCCGTGGTGCCCGCCTTGGGTTTCACATAGCTGACCTTCGGTTCGCTGGCGACCCAGGCATCCAGAATTTCCAGGTTGCCGCGAGTCAGTGCATGGTTGCGGGCCAGGATCTTGTCACGATTTTCCAGGGCAATGCAGGCGAAGTGGTCATCCAACATGCCGACACTGATGGTGTTGTAGTCACGGTGAATCGACACCGCGTGAATCAGTTCCTCGGGCGCGACAATCCAGCCCAGACGCAGGCCGGCCAGGGAGTAGGTCTTGGACATGCTCGCCGTGCTGATGCCTTTCTCGTACAGATCGGCGATCGAGGTGGTGTAGCCGTTGCCGTGCTGATCGGTCCCGCGATAGACCTCATCGCAGAGCAGCCAGGCATCGACCGAACGAGCGACTTCAACAATCTGCTGCAGCAGGGCCCGATCCATCAGTGAGCCGGTAGGGTTGTTCGGGTTGTTGAGGGCGATCAGGCGGGTGTTGCTGCGCACCATGCCTTTGAGTTCTTGCAGGTCCGGCAGGAAGGCGTTTTCCTCGCGCAGCCGCAGGATCGAAACCTCGGCACCGTAGCTTTCCGGAATCGAATAGTGTTGCTGATAGGTCGGGCCGACGGAAATCACATGATCCCCCGGTTCAACCAGGGTCTCATGGACCAGGGCGTTTGCGCCGATTGCACCGTGGGTGATGATGACGTTCGAGGGTTTCTGGTTGTCGTACAGCGAAGCGACGAGACGGCGCAGGCGGTCTGAGCCTTCAATGGCGCCGTAGGTCATCTTCATCGGCAGCAGTTCAGCCAGGATGCTGTCTTTCTTACCGGCCATCTCGAGCAGTTGCTCGATCGTAATGGATTCGACGCAGGTTTCTGCCAGGTTGTACTCGCACTTGGTTTCGTAGGCGTTCATCCAGATTTCAACGCCGAATTCTTTGATCTTCATAGAGCACTCTTGTTGTTGATGGTTTGCAGGGAGGGTTGATGAAAGTCAGGACAGCTCGCGTAAGGCAGAATGGGCGTTGCGTCGCCCTGTCCAGCCGCGTAGTAGCTGTGGGGCGTAGTAGCAGCCGTAGCAGAGCGCGATGAAGGGTAGGCTGACGTATAGCGCTATGCGTTGCTCGGGGTCGAATGCGATGCCGATGCAGGCGCCCAGGCAGGACGCCAGCGCAATCAGCGGAGCCCATGGATACCAGCGAGCCCTGTACACCAGGTCGTCAAGACGACCGCCTTGGCGCAGGTATTCACGGCGAAACAGCATCTGGCAGACGGCGATGCTGATCCACACGGCGACGATGGCAAAACCGGCAATCGATACCAGCAGCATATAGACGGTCTCGGCAGCCCAGAGGCTGCTCATCAAGGCGGCCACGCCCCCCAGCATGCTGAACAGAATGGCATTGACCGGTGTGCCGCGTCGGGTCAGCCGGGCGAACAGTTTGGGCAATTGCCCCTGGTCGCCCAGGGTCCACAGCATGCGAGCGGCAGCGTAAAGGCCGGAGTTGGCCGCCGAGACCAGCGCGGTGATGATGACGAAGTTCATGACGTCCGCGGCATAGGGAATGCCTGTCCGGCTGAATACCACCACGAAGGGGCTTTCAGACAGGCCGGCCTGCTCGCGTGGCAGCAGCAGGCAGATGACCACAATGGTGCCAATGAAGAACAGGACCAGACGGGCCACTGTCGCTCGCAGTGCTCGTGGAATGTTGCGTTGCGGATCTTGCGTTTCGCCTGCCGCGATGCCGATGACCTCGGTGCCGGCAAACGCAAAGGCGACCGCCAACAAGGCCAGGCCGATCGAGCCGAAACCGGTAGGGAACCAGCCTTCGCGGGTGAAATTGGCGAATCCGGTGGTGGCAGGATCGGCGTCTCCCGCGAGTCCGGCCACCGCCAGGGCGCCGACCACGATGAACACCACGACCGTAATCACTTTGACCAGGGACAGCCAGAACTCGGTTTCCGCAAAGGCGCGAACCGACACCAGGTTATTGATGGTAATGACCCCCCCCAGCAGGGCCGCCCAGGCCCAGACGGGGACGCCCGGAAACCAGCGTTCGAGCAGTACACCAGCGCCCAGCAACTCGGAGCCGATGGCGACCGCCCAGCTCAGCCAATACAGCCACGCCACGGTGTAGCCGGTTGCAGGCCCAATGAAGCGGGTCGCGTAGTAGCTGAAGGAGCCGGTTTGCGGCATGTGTACAGCCAGCTCACCCAGGCAGGTCATGACGCTGTAGATCATCAGTGCGCCCAGGAAGTAGGCAATGACCGCACCCAAGGGGCCGGCTTGGCTGACGGTAAAACCGGAGGCCAGGAACAGGCCGGTGCCGATGGTACCGCCGATGGCCAACATGATCAGGTGTCGGGACTGCATGTCCTTGCGGAACTCGTTCCGATGTGTGGTGCGTTCTACGGGGATTGTCATTGTTGTTTTCTCACGCTTTCGCAGGTGCGGGGACGTCGTGCTGGAGGAACTGCGCGGATCCAGTGGCAGACGAAATCATTTCCTTGCTGGTGTGATTTATAGCCTAAAAGTCTCAGGTAGACAAATGGTCTATTTCTGAGCACTATCTTTTCCACGTCCCCGCTATGCGTTCTCTTGGCGAGGGGGTCTGGATTCAGCTTCAATCACCATCAGGAGTTTCATGACATGAACGTAGAGCGGCTGCAGACGGATACACGGATGAGTGCCATCGTCAAACACAACGGCACGGTGTATCTCTCTGGGGAGGTGGCCAATGACCTGGAGGGCTCTGCCGAGCAGCAGACGCGCGAAACGCTGGACAATATCGAGCGATTGCTCGATCAGGCGGGCACCGATAAAACGCATATCCTGTCCGCCACGATCTACCTGAAGGATATCGCCACGGATTTCGAGGCCATGAACCGCGTCTGGGACCAATGGGTGCCGCAGGGCGCGGCACCGGCGCGTGCCACGGTAGAGGCCAAGCTGTTTGACCCGGGTTTTCGGGTTGAGATATCAATCATTGCGGCGCTGCCTGCCTGAGGCGGGAGCCAGGCCGGGAGCGCTCGCACCCGGCCTGGCCATGCAGACATACCAGCAGGCCAGTCAATTGCCGCGCAGCACCTTCAGATACTTGTAGACGGTGGCCCTTCCCATGTTCAGGACATTGGCCACATAGTCGGCCCCACTGCGTCCGTCGAAGGCCCCTTCGCTGTGCAACGCTTCAATCATGGCGCGCTTTTGCTTCATGTTCAGTGTCGAGAGCGACAGTTGGTGCTCGGCCAGCCAGGCATGCAGGAAGGTGTTGATCCGTTCTTGCCAGTCGTCACGAAACAACGCGTCCGGCTGCGGCATCAGGCGACTGACCTGGAAAAAGGCATCCAGCGCATCGCGTGCTTGCTCGAGAACCGAGAAGTTGGTGTTGATGCACAGGAGATACTCGGGCTTGCCCTTGGTATCGCGCAGGACGCTGGTGATGGAGCGGATTTTCTGGCCATTCCAGTTCAGCTTCTCATAGGGGCCAAGGCTGTCGACCCCATCGAGCTCCCCTGGCAGTTCTTCCAGCGCCGAGTCGTCTCCGAGCTTGCGCTTGGAGAAGTTGTTGGCGATATGCACGACCGTCTGGGTTTTGACCTCGTGGAGGATGACTTCGGCGTGCGGGAAGAGCAGGGTGGCGATGCAGTCTGCGATGACCTTGTAGTTGGCGAGGCTGTTCATGTCTGAAGCAAAGTCCTTTGGGATCGGGCGGCGTGCCTGGATGGCGCCGCCCGACACGATGCGCCCGATTTTCGAGGGCGCCCGGCGATGGGGTCAAGTGCTTTCGGGAGGGGATGAAAGAGCTGCCCGGTACAGCGCCAGGGCGATGGCCACATCTTCGAGCCCCAGGCCCATGGAGCGGAAGAAGGCCGGGCGATGGTAATCAGGCAGCGGTGCGGTGCCCGCTTCCAGCTCTGGCAAATCCCCAACAATGGCGCTCGTCGACCAGGCGTACTGTTGCGCGGCCAGAACCATTTCGCCCGCGATGGCAGGGGTGGTTTGCCGGTAGTCGCAGTACACATCCATCTCTGAGAGCACCAGTGGGGCTATCTCGTGGGCACGGTAGGCATTGGTGCTGATGGAGGTAATCAGAGCGGGACGGTCCAGCTGTTCCAGTTTCAGTACCGGGTTGGCTGAAGAGGTGCACAGCATGACCACATCGGCCTCCTTCAAGGCGGCTGATTTGTCCTCGTGCAGTTCCACGGTGGCGCTCAGGTTACAAATGGCTTGGCGGTGTTCTGGCGGCATGGAGCCGAGGTTGGGAGAGTGGATCGAAATGCGCTCCCAGGCTCGCAGGTCCAGGGTGGCTCGCAGGTGCTCCACGGCCAGCCTTCCGCTGCCAATGATGACCAGATGCTTGGCCGAGGCGGGAGCCAGGTGTTCAACCGCGACGGCCGTGGTGGCAGCGGTACGCAGGGCCGTCAGGTAGGTCGCGTCCGTCAGCAACAAGGGCTGTCCGGTTCGAAGCGACATCAACAGCGTCCAGGCGGTGACGATAGGACGATCCGCCGTGGGGATGTAGGGGGATGTTTTCACCCCGTAGACGTATTCGTCATTGAGGGCACCCAGGTAATTGATGAAGTCCGCATTGTTGGCCAGCCCTACCTGTTGCTGCTCGGGTTGAATCGCACGGCCGGTCGCCAGGGCGCGAAACAGGTTATGCATCGCCTGACGTACGTCCAGGTGCTGGCTGAGGGTACGAACACGTTCATCGTCGAGAATGAGCGGAGATATCGAGGTATTGCGCATGGCTGACATCCGGGTAATGGGCTGCAGGGGACAACGGCTGCATCCGGTGATGCAGCCGTTGAGGGTCATTCGCCGTAGACGTTGAAATCGAAGTACTTGCTGTTGATTTGCTGGTAGGTGCCGTTGGCCCGGATTTCAGCGATCGCCCGGTTGAACCGCTCGGCCAGTGGCTGGTCACCCTTGCGCACGGCGATCGCGACACCGTCGCCGAAATAGGCCGGGTCGTTGAAGGCCGGACCACTGAAGGCGAAGCCCTTGCCAATGGGCTTCTTGAGGAAGGTCTGATCGAGAATGACGTCGTCGGCCAGCGTGCCATCGAGTCTCTGTGCCTGAAGGTCCAGGTACACCTCGTTTTGTGAGGTGTAGCGCACCACCACGGCCCCTTTGGGTTCCAGCACCTGGGTGGCGTAACGGTCGTGAATGCTGGCGCGTTGTACGCCGATGCGTTTGCCGGCGAGGCCGCTGAGGTCGCTGCCTAACTGGAGGTCTTGTTTCATGACCAGCCGTGCGGCACTACGGTAGTAGCGGTCGGTGAAATCGACAGACTTTTTGCGGTCTTCGGTGATGGTGAGGGAGGCCAGGATTGCATCGACCTTGCGCACTTTGAGCGACGGTATGAGGCCGTCATATTCCTGCTCCACCCAGATGCATTTGACTTCCATCTGCTTGCACAGCGCGTTGCCGATGTCGTAGTCAAAGCCTGCCAGCTCACCGTTCGCCTGCTTGTAGGCGAACGGTGGGTAGGCGGCCTCGATACCAATGCGCAAGCCGTTGTCGGCCGCTTGTGCGCCGGCGGCGCCGATCATCAGCGCCAATGCCAAAAGATGTTTCTTACTCATGAACGCTACCTCGTTGTTGTGATTGTTGTGAGTGAGGGGACGGCGGAAGCACTCGATGGGCCGGTTTACAGACCCATGAGCTTGCCGCTCTGGCGGTCGGGTAGAGGGTCCTGGCCGGCGAGCATGCCGATCTTCTGCCCAGTCCGAGTGAGCTTGGTGTGATGCCGTGCCACCAGCAGGCCAGTGACCTGGCTGATGACCGGCGTACGAGGGGCGCCTGGCTGGAGATCGAGGGGGACGATTTCGGCGATGGTCTCACCTCGTGTCACGCTTTCCCCGAGCGCTTTCTTCCAGGCCACGATGCCGGCGGCTGGGGACTTGAGGTGACAGACGCCTTCGAGCGGGTAAACCATGACCGACGCTGCATCCAGCACCGGTTCCTCGCCTTCAATGAGTCCCTCGTGTTGGAGAAATCGCAGAATGCCCCGGGCATCTTCGGCGGCCAGTTCATCGTCCACATCGGACTGGCCTCGAAGCTCCAGAGTGGCGGAGAAGCCCAACTGCTGTGGGGTGATCAGTTGTTGGTCGAGGAAGGGCTTCCACGCTTTGGCATAGGCTTCGTCCATGGGCAATCCACCGGCCTCGTCTTCCAGGAATACCGCCCGCGTGCCGGTAGCGGCGGCAAAGTTCAGCGCGCGCTCGCGTTGATTGAGGTTGGCGTAGATGTGCAGGATGCTCGAGGTATCGCAGTGCAGATCCAACAGGATGTCGTGTTCCAGAGCCTGGGTCAGCAGCCAGTGCTTGCCGGCGCCCAGCGGGTCGACGGGGTGGATAGCGGCCAGTGCTCGAGCAAAACGATCCTTGATGGCGCGGGTGTCATTGAACGGCACAGGCGCGTTTTCCAGGCCCTGTATCAGGACTTTGGTGAGGTCCGGGAAATTGCGGTTGAAGTTCTCTCCGGTGGCCAGGTCGTAGCGACCGGCCAATTGCCCAAAGACTTGCTGGCCGAAGCCGATGGGGTTGGCATAGGGCACCACGTCGATACGACCGAGTAGCTTGCCCTGGGACTCCAGCACAAGCAGTGCGTCCATCAGGTGCTGGAGCACCAGCAGGCCTGGGTGCTCGTCGGCGTGCGTCGCCGCCTGCAGGTAGGCACTGCGCGAAGCATTCGTGAGGCCGAAGCTGTGCTTGATCAGCGTATGGGTGCTTCCGGGGGTGAGGGTCGGCAGCACGAAGCGGGTTGTTGTCGGCATGGGGTGGCTCGAAGTTTGTGTACTGAAAGTCTATAGTGGATTTTAAGTACACATCAATCAATTTCGAGTGACCAGGTCGTTGTGGCTACCTTGATCTGGTTGTTGACACTTTCGACCAAATTAGTACCCAAGGGCCAACGAGTGTGTGCCAGGATGCCCGGAAGGTAAGGCTTCAGTCGTAGGGCGAATTGGCTGAGCGGCGTGATCCCGCTGCTCATCGCCCGCTCGTACCAGTCTTGCCAGAAGCGCTAGGCGTAACCCGGATGACGGTAGTCCTACAGTGCCTTGGGGGGTGTCCTTGAGCACATAGACCGTCATCAGAGCTTGATTGGCCTCCAAGACCTTTTCGAGCCGGATTTTGTAGACCTCTCGCGTCACGTTCTCCCGATTGCGCAATAACAACCAACGCGAGGATTTGACTACTTTGCGAGCCGACCGGTCGCCGCGCAGTCGATTGGCGTCATTCACCCGCACGCGGTCAATGACTTGCCGTCCAGACTTGGCTACCCCGTGGAATAGGTCGTAAACCATTTCTGCTTGCGGGCCGTGGGTATGGACCTCCAGATCGAAGGCGGTATTCATGTCCACGCTCGCAGTCAGCCGCCTTGTGACCCGAGCGTAAGGGGCGAGCCAGTCCCGCTCTTCGAGCTCAGGGCCCACCGACGACATGCGAGTCGCACTCGAGATGCGATCAGCTCGACCGGAGGTTGAAAGACTGGTAGGTCGCGAATCCTCCGCTCGGTTCTATCATGTATAGCGCTAGCATGGCGCCCACAGGCACTGCAGTACCTGCGATGGCGAACGTTCGGTTCCAGCCGGATTATGCGAAAGCGTTGGCCGTTCGCATTTCCTCCCAACTTTCCCGATACCGATAGCCATCCCAACCTCCAACATCAATTAACAGGCTCTGTTGCTTCAACATTGATCTCTCAGTCCCTTACCACGATCACCGAGCGGCCGCGAGGTGGGTATTTACGACCGTGGTGGTGTCGGCAAGGTACGACTCAATAGCGATGGCGAGTGCGAGCGGCGTTTCGTTCATCGGATAATGGCCGGCGTTCTTCAGGATCTCAACAGTCGCATAGGGATATCGGCGAAGGTAGGTTTTGGCCATCAACCCCGCATTGAATGTTGGATCGTGTTCCCCCACCAGCACCTTCACCGGAGGCCATCCGACAATCTCGTCGCTGAAATCGGTATCTGCCCATGCATGGAAATACGCAGCGAACGCTTCCTGAGAGGAATGCGTTACTGAATACTCCGTTTTCCATTCGACCCAGGACGAGGGCAACCGTCCGCCGGTGCTGCGATCGATGATGGTTCTGCGATTGCCTACGTGCTCGGCGGCATCTTCGAGAAAGCGCCGCGTCTCGACATCGTACGAAATGCCGCCGCAAGGAACAGGTGCAACCGCCACCAGTCCCCGCACCCGATCGGGGGCACGTGTCGCAATCCGCTCAATCGCCATGCCCCCCATCGAATGACCAATCAGGCTGAAATCGTGAAATCCGAGCGTATCAGCAAGCGCTAGCGCGTCGGATGCGATCTCATCGATCGTGTACGTTCCGCGCGTCTTCTGCATGCCCCCGTAGCCGCGATAGTCCATGAATACGTAACTGAACGCGCGGCCATTCAACCAGGGCTCAATCTGTTCGAACGAATGCGCGTCACCGAACCAGCCGTGAAGAACGAGGACGGGGTGAGGGCCGTTCCCCACGCGGTGAAATGTATTAGTCATATTGACTCCGATGTGAATGGGATGTGGTCTTCATTCCGCGCGACGCGAACTTTCCGCGGACAGCATTGCTCGGTCACGCGACAGATGCTGTGGATCGTAAGCTGACCGGTATAGGCCCGCTTTCAGTAACGGGCCATTAGCTGTAGAATTTGGGCCATGCGAAATACCTTGCTCGATCCCTTCGAAGACATCCCGCGCAGCGTGGTCGTGACAGCGAACGATTACGACGCTGGTTCATCGTTTCCAGTACACGCGCATCGACGCGGTCAGTTCGCGTTTGCCTCTCGCGGTACGATCAGCGTGGCGACTCCCGAAGGGCGCTGGCTCGTTCCGCCACAGCGAGCTTGCTGGGTACCTGCCGGTATTTCTCACGAAATGACGATGAGCGGGCCAGTAACTATGCTCAACGCTTTCGTGTCACTGGAAGAAGCGAAGGCCGAGCAACTGCCGGTCCATTGTTGCGTCTACGGTGTTTCGGCACTTCTCAAGCATTTGCTCGAGCAGGCCATCGATTTGCCGGCCATGTATGACGTTGATGGACGTGCCGGCAAGTTAATGAATCTGCTTGTCGCGGAGATAGCGTCAATGCCGCGTCTGTCACTTCATGCACCGTTGCCGAGCGACACCCGTCTCGCACGCGCATGCCGGCGGCTGTTTCATGCGCCGTCGATTACCGTTGGGCTCGACATGATGGCCGCCGAAGTCGGAATGAGCAGGCGAACCTTTACCCGGCTTTTCCGCGCGCAGACCGGCGTGAGTTTTGCCGAGTGGCGCCAGCAGGTCTGCCTGCTCACGGCCATCGAGCGTTTGAGTGGAGGCCAACCCGTGACCCGGGTCGCACTGGACTTGGGCTACGCTAGTCCTAGCGCGTTCTCATCCGCGTTTCGTCGCGTGCTCGGTGAAACGCCGACTCAGTATTTGGAGGCACGCCGCGTGGCATGAGGAAGGAGCCGCTCGGCTCCGGTTCTAAAAGTTCACGTCGCCGAATGGAAGCGCGATGGAACACGCTCACGTCCCCCCGCAGATCGGCGAAGAACCAAACTTTGCCCGGTGACGAGCGGCACGGATGGAGTGAAGCATGGGGGTAGATTCCTTTTGAAAACCCTCAATCACTGCGCTTCAAATCTGATCCGGGAGCAGATCGGGATAATCGCTGCCAAGCGCCTCGATAAGGCGGTGTTCAACCTCGCGGGGCGCTTGTGGTTTGACATAGCACTGTCGGGCGACTGACATCGCTACCGTGCCTATGTTTTGGGCTTGAAGATGGCGTCGAGCAGTTGATCACCCTTGCGCTTTGGGAGGTCGCTACCCAATCCTCGTAATCAAGTCCAGCAACGCGACTGAATTCGCGCACGTTGTTCGTCACCAGCGTGCAGCCAGAAGCGATGGCATGCCCAGCGATGGCCGTCTCATTGGGCCCAATAGGCGAACCTGACTCGGTGAGCTTGCATTTCACCGCTATCGTCGCATCCACTGCGTCCTGATCCCACGCTAAGATCGCATCAAGGCGTTTCACAAACTCGTCGACCAACTGCTTATGCTTAGCCGATGCTTTTTGGCCGATCTGCCCATAACGCATCTCTGCATAGGTGATGGCGGAAATGACAATCCGATTGCCTCGCTCAACTTCGGTCGTTAGACGCTGTATCACCGACGCCGGCTGTTCACGCATGATGAATGAGCAGATACAGGTATCGAGCATGTAGGTGGTCACAAATTGAACCGGCCTTCATCCCCGATGACCGCTGGGCGCTCTTGTAGAAAGTCAGCATCAGCTTTTGCGACTTCAGAGAAAGACGACCAGGATGGTCGCGCAGGGCGCAGCGTGATGACATCACCCGCGCGAGAAATTTCAAGCTCACCCACGCCATCGTAAGCCATGTCAGCGGGTAGGCGAACGGCCTGGTTCTTGCCATTTTTGAAAATAGAGACGGTACGCATGTCTGACGACTCCTGCCTAGGTTCAACCTATACATAATTTAGTGGCTTCCTGTGGCATATGCTCGGGTTGGCTAGTCCTCTTGCACGCTCAGCGAGTCGTTGCCTGATCGAGCCTCAAAGACAGGTTCTTGTTGCCGAGACAAAGCAGGGCCAAGGTGAGGATGCCCACGCCCCATGCCTTTATTAGCAGCCGATGTCCTTCCCTAACTGTCCATGAACCGGCTTGAGCGCCGCCTGTTCAGCCGCCGGCAAGGTCGTCCATACCTTCAATCCGGACCGCTGCTCGATCTCCTCAACGGTGACCTGATAGTTGCAGAAGTTGGCTGCGCGCGGGGTGTCCTGGTCCATGATGAAGGCGGCAAAGGTCCCCTCGGTCGGCGTGCTGTTGGTGAAGATGATCTTCCAGTAGCCACTGGGAATGGTGTGCTGTTTGGTGGTGCTGGGAAGGGTACCGATGTACCGCTCGTACAGCGTACCCGTCAGCACGTACACCGAATCAATCCCTGGCTGCTTCACCAGCGTCCGTTCCTTGTCTTCCAATCTCGCCCAGGCGCCCTGGTTCAGGTCGCTCTTTTGCGGGGTGATGTTGGACAGGTAGTTCAGCGTCTGCCAGTCACTGACGCCGGCCATGGAGGCGAGGTTGGCCTGATGCCCGCGGTCAGTCTTCAGCGTGTCATGCGCCAGATCGTAGTCAGCATCGTCCAGCGTCTCGCCAGCAGGAATGTCCGGATCAGTTTTCCAGTTGCGCGGGCGATTGGGGTAGGGCGTGTCCTTGGTCACACGATATGCCACCCACTTGGCAAACTTGGTCTGCGCATCGTTGTTCAGGGTGTAGGCGGTCCTGACCAACGTGACGTTGCTGCCGCCGGTGGGGCAGCCCACCGAGCAGTTGTCGTTCTGCGGCGCAGACCCAGTGACCTGAGGCAACGGGGCCGGTGCCGGTGCGGGTACCGGAGCTGGCGCTGTCTCGGCAGTACGGCGCGTCTCAACGGTCGAACAGGCGCTGACCAGGGCCAGCAGCAGGTAGAGGCCGGTTTTCTGTAGATTCCGATTCACGATGAAGCTCCATTGAGTTGAGGTGCAGGAAAACCATTCGGCAATGCCCAGGACAGGGCAGCACGATAGTAAACCAGCCTCGTCGGAAGGTTGCCTATCGCTTTGTGAGCGGTGATGTACCTGAAAGCAGGGATAGCCCTCGCACATTGAGGGTAAACTCACGGCTCACACCACAGGCCTTGAAGTAAATGAGGCGGCCCCTCACTCGTTTCAGCAACGCAAATGACAACCGACCCTGATAGGGTTGATCAGCCCCTCAACCATCAAAAAACTCTTCATCTTCGAGACACCTGCAATGAGCCAAGAACTGAGCGAGGAAGAAATGCGCCTGGCGCTTTTCGGTCCTTCCACTCCAGTCGCCAAACCGATCCCCGCACCAGCCCCTGAAATCGAGTTCACCCCAACCCCACCACCCGTGCCAGCCTCGGCGCCGACAGCTGCCCCCAAACGCCGGCCTATGTCCAAACCGCTCTCTCCGAAACTGCGGGTAACTTTGCACGCCACCAAGGAGTTCGAAGGCCAGGTCGAGGTCCTCACCTACGACGCCAACACCCTGAGCACCTTCACGGCCGAGCAGGAAGCCAAGGCCGAGGCGAAAAAGAAGAAGTTCCGGTATTTTGAAGTGGTGTCAATTGAGTCAACTTAGTGATTGGCGCTCAGAGTCGATGGTGCTCTATTTCTTCACAACCCATTGCGAGGTCCCATGGATAAGCGGCTGACTAGTTTAATAATCGATTACCAAAAAGCTGTTCGGACAGCATTGACATTGATGAAAGCATCAGGGGTGGCTCTTCCCGGCACCGCCGCTGACTGGGTTTTTACTGATCTTTCAAATATTTCCTGCTTGAATGACGGTGTCAATTACTACAAGCATGGTTTTGGATGCAGGGTAGACCTGCCGGAGGGTAGCGTGGATTTTGACTTTGGGAGGTTTGGTGAGATATCAGGTTTTGATTCGTGGCGGCTTTTACGTTTCGCAAAAGATAGACACGAGACATATGGTTTTGCTGACGACGATGAATTTTTTGATTGTTTTTCAAAATCTGAAAGAAGTAATGAGATAATTCCTTTGAGTGGTGTTCTTTGTAGGCTCGCTAAAGAGTCTATGGAATACGTATATTCTATAGGCGTCGCAGATGTTTGTGACGCTCTGCCGCATAGGGACATGGACGAGGTTTTGACACTCAATATTCATTATTTTTATTCTGCTGAGTTGATGTTGAAGAATTTAGATTTGCTCGTCGCTAAACGGAAGAAGCACAAAAAGCTGAGCTTCAGTGAAAAAGTTAACTATAGAATTTACATGAGTTCGTGGTTGGGGTATCTTGCGGTCACCTGTGAGGGTTATCGAAGTTTGAGTATGTATTTATTGCTTAATGATAGGCGGCCAGTGGAATATAGAGATCTGATTCCTGAATGTAATGCTTTAAATAGTTCAATAGCAGAGCATTATCATGCTTTGAGAAAATACAGAAATAATGTGTTTCATTTGCGTGAAAGTGTGGAAGATACGTTGGGTTTTATTTCGTCTGATGAGCGAATTTCTTGGGCGCGAAAAATTCATGGCGAGCTAAAGAGTTTTTTCTCTAATTACCGAGTTCTCTGTGAGTTTTACTATATTCTCAATGAACGTTCAAGTGAAGCTAGTTTGGGTCGTTCTAAATGAGTCGGCGAACTCAATATATATTGCTGTTTGAGATTCCAATCAACTTACTGGTGCTCCGTAATTCTCCTTGAGAGACTGATCGATCCGTCTTGGATATGTATGTCTTTCCTCTGGCCTGCCTTAGTAGAATCATTTTGTGCTGCCATGTGAGCTTAAGTGCTTGCACGCTTAAAATATGGCTTGGCAGCAAGCTGTGCTGTGTAAAATAAATTGGATCATTGATTAGTAATAATTAGTCGTGGGCTAATTTTTATTTTTGGTGTCGGTTAATAACTTTGGGCGGTGATTTTACAAAAAAGGGAAGATGGAGCCTGCTTCGGCTGATTAATTTATTTTTTCTAAAGGCGAGTAAATGCAAGCGGTTTTAAGTTGGCTGGAGTCAGCGTTCGGCTTGAGTGTTCACTTTTTTTAATTGTCGCTGGACAAGCCTAGCCTACTATCCAGGCGAAATTGGTCTTGGAAAAGCCCTAAGTCATGACCGGAATTTTCTAGTCTAGTATGAGTGAAAGTTGAGAGCGGTGTGGTGCAAGTTTAGAGGGTCTTGAGGAATAGTGTATGGCCCTGTGAGCATAAGTTATGGTGTGGTTTTGGCCTGAAATAATTTCCAGGTTTTCTTGCTGGGGTAAAGCTTGTATAGGGTGGCGAGTGTCTTTGAAACTTGGGATGTTTGGATGTTAATTAATTGTGATACTTGGTCTGAGTCATACTCGTGAAATGCTTCTGCATTCAGTGTGAAGGACTTTCGAAGTGTAAAGAAAAAATCATCTGGGATATCGATTTTGTAAATGTTTTTCAAAATTGCAGCGCGAGCTCGTAGGGAGGCAATGTCAACGGATACCGATGAAACCCAAGCCCGATGATTTTCTCTTTTATCCGCCTCATCCAAGAGAAAATTTGCGGCTCTGCGATTTAGATCAACCGTTGTGCCCACCACGAGGTTGAGTAGTTCAGTCGCCTCGGCTCTGTGGGCGGAAGAACGTGAGTCCTTGATGATAATTGCCCAGCCAATAATGGCGGCAATAATCGTGAGCCCTGGCGAAATGACGATGGTGACGAGGTCTGCATAATCTCTTAATGCCATCAAACTTTGCTCAAATAGTCGTTGATTTCTAAAACGTAATCGTAATGCTCTGTAATTATGTTGAGTTTTCGTTTGACTGTGTTAGCGTCAATGTTACATTTGCGCACCAAGCCAACAAAAGCTTCTTCGAGGAAAGAGGAACCATATTCATATCCCTCTTCAACCGTGTCGAGATATACGTTGACTCTATCTATTTCAGGGTTTTTAAAGGCATTAGCAAGCACGGTATCTCTAAATGCCGATGCATTGGATTTGCCATCCTTCTCATACCTGCCGTAGGGCGTTTTTGAAAAATCTCCTACAATAATATCTTTTTCTCTTGCATTGCTCATGCCATTTCTCCGTCAAAACACCACTCTATCAGTGTACCACCAAATTTATAGTTTGGGTGGAAATCAGACTTTATGATTTTCTGATCCTTGTATGTCACGCTACCTTTTCCGCTGGCGATGAATAAATGTTTCGCTTTTTTGTTGATGTCAACAGGTTGCTTAATGTTGCTGAATCCATTTCCTCTTCCAAAATTGTCTGGATACCTTGTGTTGCCTTTTTCCATGGCATATTCAATGACTGAGTTGTCAGTGCACCAGCCGATGTCTCTCAAAACTTTTTGCTCAAGGCTTTGGGGTATGCCTATGCCCGAGTCATATAGTACAACGCTGAAGGTTCCGTTAGGTCTAAGAGAGGTGGTGTATTGCCACCATCTTCCAAAAAGCTCATCAATTAAATTCGCTTCATATGCGTGGTGGTTGATATTTAAGTAGCCTTCGCTGAGAGCTGACATTAACTTGCCTGGAACTTTTCCCAGTCGACTCTTAAGGTGTCGTATAAGCGCTCGAATGTCTGGCTCAACTGAATTTGAAGTTTTAAAGGGGTTGTCCACATCTTCCCACAAACGTGCGAGTTTAGCTTGGCCACCAGGGCGAATGGCATCGTGAAACCCTGTTTTTCGGAAAAAAGCTCTAATATTTTTATCTTTAGGCGGTCTTATTTTTAGAGCTTGATGGCCCAGCTCCATTTTGGTTGCATCAGCGATTAGCTGATATCTTGTTATTTTGGCAAATGTCATTACTGCCGCAGCGGCATTGATTGATATGCAATTAGAGAAATCAACTGTGATATGTTCGCGAACCCTTATTGCTTGTTCAATCTGTTCGAAGAACTCCATAGTCCCAGTGAGGTATTCATCTCGATACACGCAGATGTGTTCGGGTGCAGCAGCATACCTCATACGTTTTCCCTGTTCTAAAAACTTACGGTCTTGAGCTTACCATCCACTTAAGATGGAGACCAGTATGCTCTGCTCTGTTGTTTGATGTATCGGCTGGGATGCGATTTAGGAACGTCTACGACGGTAAGAAAGTTCTGATTTCAACAGACGAAGCGGAAAGCTGTGCCTCCCGCCCGCCCGGTTGGTGTGTTTTGATCAGTCGTTGGCTACTTCGGGCTGGCTACTCAGGATCCTGTCCATCCTCAACTGCGCCAGTTCGATCAGGTGCACCACACCCATCGCTACCTTGCGATTGGGCCCGGTCTGGTTGTCGGCGTTCTCGTAGGCTGTGGCCGCGGCCGACTGCAGGATCGAGTGGATGTCGAGCAGGGTTTCTTCCTGGGCGACCATTACAGGCGCGTGGCAGGGTGGTGATGCAGTGGACGGAGGAGTGGGCTCTGCACTCGCATCCGGTCCGAGGTTGTGGTGGGCCAATGCCCGGTCGGCAATGCGGGAATCGATGCTTGCCAGCTTGGGCTTTGCTGGCGGATTGGGAGTTGGTTTGAACATGATTTGATAATTCCAAGTGCTTGATGGAGGCTGTCACCATCGCTGCTAAACGAGAGGTGGCAGCCGTACGCGGGTTAGCAGACCGGTGCACTTGGAAACCGGCGCGCCCGAAGACGCCCCACGCACGACCACCATAAAGCTGAGGCTCGAAAGGAACCTCTTGAGGTGGCGTTTTGCGCAATCTAAGTGCAGAGCAGGCTGCTAAACCCGATCACTGATGAACAGTGACGGGCCGAAGACTAGCGGCGAGATTGGGCGCAAAACAAGCACTTGGAATTGTCTCGGAAATTTCACTCAAGTGAAAGAGATGCATCTTTCAATTTTCTAAAAGAGCCACGCATTCCTCGTTGTTACCGCCGAATCTGTTGTTATTTGGGAATATTCCTACAAGCCCCCATTCAGACCCTCTGCCAAGCTCAATTGAGCGTCGTACCGACAAGTTGTACGGCGAGAGAAATCTCAAGCACGAGGTCAGAGGCATGGCTACTGAAGCAAAGAAAAAAAGACTTACCTACCGCATTGGCTTCGTCTTTGGCTGGCTCTCAGCCCGCTACCGCAGGTTTGAGGCATCGATGCTGCGGTGGACGATGGAGAAGGGCATGCCCGCCACGTTGGCGAGCTTGCTGAGTGGGTTGGTGCGGCTGTCCTTGGTTGGCGCGTTTTTATGTGTAGCGTTTGGGGTCGTCGTTACGGTTATTGGGTTTATTCTGTGTAAAGAGATATTGCTTAGTAGTTCCGAAACAGAAAAGGAGTCAGGGGAGGTTATTTGGATGGATGGGGAACAGTTATTTCCGGATCCCTATTCCCCTGAGAATATTAATGATCCAGCGTTCCATAAATTTGATTAGAATTATGTTCTATTGCTCTTGCTGAGTGTTTTTTGGATGGCATTTTGCAGAATGTTTTTCCCTTGCCCTCCGAGCTGATGAGGACTGCTAGTTCCATCTGTTAAGCCCCTTATAGTTTGACCTGAACGCATTCCCACCCATGTTAATGCTGACATCCAAAACGATGGAAGAACGATGAACATCGCTCCCATCACAATCCCCAGCAGAAGGTCAGCCTGCTCATTGTTCAACCCCATCAACGGGTTCAGGTTCGCATGCGGCGAACCGGACCCGTACAGGGCATCGAAGATGGTGCTGTCGAGCCAGCGCGCCAGCTGAAACCAGAAATCCACGAAGATCAGTGCGAACTGCACCACCGAGATAGTGACCAGCGCCTTCAGGTCGTAGCTGCCCAGGACCAGTACCAGCGGAATGCAGATCACCAGCGCCATCTTCAGGAACGCCATCACCATCGGCAGCGCCTGGCGCACCACGTCCATGGCCGGCATGTTGGTCAGCGTCCCCATGGTCGTCCCGACCGCCCCCGTCACCCGCGCCGCAAAATCAGGAACCGAAGGGCCGACCCGTCCCCCATAGTCGGTATAGACCTGCCCCTGGGTGACTTGCTGATTCCTCGGTGACACCAGTTGGCGAATCAGCGCGTCGTTCACTTTTTCCCGGTTGGAAAAAGTAGCCCACTTCACGAAGCGCTCCACCAAGGATTTATCCATCTCGGCAAGCACTCGCACCCTCAACCCCTGTTTTTCTTCAGTCCACCACTGATTGCACGTCGGGTAGCCACCGCCGTCTTTCACCTGGGCCAGGCCCGCGTCCCGCTTCGGGTCGTAGGGCCACTCTGCTCGCGGGGTCTTGGAGTGATAGGTGTCGTAGAAACCTTTCTGCTGCAAGAAATACTTGGAGCCAATCCAGTTGGTGTCGTGGGTCTGCTCCTCTGTCAGTTTGGGCTGCATCATGAACAGCTTGGCCCGAGAGTAGCCATAGCAGTCATTGGTGAAGTCCGCGACCTCCTGGGCCAGCAGCGGGCTCTTCAGCCGGGAATTGTTCACCTCCATCCGCATCTGCCGCAGATCGGTTCCACACGGGATGGCAGCCACGGCTGCACCACTGACTGCCTTGGACACCGAGTGCACGAAGAACCACCAGATGGGCACCTTGGCGCTCTGGTCGTTCAGGGTCGTGAAGGTCTTGCCCCATCCTGTGTTCTGGGGCAAGGGCTGTAGGTACTGGCACTGCTGCGAGCGGCTCTTGTCGAACTGCAGAGTATTCAGGCTAATGGTGATGAAGGGCACGCCGGCGAACATGATCACCGCCGCCGCCAACCACAAGCGATGTTCGATGCGGGCGCAGGCTGCCAGTACCGCATCCGCGCCACCTCCGTCCTCCCGTGCCCCGAACCACTCCTGCAGCATGATGACCAGAAAGGGCAGGGCGAAGAACCCTGAGTCCATCAGCGCATTCCAGATCCCATTGCTGACCAGCCATCCCACCAGGGTCAGGTAGAACTCCAGGTAGTCGTTGGTATAGAGCGTCATACCAACTCCTCCCACAGGGCCAGAACTCGCATCAACTCAATCAGCAGGATGCCGGCGAGTGAGGTCAGTTCAGCTCTTTTCAGACGTTGGAGAGTGGCCGGCTGAACCTGAAGCGTCCGGCGGCGGAACCACACCCATGCCCAGGCCGCGAGGCCAAACAAGATGAGCCGGGCAGCCAGGAAGGACCAGTAGTTGTGGACCTGCCACTCCTGCCAGGCCGCGAAGCGCATGAAGGAAACTCCGCCGATCGCCACAAGGCTTGCGATGAGCAGGCTCAGCAGAGCCCCCACCAACGGCACGACGACAACCAGCCCCAGGACCCTGAGGTATTTGCGTGTGGTCAGGTTCATGGCTTCACCGCCCGTGCACGCACGCACCGTGCAGAAACGTTGCAATACTCAGTAGCCAGTGGTTGTCCGCGGTGACGAGACGAGGGGCCGAGTGCTTCCAACGCAGCACGCAGGAGGAGGGCGTAGAACGATCTGACATTGGCTGTTGGCGACGGGCTCTGCTTCGTTAGAACGTTAGCGAAAGCCATAAGTAGTATGCGGTGATAGTAAGGCTGAAGCATGTCGAGACTCCTGAAAGAGAAGCCTTAAATCCTCCTCGGCACTTCACGCTGGTGCAGCCGAAAAACTGGTTTGCGGGATGAGATTTTGCCAAGAGCCGTGCAATAGGTATCGAATACGAACGGCTGCGATGCGAGGTGGGCGTATCAGCAATGGGCTGCAGTGCAGTTGAAGAGGGCGAAGGATCATGTGCTCATTAAGAGTACATGTGTACTACTTGCCGTTCAGTGGTCGATCAAGCCTCTCAATGGCCAATCGTTCACTGCCGAGCAGGTCGCTCAGAAACCTGTTCTGCTCAGACCGGGAGATCACGGTTCAGTGTCACAGTGGCAGGTCACGAGCGGTTGCACATTACCCTCGCGTGCAAGTTTGGAGTCTTTCGGCGTGCTCGCCTCGATGCATTACAATGGGCACATGTGCCTACGAGGCTTTTCATGCACCCTAAAGACAAGCTCCTGTGGCTGATTGAGCAATCGGGTATCACTCAGGCCCGGGCGGCCGAACTCATTGCTCAAGAGACCAAGCGTCCCTGTAGCGTAGGGCTTCACACAGCGCCTATTGGGGCGGTGCCCGAATGACTGGAGACACCGCCCATGCTTAAAAAACTGACATTTGAAGGCGTTGGTCCCGCCCAGACGCTCGCCATTGACTTCAAACCGCGCCTCAACTTCCTCACCGGTGATAATGGCCTGGGCAAGAGCTTTGTGCTCGACATCGCTTGGTGGTCGCTGACACGTACTTGGCACAGAGACAGCATGGCCACTGCGCGAAAGGATGCCAGCCAGTCGACGATCGCTTATTGCTACGAGGGCAGCACTGGCGACTTTGCCTACAGAAGCGACTTCGATCATGAGGCCCAGCAATGGTCGGTCAAGCAGAGCCGTCCGGCGATTCCGGGAGTTGTAATCTACGCAGGGGTCGACGGTAGTTTCTCGGTCTGGGACCCCGCTCGTAACTACTGGAAAGGTGATCAGGGAGAGGCCGCGGCACCGAACCGTCCCCGTAGCTTTGACTTTTCACCTGATGAGGTCTGGAACGGTTTGCGCTCCAGCGACGGCAAGACCCAGTTGTGTAACGGGTTGATCAGTGACTGGGTGCTATGGCAAGAGGGCGGCAAGCCAGCGTTCGATGATCTGGTCAAAGTGCTCGATGCGTTATCACCCTCCGGCGTGGAAAAGATGCAGCCAGGCGAGCCGATGCGCGTGGGAGACAGCGTTCGGGACATTCCTTCTCTGCGCATGCCTTATGGACAAGATGTCCCACTGACTCAAGCGTCGGCCGGCATGCGTCGTATCTCCGCGTTGGCCTACCTGCTGGTATGGACATGGCGAGAGCATCAACTGGCTTGCGAGCGCTATCGTGTTCAGCCAGCCAGAGAGATCATCTTTCTGATCGATGAAATTGAGTGCCACCTGCACCCTCAATGGCAGCGCCGCATTGTCCCTGCCTTGCTCAATGTCATGAACGCGCTGACCGGCAACCGGGATGTGCCTGTGCAACTGCTGGCGGCCACTCACTCGCCGTTTGTGTTGGCTTCGGTAGAGCCTGAGTTTGACCGCGAGCGCGACTGCATTTGGTACTTTGATCTGGTTGGCACCGAAGTGCAGGCATCCCTCTATCCCTATTCGCGTAAAGGCGATGTGAACGCCTGGTTGTCGTCCGAGGTGTTCAACCTGAAGGAGCCCAGCTCGGTCGCCGCTGAGGAGGCGTTGCTGCGGGCACGTGAGTTCTTGCGCGAGGTCAGCCTGCAGAAACAACCTCTCACGGCTGAGCAAAAGCGCACATTGAGTGATATCGACTCGGCTTTGCGCAGCAGTCTGAGTGATGTTGACTCCTTCTGGATTCGTTGGAGCCATTTCCGCGAGCAGAAGGTGGGCGGCGCATGATTCGAGTTCAACCTGCAGACGAGCCTGAGAGCTTTGAGGAAAAGGTCCGGCAGCCAGGACTGCGCGCTATCGCGGAATTGATAGGCGAGCAGGGGCTGGAGAAACGCAAGGGCCGGCCCAGAAAGGTAGTCGCGCAAACACGCGAAGAGATTCCGGCCGATAAATTTCCACCTATTTGGACCGAGGCTTTGCCGGATCTGATGGAGGCGTACGGTCGTCTTTGCGCCTACATCTGCATTTACATTGAACGTGTCACCGGCGGTGGCTCAGTGGACCACATGCTGCCCAAATCTCAGACGTGGAACGATGTCTATGAGTGGCAGAACTATCGTCTGGCCTGCACGCTGATGAACGCCCGCAAGAATCACTATCAGGATGTCCTGGATCCATTCGAGGTCGAGGAGGGATGGTTTCGTCTCGAACTGGTCAGCTACCAGGTCATCCCGGGTGAGGGTCTTGATCCCGGCATCAAGGCGCGCATTCTCGCCACCATCAAACGACTGAACTTGAACGACCATGATTGCCTGAAGGTTCGGGAAGAGTACGCCAAGGCCTATTTTGATGGCGATATTTCGCTGGACTATCTGCGCCGGCGTGCCCCGTTCCTGGCCAGAGAGCTTGAGGCCCAAGGTTTGATTGTTTCTAGGCAAGAAGAGTAGGGGGCTGCATCTTTCTCTGCTTGTATCCGCAGCACCTCACCGCTGGACACGTCTGCAGGTCGATGAAACGCGCGATGAGCCAGGGGTAGGCCATGCGGTCGATCTTCAGCCGTTCACGGGTAATCCACCCCATGGGACACCTCCCGCCTAGCGCTGTAGGCTGGTTGAGCTGGCGGGCCCGATGCTCGACAAAGGCTGTTAAGTCGATTTGCGTGTTCTAGCGCAGCAGATGCAGCGCCAAACCGACGAGTGCACAGGCCATCAGCACCTCAATGACGCCACGTTTGAAGCGGAACAAGGCAATCGCTGCTGCAATGGCGATTAGCGCGGAGGGCCAGTCGAGAGCACCGCCAAAGCCCTTCGGCCACAGCACGTGATAGCCGAAGAAACACGCCAGGTTGAGAATCACCCCGACCACCGCCGCGGTAATCCCGGTGAGCGGCGCGGTGAACTTGAGTTCGTTGTGGGTTGCCTCGACCAGCGGGCCGCCAGCGAGGATGAACAGGAACGAGGGCAAGAAGGTAAACCAGGTCACCAGGGACGCTGCCACCGCCCCTGCCAGAAACACATGATCGGCTCCGAACACTTGCAAGACATAGGCCCCGACAAAACCGACGAAGGCCACTACCATGATCAACGGCCCGGGAGTGGTTTCCCCCAGGGCCAGGCCGTCGATCATCTGGGTCGGTGTCAGCCAGCTGTAATGACCGACCGCGCCCTGGTAGACGTACGGCAGCACCGCATAGGCTCCACCGAAAGTCAGCAAAGCGGCCTTGGTAAAGAACCAGCCCATCTGGGTTAAGGTGCCTTCCCAGCCAAAGAGTGCGGTCAGAATCCCCATTGGCAATGCCCATAGTGCGGCGCCAATCAGTGCCAGCGCTGCCAGTTTCAACCAGCTGAATCGGGCATGCTCGGGGGGCGGAGTGTTGTCATCGATCAGGGCTGGGCCGAAGGACTTCTTGGCGGCGCCATGCCCCCCGGCTCTGAACTTCTCGGGGGCAAAGCGCCCGCCGGCATAACCGAGCAATGCGGCAACCAGTACGATCAACGGGAAAGGCACATTGAACGCGAAGATCGCGGCGAATGACGCTGCGGCTATCGCCCATAGCCAATTGTTCTTCAACGCCCGGGAGCCGATCCGATGCGCCGCCTGCACCACGATGGCGGTCACCGCGGGCTTGATGCCGTAGAACAGTCCAGCCACCACCGGCACGTCGCCAAAGGCGATGTACAGCCAGGACAAGGCGATCAGGATGAACAGCGACGGCAAGACGAATAGCGCGCCGGCGATCACCCCGCCCCAGGTTCGATGCATCAGCCAGCCGATGTAGGTCGCCAGTTGCTGAGCCTCCGGCCCGGGCAGCAACATGCAGTAGTTGAGGGCATGCAGGAACCTGCGTTCGGAGATCCAGCGCCGCCGCTCGACCAGTTCCTGATGCATGATCGAGATTTGTCCCGCAGGCCCGCCAAAGCTGATGAAGCCGAGCTTCAACCAGAACCAGAACGCCTCACGAAAACTGATCGCGACCGGCCTCGACAGTTCCTCTTCAACCGCTGGTGGCAAAGCCTTATTCATTGGGGTGTTCCTCTTTTACAAAGCCGGCGAGCAGGCCGTCGAAGATGGCACTCGCAGCAGCCAGGAGGTGGTCGTCGTGGATAATGGTTTCGCGCAGCCCGGCCAGCACCCGCTCGATCCCGGCAGCCTCCACGGGCTGAACACCGCCGATATCCAGGTAGTGCACCAAGGCCGCGATACGGTTCAGGCCCGGCTCTTGAAGTTCAAAGCTGGCTTGCAGGGTTTCGAAACTCACGCGGTTGCCGACATGGCTGAAGGTCGCTTCATCGAAGTCGAAGCCCAGGGCATCGGTTGGGCAGTCCTGGGGATGCTCCAGCCAGAGGATCTGCGCCTGCGGGTCGATAAACCGGCGGATCAGCCAGGCACAAGCCAGGCGGTCAACCCAAGGACGCTTGCGGGTGGCCCAGACACGTCCCTGGTAGTCGCTACGGTTGAGTACGGTTATGGCTTGGTTGCGGCTGTGTGGCTCATGGGTAGACAGGGCTCGGCTGACCGCTGTCTCCAACTCCTGTAAAGCCATGTTGATTTGTCGCTTCGGTTCGCCTGGAAAGTAATCGATGCTGCTCAGCTGTTCGTAGCCTTTGCGCAGCTTGCGTATCTGCTTGGTGGTGGACAACGCATTCTCGGTCGTGAGCTGTTCGCGGCAATCCTCGATCTCAATGCGCAGTTTGCTGTAGTCCTCACTGCGGTCGAACAACTCGATAAAGCGTTCACCGCTTGGATCCACGACTGGCAAGACATAGGCCGTTCCATTGATGGCCAGAATGTCACGCTCAACCGCAGCCAGCGCCTCACGGCAGGCATCGATATTCGGCAGCAGATAGGCACCATCACGCAAAACCGCAGCTCCCGAAGCTTTCAGGGCGCGCCAAGCACGCATGCGCTCTGTTGCGTTCGCGGTCGGTAATCCCAGAATCAGAGCTAACCAATCAGTCATGTAGCGATAGCTCGATAAAATGTAGATAGAGCTACATTATTCCTATGCAGGGAAATTGGAAAGCTGTTTTGAGCGGCAAACATGTGCGCCTTCGCAGAGGTGTTCTTCCAGAGGGAAATGCATTGAAAATGCTAGGTGATCCAGTATTGAGGTGGACGAAATACGGTTTAGGATCGTCCCTCATCGTGGTTTTCCTGGGAGTGGTACGCATGCAGCTCGTAGAAGCGCGAGACGCACAGCGAAATGGCCTCCTCGAGCACGCCGCCGAACATCAAGCCGCACGACAACGATCAACAGCCGTTGCAGCCGAGCATCAGAGGAGGTATCCGCCACACCAAAACAGGGACAGGGCAGTGAGTAGCGGGTGGGCGTGCCAACCTGCAGCACGCCCATGAAGTGAAAGCCGATAAACAACGAACCCCAACAGCAGGCCGACGTTCAGATCAGCAAGTCAGCCCAGGGCCGACGCAGTCAAAGAGGAGCGATCAACGCTCGAAGGTACAGCAGCAGGGCTTCGCGATGCTCCGTGTGAAACAGAATGCGGGAGACTGTCAGAAATTTTGTGTTCGGGCATACCATGAGTAAGAGGTGCATGTATGCCAACCAAAAAGAAACCGCTTCGAGCGTTACCGACAGTTCCGAAAGAGCTTCTTGAACGGTTTTCCGCCACCCCGTTGATGACCGCAGAGGCCATCGAAGAGGCCTCTGCGGCTTTCAAGAAGGCACTGATCGAGCGAGCCTTGAACGCCGAGCTGGGGCATCACCTGGGCTATCCTCCGGGCGCGCAGCGCCCTGAGGATGAGACCAACCAGCGCAATGGCAAGAGTGGCAAGACCGTGCTGACAGGCGATGGCCCGCTACGCCTGGATATCCCACGAGACCGTGACGGCAGTTTCTCGCCCATTCTGATCCCCAAGCATGAGCGCCGTTATACCGGTTTCGACGACAAGATCATTGCCATGTACGCCCGCGGAATGACGGTTAGAGAGATCCGGGCTTTTCTTTCCGAGCAATACGGGACGGACGTTTCGCATGACTTCATCAGCTCTGTGACCGATGAGGTCATGGAGGAAATTGGTGCCTGGCAACAACGCCCTTTGGAACCGATGTATCCGGTCATTTTCTTTGATGCGCTGCGCGTCAAAATCCGTGAAGAAGGCTTGGTTCGTAACAAGGCGATCTACTTGGCGCTGGGCGTTTTGCCTGATGGTACGCGCGATATCCTGGGCATCTGGATCGAAAACACCGAAGGCGCGAAGTTCTGGATGAAGGTGTTCAACGACCTCAAGACCCGTGGCGTCGAGGATGTGCTGATTGCCGTGACCGACGGTCTTAAAGGCATACCAGAAGCGCTCAGCGCGGTGTTCCCGGAAACGACATTGCAGACATGCATCGTGCATTTGATCCGCAACAGCCTTGATTACGCGGCCTGGGACAAACGTCGAGCACTGGCCAAGGCCCTAAAGCCGATCTATCAGGCCATCAACGACCAAGCGGCCGAGCAGGCACTGGATGAGTTTGAACGCGGACCTTGGGGCAAGCAATATCCAACGGTGGTGGCTGCCTGGCGAAGGGCATGGGATCGTGTGATCCCATTCTTTGTTTTCCCGCCTGCTATCCGGAAGGTGATCTATACCACCAATGCCATCGAGAGCATCAACGCCCAGCTACGCAAGATCATCAAGACTCGTGGTCACTTCCCGCACGACGATGCGGCGACCAAATTAATCTGGCTGGGGCTGCGCAACATCACAGCAAATTGGGGCTCAGCGGCGCATGATTGGAAAAATGCGATGAATCAATTTGCGATTTTGTACGGAGATCGGTTCATCAGGCCGACCTGGTGAAATCAGGGCCTGCCTGACGGCAGGCCGTTACCGGCCCGAACACAAAAAATCTGACACTCCCGAATGCGGAGAACACTTCGCCCGGCGGGGAGTGTTCCCCGCGTGGGTGGTGACAGCAGAGGCTGCTAGAGGTATTTCAACGCAGCGAACAACAAGCTCAAACCGCCAACTAACATCGTCCCAAACCGTAAGGTCAGTTTGTTCTCCTGCTTGGCAAGCTCTTTACTGTGCCTTTCTCCGTTGACCTCCATCGTGTGGCGAATTTCTGACATATCGGCCCGGATTTCGGTGCGGAATGTCGTCATGTTCGCTTCAAGCTTCGTCATGTCCAATCTGAGTTCATGCAAGTCATGACGCACGCCTGCGATCTCAGCTTTCAACTCGTCACGCACACCAGCGATGTCAGCTTTGAGCTCAGTACGCACGCCTGCGATCTCAGCTTTCAGCTCGTCACGCACACCAGCGATCTCAGCTTTCAGCTCAGTACGCACACCTGTGATTTCAGCCTTCAGCTCGTTACGAGCCTCCGACAGGTCAGTTTTGCTAGCAAGAGCTGTAGTCATCACGTTCTCCAGCGCATCGGTGATGGATGTCGCGTTTTGTTCCGAGACGTTGGATGCGACCAGCGTCTTGTATAGATTCCTTCCCAGTTTCATTAGACCTCCAGATTTCATTCGGAGAGCCTGCCCATACGGGCGAGGCCCGTATGGGGAAACATCAAGAACAGCGTGCTTCCACCGACCGCAATGGCAGTCGATTGGTCGCAGCAGTGGGAAGCTTGGCGACCTGTGGGGTGGATCATGCGCAATGGCGCATCGTAGCCCTTCAGATCCCAAGCTACTGTGCATGTTGCTGACAAGGTCAGCAGTATGCCCCCGCACAATGGATAACCCGGCTGTAGGCTGTCAAAGCAGGCTCTGCAACAGGTTATTTCCGGCGTGACATGCCTGTAGGCGGCATGGACGGCGGCTATGAATCCTTGTGCCTAGATGGTGTAGGAATTGCTCTGTCGGGTCTGTCGGACGCTGCTGTGTTTGCCGGCAGAAGTGAGGCCGTAATCAAAACGGGGAGCCAGGCTTTCCGCTCCTCAGTCACTGGCACTGCCCATGAGGATCCATCGCTGCCCGTCGGCATGAATGTCGAAAGCGAAATCCCACCACACCGAGTAAGCCGGGTGGCCTTCGGCAAGCCAGAACGCGTTGATGGCGTTGGCCTGGTCCAGGCGCACAAGACTGAGCAGCTCTTCGGCCAAACGGATGATCTCCGAGCGCTTAGCGGGTAGGTCTATCGGCCCATAGCCGCCATCTCCTGGGTGGAGCAGTTGCTCCAGCACCTCGCTGCGTACATCACTGCCAGACACGGGCGTCTCTCTGCCCACAACACTGCGGTTGCTGACTGAGTGGCGTAGCTGTTCCTCGAGTGAGCGGCCAGAGTCGAAGGGCCCATAAGCACCGATCCAGACGGAGTAGTTCATCCCTTCCAGCAGGTGCTCAAGCCTTTGAATTTCAGGCGCCCGGTTGTCTGCGGTCACTCGCATCGGTCAATTCCATCCTGCTGCTGGTGAGCGGGTAGTGTGCGGCAAGGCAGACGGCAGCGGTAGGGCGTTGCCGCGATGTTGTCCTCAAGCGGTTTTTCATGTCGTTGGCGGCTCTCGGCCTGACCAATCAGCATTTCAAAGATGCGCGCATCCGCTGGCATTCGATGCAGGCGTACACACTGCCAACCTGGATCTGTTCCTTCGCTGGGGTAGACGGCAGTGCGAACGCTGCGTGGGTCAGATGGCGGGGCATAGCCTTGCTTTGCGACGGCGAATTGCCGACGAACAAACGTCTACGCCATCACTTTTTTGCATTAGAATTTCGCGTATGGATGCGCAGGTTTTGTCGGGTAAGAGGCCCGTTTTCATTGGCCAAATCTGCGGTTAGGACCTATAGTGACCTTGAGGTCAATAGCTTGCTTTAGGAGCTGGTACATGAAACTCGAAGACCGCATGAGTCGTTCAATCAAGCAGCGTGCAGGCCTGGTTGTGTTGCGTTCGGAGTTCTCAGGCATGGGGAGCGATTCGCAAGTCGGTCGTGTTCTGGCCCGGTTTGTTGCGAACGGTATGCTTGTGCGTGTCAGCAAGGGCGCGTTCGCGAAAACTCGCATCAACCAGTACACAGGCAAGCCAACGCCTGCTGGCACGTTGGAAATGATTGTTGCGGAGTTATTCCGCAAGCTGAATATTTCAATTGCACCCAGTACTCTTGTTGCCGAGTACAACAGCGGCAAGTCGACTCAGGTCCCTATGGGGACGGTCGTCAATACTGGCCGCCGACGTATTTCCCGTAAAGTGATGGTGGGGAACAACACGGTAGTCTATGAAAACTCTTTCAGAGCAGCTGCGGGTTAGTATTGAAGATGCGTCGACGGCTGGCATTCTGAAAAGCATGCCAGCCGCTGTCGCAGAGAAAGATCAGCACATCACTGATGCCCTTCATGCCCTTTCGCAAATCCAAGTCACGCATGTCGCCAGGCAACTGAATCGAAAAAAGGGCGACACCAAGCCAGCAGAGGTCAATGTCGCTACGCGAATGGTTTTCGCGGGCGGTACCTGTCTTTCGAAGGCTTATGGCCTGATCGAAAGGATGTCTGAGGACATTGACATCAAAATCGAATTGCTCTCCCCACCTGAAGGCTACGCTTTTGCCAAGGATTTGGGGGATCGTGGCCGGCTGAAGACGCTACACGCAGAGGTCGAGAGAGCCTTGTCCGGGCTAGGTTTCCATTGGGTTGCAGAAGATGGCAATCCAACTTGTAGGGACAGCAGCCGTTACTATTGTCTGTGGGTATCGTACGACGCACATTTTCATGATGTGGCAGGTGCGCTGCGCCCGCAACTGAAGATTGAGCTCGTACATCGGCCGCCCATGATTCCTTCGCAAACGCAGAATCTGGGTTACATGCTGGAGAAACTGAGCGGGAGCAACGAGCCTTTTCTGTTCCCCATGGAATGCATCACCATAGCAGAGACCCTTGCGGAAAAAGTGCTGTCGCTGCTGCGTCGCTGCGCAAGCAGCTGGAGTGGGCGCCAGCCTGGTGCTTTCGACACAGCACTGGTTCGCCATGTATACGATGTGTGGCGTATCGCGACCAGCCACCCCGAAGCGCTAGAGCCTGCCACACGAGTCTTTGCTTCGTCGGTGGCTAAGGATGTCCGTGAGTTCGGAAGGCAGCACCCTGAATTTGAAGCAGATCCATTCGGGGTCTTGCAACAGACCCTTGAGGTCGCTGCGACCCACGATGGCTTAAAAGCAAATTTTGAACAGCGGCTCATGCCGTTGCTTTACGCTCATGAGAGACCTGACTACGACACCTGCTTCGCAACATTTGCGAATGTCGCACGGCATTTGCTGGATCACGGTGCAGCGAGTAGTGGGGCTTAGGGCTAAATGCGTGAGCCACTGAATGTCATTGGCTTGAGCCATGGTCGCGTGGTTGCGCTGTCGCTGACTGGCTCATCGCTCGATCGTCAGCAAATCGGTGCTGGCACCCTGTCGATAACGAGGCCCCTATGCATTTTGACCATGGTCAGCTAAGCAGGTGAATGGCCACATTTGCCACGTTGCGGGCATCATCAATGCCGCGGTGGTAGGTGCCTTCCCATTCGAGCCCTAGCATCTCCACGGCAGGCTGTAGGCCCATCGCGCGGCACTCGAAAACCTTCCAGTGCCATTTCTTCAAATTGGTGTGAAGCATCCCCTCTAGCATCGGTTTGCAGTGCAAACGTGAGGCATCTTTCTGAAGCTGTTTGTGGTCGTAATCACCCCACGAACACCACATTGAATTGGGGTAGGCCTCTAGGAAAGCATCCAGCATCTGAGCAACCCGGGCATAGCCAGGAGCAGCATCAACATCGCTTTGCTTGATCGTGGTCAGCTTTCGGCAGAAGTCGGTAAGTACCGGGTGCAGAGTGGGCCGGACAAAGCTCTGAAAGTGGTCGACCACCTTGAGCGATGAGAGGTCGATCACAGCCAAGCCAATCTCAATCGTTTCCATATCCTCACGATGCACGAGCAGTGGGCGTGGAGGCTCTCCCGGCTTGGCTTCCTCATCGCACGTAGCCTCAAGGTCGACACAGAGTAGGTAATCATAGGGGTGTAAAACCTCCCTTAGCGCACCTAAATGCTGGGGCTTACGAACAGGTACCATGGTCAGCTCTAATTTTTGGATTGATGAAAAATACCCAACGCCTTGTTGGCCATCAGGAAAATTATCCGATGCCAATGCGCATTGTCCACCGGACGGCTAATCCTAAGAGAGCTACGCTGGCAAGCGGGGCCGCCGCAGATTTTTCGTACGGGCGATGCCGGTGAAACTGATGCACCGTATCAGCCAATCGCTATCGCCCAGGCGTGAGTGGCAAAGGAAAATAACGCCCCGTGCTACTCTGCGCAGGCTAATGGAGCTTGGATCCAGCTGATGCCTGGAGAAAGTGTGGCGACCGCCGATATATTCACGTCCAAATCCTCCGAGCCGCCGCCCCATGAACCTCTCCGACGCCGTCCTGATTCTGCTGCTGGCCGCCCGTATCCACGGAACGGACGAAGCGGTGCGCGCCTCGGCCAAGAGCTGCGTGAAGAAGTTGCCACGGTCCAAGCGCGAGCTGATCTACAACGTGATCAACAGCCGCAGCCCCATGGAGCTGATCGCGCTCATGGCCGAGAACCTCGAGGATTGAACCCGCTTGCACGCACATCGATTGCCGGGCGAATGCCGGGTCGGTCATGCCGGTAGAGCGTGAGCTGCTCACTTCCCGCGGACAACCGGCCTCTCATTTTGACTTTGGCTCCGATTTGGCAGGACGCCCGCGTGCAACTGGCTTCACCGGCAAGCTCCTGCCGTATTCATTCCACCAGGCGGTCAGCGCCTCCATCGTAGGCCCCAGTCCGCGTGCCTTTGCCGTGATCTCGTATTCAACACGCGGCGGCACTTCGGCGAACACTGTGCGCGTCACCAAACCATCGGCTTCCAACTCACGCAGCTGCGCCGTCAGCATGTGCTGAGTAATCCCGGGGATGGCCTTTCTCAGCTCTCCAAAGCGATAAATCCGCTGGTTGAGCAGCCACATGATCTCCAACTTCCACTTGCCCGACAGCAATGCGAAGGCACGACGCATTTCCTCGTGCATGTTGATGTCATCAGGTTCATTGGTCTGGTTTTCCATACTAGGTGCCACTTTTTCATCCTACTTGTTGGATTTCATCTTAGACAACATCCTTGACGAAAGTCGACCTGACCCACTCAAGGAGCCTTCTCATGGTTGCCAGTTACGCCTACTGGCTCAGCACGGTCTTGCTGAGCCTGCTCTACCTGATGTCTGCGACGCTGTACGTCATCAAAAAGGACTGGGTGCATCAGACCCTGGCCGAGCTGAACTATCCGGCCCCCTATCTCGTGCCCTTCATGGTCGTTGTGAAGGTGCTTGGCCCCCTGGCGATTCTGTCGCGCATCAATGTGCCGCTGAGCGATCTGGCCTATGCCGGCATGTTCTTTCACTTGCTGCTCTCCGGGTCGGCCCACCTTGGTCTGCGCAGGCCCAAGGGCGCACTGCCGGCGTGCATTGGGCTTGTTCTTCTGGTCATTTCGTTCACCACCCAGAACGCCGCACGCGACGTTCCTTCGCCTTATCGCGTGGTCGCAGCAACACCTCAACTCACCCTCAACTGACAGGAGCCAGTCATGGCCAGACTCAACGGAAAAGTTGCCATCGTCACCGGTGCCGGGCGCGGTATTGGTCGAGCCACCGCCAAGTTGTTCGCGGCAGAAGGGGCGAGGGTGGCAGTGCTCTCGCTGACACCCGCAAACGTGGAGGCCGTCGTCGCGGATATCACCGCCGCCGGCGGCACGGCGCTGGGCGTGCCTTGCGACATCGGCAGCGCCGACCAGATCAAGGCAGCAGTGGACCAGATCGTGGCCGTTTACGGTGGCATCGACATCCTGGTGAACAATGCCTTCGATCCTTCGGCGCCGTTCTCCTCCATCCTGGATCTCTCGGTGGAGCAACTGCAGCGCAATTTCGAGATGGGTCCCATTGCCTACTTGAGGACGATGCAGGCGGCCTACCCCTATCTGAAGGCCAGTGGGGAAGGGCGTGTCATCAACTTTGGCTCGCTGGCAGGCGTCACAGGCCTGGCGGGGTATGGTCCCTACAACATGGCAAAGGAGGCGGTACGAGCGCTGACCCGAACCGCCGCGCGTGAATGGGGCGCTGACGGTATCACCGTCAACAACGTCCTGCCGGTTGCTGAGACCTGGGGCCCGGACACTGGCGTACCTGCTCCGACCAATCCGCTGGGGCGCTATGGGTCACCCGAGGAGGACATCGCGCCGGTCGTGCTGTTTCTGGCCTGCAAGGACAGCCAGTTTATCACCGGCTCGAGCCTGACACCCGACGGCGGCTCGATCATAGACAGCGCCCGCTGATACAACCGTCTGCTCGATAAAAGGGAAGAAGTCCGCCAGTGTTGGGCTGCAGAGTGCTCGTTGCAGCGCCTGCACCCATCCTGAGCTCACGCAGGCATTCCTGGAGCGCTCCTCGACGCCGGGAGCGCAAGCCACGCGTTAATGCTGCCTTTGGCACCCGCTCTCGCACGCAGCCGAGGCTGTTGAACGTAAGGTCGCACTCCCCAGTGTTTTCACGGTCCATGTAAAACGCATCGTTGATCTGGAGGTGAACCTTGGCAAGAAAGAAAAGGCCTGTTGTCGATGGTATGCCGTTGACGACGCTTTCTTCCAGCCGTCATGACCGGTTCTTCGCCGCTATGCAAGCCAGTCGCAGTGCGATGATCGTGACTGACCCTGCTCAGCCCGACAATCCGATCATCTTCGCCAATCAGGCATTTCTGGCGCTGACAGGGTATGAACTCAACGAAGTCATTGGGCGAAATTGTAGATTCCTGCAGGGCGCCGAGACCTGCAAGGAGGCCCGACAGCAGTTGCAGCTTGCGGTTGGGCGGCGCCATGAAGTGTGTCTGGAGGTCATCAATTACCGCAAGGATGGCTCGTCTTTTTGGAACGAACTCTTCATTTTTCCGCTATTCAATGAGCAGGGGCAATTGGTGTACTTTTTTGCCTCCCAGTTGGATGTCAGCCAGCGTCATGATGTTGAACTGCGCATGCGGCGCGCGCAGGATCTGGAGGCGCTGGGGCAACTCACGGGTGGTATTGCCCACGACTTCAATAACCTGTTGCAGGTGATCGTGGGCTATCTGGAGCTGATCCAGTTGAGTGCAAAGCGTGCGGGAAGCGATCCGCAGCGTATTGCCAATAGCGCCAATCGTGCCAGGACGGCTGCTGAAAGGGCTCAAACCCTGACGCAACAGTTACTGGCGTTTTCGCGCAGGCAACTGCTCGACAATCGAGTGTTCAATCTCAATAGCTTGCTGGGCCGCCCCGATGTCATGGCGCGTGTCCTGCATGACATCGATCTTCATACCGATCTTGCCCCTGATCTGTGGAACTGCTGTATTGACCCTGCCCAGGCTGAGGTGGCGATCCTGCAGCTCTTGGCGAACGCTCAAGATGCGCTGGAGGGGCGTGCCGATCCGACCATCACCGTCAAAACCGTTAATGTCCGGGCTGCGAATGACGCCAATGCCCAACGCGACGGGCTGACCAAGGGACGCTATGTCTGCCTGTCGGTGAGTGACAATGGCAAGGGCATCTCGCCAGACCTTCAGGAAAAAGTCATGCAGCCTTTCTTCACCACGAAGGAAGAAGGCAAGGGGTCTGGGCTAGGGCTGTCGATGGTGTATGGCTATGTCAGGCAATCGGGCGGTGTGGCCCGTATCCAATCCTACCCGGGTATCGGCACAACGATACGTCTGTACTTCCCGGCCGATGACAGCCAGCCCTGCGAAGAGGCGGCACCTGAAATCTCGACCTCGACTCGAGGTCGGGAGAGCATCCTGATCGTGGAAGACCGGCCGGAAGTGGCCGAGCTGGCCCAGGTGATTTTGTCGGATTATGGCTATCAGGCTGACACTGCGCACGATGCCGTCAAGGCGCTGGACATGCTCAAGAACAAGGCATACGACCTGGTGTTCAGCGACTTGATCATGCCGGGCGACATGGACGGCGCAGCACTGGCTCGCGAGATTTCCCGGCTGTATCCACACGTGCGGATCCTGCTCACGACGGGCTATGCCAAAGATGCGTTAGAACGCGCCGATATTGAGGTGCATGAGTTTGAGCTGATTCCCAAGCCCTATCGGCCTGAGGATCTGCCCCGCAAGATACGTACCTTGCTCGATGCTTAAGTTATCGGTGCATGGGGGCTCGTGGTTGAGGAGGTAGGCCTCGTCGAGCTTACGTGCCTTCGTCCATATCCTCGACAATACCGGAGTAGGCTTGAGTGGCCTTGCTGATCAGCGCTGCGCGCTCCCCAGCATCGATGAAACCTTCGTCAAAGTACTCCTCCGCCAGCCGAACGAGCTCTTCATGTTGTTCCTTAACATTCATGCGGATTTCCGGTTTCTCCAACAATTTCTCCCACGCCTGTAACGCATGGAATTTTCGATCTTCATACATGGCACACCTCCGGTGTTGATTGATAGCGGGCCGGTTTTTCACGCAGGTGGTCATTTATCACTCCTGCACGGTGAACACCGTCTGTGGCGCCGCGTCACGTAACGGTTGAGGTCTCAAGGGGTTTTTGGTTTAGATTTTTTTCAGGGTTGACGCCTCACCGGTCAAGGTTCGGAGAGGGGTAGGTCAACGGCCACAAAAAGGATCGTTCGTTCAACCAGACGGCACCCGGGGCAAGCCAAACGGCTCACCTCTCCATTGGTCGCTGCTGAACGACAGGGTGTGCCGAGTCGGCTAAGGTTGTGTATTTGTCTTTCAGCCGAGCGCTTCCACGTTCCTGTTCAGGAGGTCCGTACGATGCTTTCTCTGCTTGCCTTGCGTCATGTCATCGAAACCGCCTTCTTGCCCACCCGGTGCATCTGTACCGTCGATCACAGCAACAACCTCATGATCCAGCTGATCAATGCTCAGACTCAGCAGGAAGAACTGACGGTCACCGGGATTGACCCCAAAGACCTGACGTCCAGTCGAGCCATTGCCGAGCTGGTGGCGCAAGTCAGGGAGGAGCTGCGGTTACGTTCGCAAAGGCAGGACAAGCCCTGGCGTCATGTCAAGCGTTGAGGCTGGCGCAGTTGCCAGCCAGTACGATCATGGCGTCGATTGGCGCATGGATTTGGCCCGTTTTTCCAGTATCAGGTAGCTGATCACGGCGAGTAACAGGGGCGTCAGGTAATACAGTGTTCGGTAGCCCAACAGTGCTGCCACCAGAGGGCCTTGCTCAATGTGGTCATGAAGTAGGGCGAGGAAAACCGCCTCCAGTACACCCAGCCCTGCTGGAATATGGGCGATGACACCGGCCAGGCAACTGATCAGCAGAACGCCCAGGACAGTGGGGTAGCTCAATGACGCGGGGAGTAAAAGAAACATCAGGCTTGCCATCACCACCCAGTTGCTGGTGCCGAGGCCCATTTGAAACAGCGCCAAGCGCAGTGAGGGCAGCGTGATTTCGTATCGACGCCAGGCCCATGTTCTTCGCTTGGCCAATCCGCACGCCAACAGGTAACCCACGGCGATCGCGACAAGCGCCAGTCCAATGAGCTGAAGCCCGAGCATGCCCAGGCTCCAGCTGTCCGGTAACTTCACCAGGCGCATGGAGAAGACCAGGCCGGCCAGTGCCGCATAGCCTATCCAGTTGGTGACAATCCCCAAGGTGATGATTTGCGTGACCGTTCCCGTGGTAAGCCCCAGGCGCTTGTAGAGGCGCAGACGCAACGCGATCCCCCCGACCCAGGTGGTGAAGTTCAGGTTGAAGGCGTAACAGACAAACGCGACAGGCAGAACATGCCGGATGGGCAGGGAGTGTCCGGTGTAGCGGCGGGCGATCAGGTCATAACCACTGACCAGCGCGTAGCTCAGCAGCGCCAGGGCCAATCCGAGCAGCAGCGTTTGTGATCCGTAGCCCTCAATTGAGCGTTGAACCTGGCTCCAGTCCAGATGACGGGCCATCAGCAAAAGCAGCGTGCAGACAAGCAGGATGAAGCCCAGGGTCAGCCATTGCCTGCCCCGAATCTGCCAGACTCTGCCAGCCATCAGTGGTTTCCCTCGCGGCAATCCACGTGCGACGCTCGTGGAGCCACGGGATGCAGGTATTGCTTGTGCGCCGGCAACCAGCCGGCAATTTTCGGAAAATGCCTGATGCAGTGGAAACACAGGAAGATCAGAGGCGCCCGCCACCAGTAGCCGCGGATCATGCGTTCGAGTGTGATGCGCTTGCAGTGGTGGTCGATCAGTTCATGAAGGTGGTCGCGCAACTGCTTGTTGAATGCGCCATCGCAGATAAACAGATTGGCTTCCAGATTCAGCGCCAGGCTCAACGGATCGAGATTGCTCGAACCTACGGTGCTCCATTCATCGTCCACCAGCGCGACCTTTCCATGCAAGGGTCGACGGCAATACTCGAATATCCTGACGCCATCGCGCAGCAGGTAGTTGTAGAGCAGTCTGGAGAATGTCCGCACCCAACGCATGTCGGGTTGCCCCTGAAGAATCAGTGTCACCTGCACGCCACGCCTGGCGGCGTTGCACAGTTCACGTAGCAATCGATAACCCGGAAAGAAATAGGCGTTGGCGATCATCACTCGAAAACGTGCGGTACGCAGGGCGGCCAGGTACTGGTCTTCGATTGCATCGGTGTGATGATGGTTGTCACGATCCAGCAATCGAGCCCAGGCTCGGCCAGGTGAGTGGCCGTCAAGCGCTGACGTCTGGTTGGATGCTTGCTCGTTGAGCAGGCGTAGGCAACAGCTTTGCACTTGGGCCACAACGGGGCCGGTGACCTCTACGGCATAGTCCTGCTTGGCCTTGGGACCGGACTCATCCAGGTGATCAGCGCAATAGTTGAGCCCACCGACAAACGCCCGGCGGCCGTCTATCACCACGAGTTTGCGGTGCAGGCGCCGAAAGAGGTTGGTGCGCATCCCCATCCATCGTGGCTGGGGGTCGAATACATGCAGATGTACGCCCGCTGATGTCATCGGCTCGATGAAGTGAAGAGGGAGATCGGCGGTACCGTAGCCGTCGACCGTGACATCAATCCGCACGCCCCGTTGAGAGGCGTCCATGAGCACCTGCCGCAGGGCTCTACCGACCACGTCGTCACAGATGATGAAGGTTTCAATCAGCACGCGTTGTCGAGCGCGTCGGATGCTGTCGAAGACACGACTGTAATAGTCATTGCCATTGATGAGCAATCGAATGTCATTGTCCTTCAGCCATGGAGCAGTCACAACGCTAGCTCCACGACAAGACAAGCATGATCCGACAAGTGTGACCAGGGATGGGTCGACAGTACTTTGGCACCTATGGCCGAGGCATTGCGCAGGTAGACCCGGTCCAGGCGTAGCCAAGGCAATCGGGTTGGAAAGCTGCGTGCGGGTGCGCCCTGTAGATGAGTAAAGGCTTCGACCCATGCCTGCTCGGAGAGGCGGCGGTCAGCGCGTCGACGCCAATCGTTGAAGTCGCCGGCGATGATCACGGGTGCATCGGGGGGCAATGTCTGAAGGTAGTCCAGCAACAGATCGATCTGGCTTTGACGGTGGACCTCGCGCAGTCCCAGATGGACGCAAATGGCGAACACCGGGTCGTGGCCGGGAACCTCCAGTGTGCAATGGAGCAGGCCCCGTTGCTCGTTGCCCTGGATTGAAACATCCCGGTTGCCGTACGCCAGGATAGGAAATTTGGAGAGCAGGGCATTGCCATGATCCCCCTGCGGATACACCGCGTTTCGTCCATAGGCGAACTGTGGCCACATGCTGTCGGCCAGATACTCGTATTGAGGCAGAGACGGCCAGTCGGGATAGCGTTGCTGGTGTTGATGATGGTTGCCGTGCACCTCCTGCAGAAAAACCAGATCAGCGCCCGTACTGCGCACGGCATCGCGTAACTGTGGCAACACGAAGCGTCGATTGAACAGATTGAAGCCCTTGTGGACATTGAGGGTGAGCACGGTCAATCGATGTATGGCCGGTACAGCCGCTCTGTGGGCGGCCGGGTCCGGTATCGGGAAAGCCTTGTTCACTGTGTTTCCTCCCTTTTGGGGCGGGCAGCCGCGTGATCTGTTTGCGGTGGACGGAGCATGCTTGCGTGATCGAATGAGGTTTGAGCATTCCCATCCTGTACGTGCGACCCGGCGTTCCTGCGTGCAGTTCAAGAAGAATCGGTGCGTTCCAGACGGTGGGTGCCTTGAAGGTCGGCAGGCACTCGCGATGGTCATGACCCGTTGATCGATTGGGCCGAACTATTGATCGGCGAGGGCAGTCGGCTTCCCTACAGGGTCAAAACAAGGGAGCCATTCCCCATGAGCGTTACAGCGAAGCAACGGTGTGTTGTGGCCTATGGCAATGTCCAGGCCGCAGAACATGAACAACAAACCAACCTGGCGTTGGCACGATGGCTGGCCCAGATTCTTGGCTGGTCATTTGCCGATTTCAGGTCTGAGGGGTGGGAGCCGACGGATGCGCTGTATTTCGTCCCCACGCATACCTTGGTCGGCGAGGAACGGGCCGATCTGGGCATTAGCGGTGTAGAGGACCTGCTGGGCGGCTATGTACAACATGCGTTCATGGCAACCAAGGCGATTTCCCATCCCCTGATTTCCCGAGCCCGTGGGCAGCCGGATGGTTGGAATCCTCAATTCGCCGAGCGGGTCCGGGAGGTGGTGTTGGCGGGCCTGACGGTGTTCGATCTGGAAGACGCTCGACAGGCCGCTACGGAGGGGCTGCGCTCGGGGGCCTTGCGGGTCAAGCAGGTGCAGGCCTGCGGTGGGGCCGGCCAGTCGGTGTTACGCGACACGACCGATCTGGCACAGTGGTTGAGTAGCCTCGATGCTTCAAGCTGTGCCCAGGGCATCGTACTGGAAGAAAACCTTGAACAGGCGGTGACTCACAGTGTGGGACAGACACTGATCGACGGTTTGCTGATGACCTACCACGGGCGTCAGCACCAGGCCCAAAATCGTCATGCAGAGGCCGTGTACGCCGGTTCTGACCTGTTGTTAGTGCGGGGTGATTTCGTCGATTTGCTGGCGCGGGACTTGGAGCCTCAAGTGCGCCAAGCGATTGAGTATGCCCGCGTTTACGACACGGCAGCCGCGCTGAGCTTTCCCGGCTTCTTTGCTTCCCGGCGCAACTACGATGTGCTGCAAGGGTTGGACGCAAAGGGTGAATCCACTTTCGGCGTGCTCGAGCAGTCTTGGCGGGTTGGCGGTGCGACAGGCGCTGAACTGGCAGCCCTTGAAGTACTTCGTGAGCGCAAGGCAGTGAAGGCGGTTCGCGCCTCCACACACGAGTCACATGCCGAGTGCACGCTGCCTCAGCAGGCACAGGTGCTGTATCGCGGCCTCGATAGCCGGGGTGATTTCATCCTCAAGTATGCACAGGTCGATGACTATGATTGCTAACAGCGAGCCGGTCTGGATCCATGTTGAACAGGACGCCATCGCCGGTAATTTTCTGAGCCCCAAATCCAAGGTCCCCGGGGTGTTGTTCGTGCATGGCTGGGGCGGGAGCCAGGAGCGTGACCTCAAGCGTGCTCGCGGTATCGCGGGCCTGGGCTGTATCTGCCTGACCTTCGACCTGCGGGGGCACGGTGCGGAGGATCGCCGACAGGCGCAGGTGACCCGTGAAGACAATCTGCGCGATCTGCTGGCCGCTTATGATCGACTGCTTTCTCACCCGGCTTTGGACACGTCTTCGATTGCTGTCGTGGGTACCAGCTATGGCGGTTACCTGGCGACCATTCTCAGCCAACTGCGAAAGGTCCGCTGGTTGGCCTTGCGAGTACCGGCCATCTATCGGGATGAAAACTGGCATATGGCTAAACGTCAACTCGATCGCGAGGATCTGATGCGCTACCGCGCCAGTCACATCGATGCGACCGACAATCGGGCTCTGAGGGCCTGCGCTGCCTTTAGGGGGGATGTGCTGATTGTCGAGTCCGAGCACGATGAGCATGTTCCCCATGCCACGATCATGAGCTACCGAGCGGCCTTCCAACAGACTCATTCGCTCACCCACCGGATCATCGATGATGCGGACCACAGTTTGAGCTCCGAGGTCGCGCAAGGTGCCTATACCTCCATTCTGATCGATTGGATCACCGAGATGGTGGTAGGAGAGCGCTTGAGTATTGCCAGCCTATAAGATGGGTTTGCCACCCGTCACGCCATAGCGTGAGCCCGAGACGTAGCTGGACTCATCAGAGGCCAGCAGGACGTAGAGGGGGGCGACCTCCACGGGCTGTCCCGGACGTCCCAAGGGCGTTTGCTGGCCGAAGTGCTTGACCTCCTCAGGCGGCATGGTGGACACGATCAGAGGCGTCCAGATCGGCCCCGGCGCCACGCTGTTGACCCGAATGCCCTTGGGGCCGAGCAGTTGGGCCAGGCCGGCGGTGAAGTTGGCGATAGCGCCCTTGGTGGTCGCATAGGGCAGCAGGGTGGGCTTGGGGGCGTCCGAGTTGATCGAGCTGGTGTTGATGATCGAGCTGCCACTGGGCATGTGCGGCACGGCTGCCTGGCAGATACGAAAGATCGCCGTGATGTTGATGTCGAACGTGCGGACCCATTCCTCATCCGAAATATCTTCCAGCGATTCATGGGTCATCTGGTAGGCGGCGTTGTTGACCAGCACATCGATGTGCCCGAAGTGCTCGACGGTCCTGGTGACCAACTCGCGGCATTGCCGCTTCTGTGACAGATCGCCGGGCAACAGGAGGCACTGGCGGCCGGCGAGTTCCACCCAGCGAGCGGTTTCCTGGGCGTCTTCATGTTCATCCAGGTAGGCCACGGCGACATCGGCGCCTTCACGCGCAAAGGCGATCGCCACGGCTCGGCCGATGCCGCTGTCGCCACCGGTGACCAGCGCGATCTTGCCTTGCAGGCGACCCGAGCCCTTGTACGTCTGCTCACCACAGTCGGGGTAGGGGTCCATGGCTTGCTGCGAGCCGGGCGTGGATTGGGGCTGCGAGGGGAAGGGCGGGTAAGGGTAGGATTTCATGGAGCGTCTCCTTCAAGCCACTGAACACCGCGGTTCAGAGCGCTGTTGAAAAGAGGCAGGGGCTCAAGCCCCTGCACAATGGACAACATCAGCCACGGCCACCGCCGCTGTGTTGGCCACCTTTCCTGCCTGCCTCGGATGCTTTTTGCCGGTCATTGGCAAAGTTGTTGCCGCCCGAGGCCTGGCCGCCTTTCTTGCCTGCCTCGGAAGCCTTTTGTCGATCATTGGCGAAATTGTTTGAACTGGATTTTCCTGTATTGGCCATGATGGTAATACCTCATGATGAGTTGGGTTTGACTTGCCATGTCAGCAAGCATTAATTGGGAGTGAGAAAGGTGCTCAAAGATTTGAATTAATTTCAATGAGCACGACGAGTGGTTGTTTATGGCTGAATGGATATTGATGCGCTGATTGGCAGTGGCATTAATTCGTGTGGGTTATCAGCCATATAGGTCGCTCATCCAGCCGATCCGTATTCGCTTTAGAGACTTGCAGGCGATCAATGACCCAAGTATTTATCAGGCGGCCACCAGCGCCTGCGTGATGGCCTGGTTGAACGCTGGCAAATCGTCGGGATTGCGCGAGGTGATCAGCCGCCAACCGTTGGCCTGACATTCCTTGACCTGGGCATCGACCCAGGTGGCATTGGCGTTGATCAGGTCGGTGCGCACGCTGGGGTAGGAGGTCAGCGTCTTGCCGGCGATCACCCCAGCGTCAATCAGCGCCCAGGGCCCATGGCAGATGGCCGCAACGGTCTTGCCCGCACGGGCGAAGTCGCTGATCAGGCGCAGTGCCTCTGTGTCCTGGCGCAGCGTATCGGCGTTGACCGTACCGCCCGGAATCACCAGTGCGTCGAAATCGCAAGCGTCGAGCCCCGCCAGCTTTGTGTCGGAGTCGACCACCTGGTCCTTGTCGGTGTCGTGCAAAAAGGTCTGTGTGGTTCCTCCGTCGCTGGAGGCATGGGTGACCGTGGCACCCAGGCTGCGCAATGCTTGCAGAGGTTTTAACAATTCATCACGCTCGATACCGGTATTGGACGTGATAATCAGCACTTTCTTGCCGTGAAGTTGTGCGCTCATAAATGAAACTTCTCCATTGAGTTAGCGAATTGCCCTCGTATTTGAAAGGCGAGAGGCGGTGAGTTTGGTTGAATCCCTGCTGTCAGGATGTAGGGGAAGTAATAAAGGCGTGGTCTGGCCGCTATTATTCGCCGCTGACTTTCCAGTGTTTGACGTCCTCGGCAAAAACCACCTGCCTGACTTCATGGGCAATGCCGTAAGCAAGTGATTCATTGGCTGCAATGACCTTCTCTTCGGCCGAGAGACACTTGAATATGTCCAGTTTCGTCGCTGCCTCGGCGGTCTCGATCTCATAGATCTTCACGTAGCGCGTCAGGTCGTTGTCCAGACTGGAGAGGTACTCGCGAAGACGTTGATGGTCTACCGAGTTCTGGCTGAAGTACCAGTTCATCGGGTGGATCAGAAAGCGCGAGTGGGGCGCGGTGATGCGCCGGTGGGCAGCGAGGAACATGATGATGCCCATGGACTCGATGTTGCCGGCATTGACCGCGCATAGCGGCACGGGCAGGGACTTGAGGAAGGTGTACAGGGTGAAACCGAAATTGGTACTGCCGCCCGTGGTGGACAGATTCAATAGCAGCGACTGTGCGCCTTCCTCGATGGCTTGCAGGCAGCAGTTGCGGAAACGCTCAGTGGTACCCTGATCGATCTGGCAATGAAAATGCACGATGTGTTCGCTCATGAGGTCAGCCTCTTGCGTCGTTCGACACGCTACCTGTCACCGGCTCAAGCGATATCCCGGTCCACCAGTTGCAAGTGTTCGATAGCTTCCCGGGCTTGGTTGTGTGCCTTGGTTTTCAGGGCCTGGTAATGGCTGAACGTTTCCGCATCGAGATCGGATCGCTCCAACATCTCATAAGCGGCGTGTTGAAGGGCAAAGGCTTTGTCGAACAGGCGCTGGTTCTGTTCGAGCGCGAATCGTTTGCTGGCCCCAGGTGGGTAGTGTCGAGGTTGGGAGTACATGAACGCGTCCTTTTTAAGAAATGATGTACGACTGAGGGCAGTCCGGCTGCCTTAAAAAATCCGACTCCGGCTCCCCTCAGGGATTGCAAAAAAACGCATTGGAAAAGTTGTAAGGTTCTGCCGGTTAGAGATCGAGAGAGTCGAACGGTCCATCCGCCAGCCCGTCGAGGGACGGGACCGGCCCCGTCTCTCTCTGTGATCAGGGGGTTGGATCATTTCCTGCGTTTGGGCAGCACCGCACTCACCACTTGCTTGGCGGTCTGGACGAGGATGCCCGCTTCATTGGGATCACCCTTGGCCAGGGTCGAGGCGAATTTCTTCGCCTGCTCAAGCTTGATGTGCGGCGGTAGCGGCGGTACGTCAGGGTCGGTCTTGAACTCCAGCAACACCGGGCAATCGGCGGCCAAGGCCTGCTCCCAGGCAGCGGCGACATCCTCGTCTCGCTCGACGAAAATGCCCTTGAGACCGATCGAGAGGGCGAACAGGTGGTAGGGCACGTCCGGGATGTCCTGCGAGGCGGCGAACTTGGGATCGCCTTCCATGACCCGTTGCTCCCAGCTCACCTGGTTGAGGTCTTCGTTGTTGAAGACCGCGCAGATCCATTTGGGGCTTTCCCACTGGCGCCAGTACTTGGCGACGGTGATCAGCTCGGCCATGTTGTTCATCTGCATGGCGCCGTCACCGACCAAGGCCACCACCGTGTGCTGCGGGTGGGCAAATTTGGCGGCAATGGCATAGGGGACCGCGGCCCCCATCGAGGCCAGTCCGCCTGACAGCGAGCATTGCATGCCGCGACGGATCTGCAGGTCACGGGCGTACCAGTTGGCACAGGAGCCCGAGTCGCTGGTGATGATGGCATCGTCGGGAAGCTGGGGTGACAACTCGAACACGACCCGCTGCGGATTGATCGGATCGGCCTTGACCCGCGCGCGCTTCTCCAGGGTCTTGTCCCAGCTGGCGCGCCAGCCCTCGACTTTCTTGCGCCATGGGCGTCGGGTCTTGTGCTCGATCAGGGGCAGCAGTGCCTGGAGCGTCAAGGCAGCATCACCCTGCAGGTTGACGTCCATGGGGTAACGCAGGCTGAGCATGCCTGCCTTCAGGTCGATCTGCACTGCGCGAGCCTGGCCTTCCTTGGGCAGGAACTCGGCGTAGGGAAAGCCTGAACCGATCATCAGCAAGGTGTCGCACTCGTTCATCAACTTGTAGCTGGCCTCGGTGCCCAAGAGGCCGATCGAACCGGTCACCCAAGGGAGGTCGTCGGGCAGGGCGGCCTTGCCCAGCAGCGCCTTGGCTGCACCCGCGCCGAGTTTTTCGGCCACGGCGATCACCTCGTCGGTGGCCTGCAGAGCTCCGGCTCCCACCAGGATCGCGACCTTGCTGCCGGCGTTCAGGACATCGGCCGCCCGCTGCAGGTCCTCTTCATGAGGGATCACCCGAGGGCTGCTGTAGCCGATGCCGGAGTGCGCGGTGCCATGGGCGCGAAGGGGCTCCTGGTAGTCGAGGTACTGAAGGTCGTTGGGAAGAATCAGCGTGGTGACGCGCCGATCGCCGATGGCGATGCGCAACGCGCGGTCGACCAGGTGACGCACCTGGGAGGGGGCCGAGGCCTGCTGGACGAAGGCGCTCGCCACATCCTTGAACATCGACACCAGGTCCAGTTCCTGCTGGTAGTGGCTGCCCAGCGCTGTGCGGGCCTGCTGCCCAACGATCGCCAGTACCGGCATGTGGTCCATCTGGGCGTCGTAGAGGCCGGTCAGCAGGTGAGAGGCCCCGGGGCCCGAGGTGGCGATGCACACCCCGGGCTCGCCGGTGAATTTGGCATGGGCGGTGGCCATGAAGGCAGCCATTTCCTCGTGGCGGGCCTGAATGAACTCAATCTTGCCCTCACTGCGGCGCAACGCGCCAAAGACGCCATTGATGCCGTCGCCCGGGTAGCCATAGATGCGCCGTACCCCCCATTGGTACAACCGTTCAACCAGAAAATCGCCTACGGTCATGCTCATTGAACACCTCACTGCTCACGAAAACGGCGTCGCGATGGACGAGTAGGGGTGACTGAACTCATCCCGGCTCCCTGTGCGCGCCATGGACTGTTGATAAAGACTGATCAGAGTGATGGCCTGTAACGACGGCCAATGGGTGAGCCGTTTCAAGGACTGCCCAAGGGCGCAGGGGCATCTCCCGTTTCATTGTCTTTTTGCTGAAACGCCTTCTGAGCCTGTTCCCAGGCCATTCGGGCCTGGGCGTACTTGGCGGCGGCTTCGTCCTTGGCGATTCGAAATTTTTCCAGGGTGTCCGAAGTGACGATGCCGTCGCTGAGCAGGTCGTAGGCTGCGTCCTCCAGCTTGTCCGCTTGCTTGAAGAGGCGGTTGCTCTGTTCGGTTGCCGCTAGCCATCGAGCTTTGGTGGTTTTCCTGTTTTCAGCTCTGCGTTTCATAACCTGCCTCCTGTTCCGGGTTTGTCATTTCAAATGAGGGGAGCCTTGTTGGGTGATGGCATGGATGACGGATCAATCGGGGGGTGGTGGGACATACGGTTTTGGAACAAAAGGCGCCTCCCCGGAACGCCACCACTTCACGTGCTCGACCCCATAGCGTTCGGCCAGGGGCTTGCTGATGCGTTTGACACGCTCGCGGGCGAATCGGGGTATACGGCCTATACCCGCGTCACAACAGGCCCAGTGCCAAGCCTCGGCGTTATCCATTGTTTGTGCCCGGATAATGAAAGTTTTGGGTTCGCCGTGGAGAAAGTATTCGATGATGAAAAGTTGGTTATTCATTTTTCCTCCTTGTGGTGTGTGTTGGGCGCATGGCTGTGTAAGGAGGTTCAAAATTTTTAAACTTGAGTGGTTGAGTGGTATCAATAAGCCAGTCTCTTTGAGTGAGGCGGTAGTGTGAATTTGCTATTATCCAAAGTTGAACGATAAACTTGTACAGAAAATAATTTTTTGTACAGATTTTGTATAGTTATTGATATTGCTCGCGTCATACTATTGGGCAGCGCTGATGCTCTCTTTAGTAAAACCGGGGGGTAAGCATTACGTTGAGGCTTCATGTGGCGAGGTCAGCGTTATTTGGGGCGAAGAAGGAATTTTCTGGGGGCTTGCCTGGGGCGCTAAATATCAAAATGATCGCTTATGAGGGAAGCACTTAATCTCTCATTCATACAGCAGGATGGCGTCAACGCTTGAGCCCGGTTTGAATACACTAACCCCAGATGGCCTGAGTCACTTTCTCCAGGATCAAGAGACTTCCACTGACGAAAATAAGGTAGCCGCTCCATCGCATGGGGCTGCAGTTGTTGCCGTGTATAAGGCGAAGAGATTTGGGTGAGAACGGGCCAGCCATGTGACACCTCCTGTGAGCGAGTGCGGCAGTCGTCGCACTCGTTTGGCGTCTATCAGGTGTGCTCACCTTGAATGAGCCCTGCTCCCAGGTCCGCCCCCGTGACGGGATTGGCCGCCGGGTCGGATCGGGTACGCGTTTTCATGGCTTCCAGTACAGCCTCGTCCGATGCAGGCAGTTCCACGCTGGCGCTGCCGTCGCCGCCATCGAGCGCCGGTTGAGGGCTGTCGATGTACTCGAAGTCATCATCACTGTTCCAGGGCCCCCGCAGATCGGGCTCACCCTTGGACATATTGAAGTAGGTGCTGGCGAACTGAGGCATGCCCGGCAGTTTACCTTGCGGGAAGTTGGGCTGAATGGCATGCAAGGCTTTTTCGAACGACTTCTGATGAGCGATTTCCCGGGTCATCAGGAAACCGAGTGCCTCCTTGATGCCGGGGTCATCGACCACGTTCATCAAGCGTTCGTACACGATTTTGGCCCGCGCTTCTGCCGCGATGTTCGAGCGAAGGTCGGCAGTCGGTTCGGTCATGGAGTCGACATACGCCGCTGTCCAGGGGACGCCGGCGGAATTCACCAGCGGGGCCCCGGCACCGTAAAGCAGACTCGTGATGTGTGAATCGTTACCCGCTCCATTGATCGCCCGGTAGAGCTCGCCTTCTTGCTGAACCCCCTCTGCCAGCTGTCCCTTGGCGCCCCGGTTGAGCATGACGATGATCGAACCGACCATCTCCAGATGGCTCAGCTCTTCGGTGGCGATGTCCATCAACAGGTCTCTTCGACCGGGATCCTCTTCGGCCAGTGCCTGGGTGAAGTATCGAGCGGCGGCGGCCAGCTCTCCATTGGCACCGCCAAACTGCTCGAGCAGCAGGTTGGCAAGGCCTGGGTTGGGTTGTGCGACGCGCACGGTGTATTGAAGACGCTTGTTGTGAAAAAACATGCTGAATCTCCTCTGGCGCATCTGCCTGAGTGGGCCGCACAAGCGCGGCCGCTCGGGTAATGGGCCCTGTCGCATCAGAATGAAAACGTGCTCAGTGACGTGGGAACCAGGCTTCAATGCCGCGTGAAGCCTGGTCGAGTGAGGTGCAGTTAGGATTTATGGCCACCTCCATGGCTATGTTGGCCGCCTTTTTTTCCGGCCTCGGATGCCTTTTCGTGGTCTTGGGCAAAGTTGCCGCCGCGGCCGCCGTTGGCTTCGTTGTCTTGGGCGTCGTTGGCATGCCTGCCACCACCATGACTGTGCTCGCCGCCTTTTCTGCCTGCTTCGGCGGCGCGCTCGGGGTCATTGGCAAAATTGCCGCCAGAGACTTGGCCGCCCTTACGACCCGCCTCAGAGGCTTTCTCACGGTCATTGGCAAAGTTTCCAGGATTGGTGTTTTCGGTATTAGCCATTTTTTGTTACCTCATGGTTTAGGGATACGAGCCATTGGCTCGTTTAATGTTGAGGTGAGAGGTGATGCAAGGTTTTATATTTGTTTAATGAGGGCGACGGGTGGAAGTGGGTTGAAGGTTCAACTTGTTTTGTGTTTCTGCGATGGTCAGTCGATAAGCCGCTTCGTTAAATAAAGAGCTTGATTTGTGAATCACCTATTGATAAGCGAAGCGGCAATCGAGCCAGCTTCTTGAGAAAACAGTGGTGCGTTACGGTGGTGTGAACGTTGCGGGGCGGCAGGGCTAATCCAGTGACGACAGAACTAGCGAAGCGGTATTTGGCACCCGCGGCTATCAGCCAATAACTGGTGCCGATAATCAGCATTGAGAAGTAAAAAACACCTAATCCGGCTTGACTGCCCAGAAAGGATCCAAAAAGCAGGAAGAATAGGATGTGGCTGGTAATACGGGCGGGTGTTTTTTCCAATGGCAAAACGGGAAGGCCGGCGGCGCAATAGTCTGTCTTGTGGACTGTCCAGATCGCGTAGGAGTGTGCCATCTGCCACTGACAGTACGTGGCTATCAGCAAGATGAGCGTCGGATCAACTTTGCCACCGCCGGCGCAATAGCCGATGGCGGGAGGCATGATCGATACAGTTGCTGAAGACGCAACCCGACGCGATGACCAGCGCTTGCTTCAGTGTGCCAACATGTTGATATGGATGCTTTCCATGATCCATAGCGACAGCCCCACCAGCAGCAGGATGATGATCAGTGAAAACACGAAGGCAATCAGGTTCCAGCGCTGCTCGGTGGCGGTGTCCAGGTGCAGGAAATACTTCAGGTGAACAAACACCTGTACGACCGCACTCAGAATCACCGCCCACGCGGTGATCTGGCGCGGTAACGTGGGGAACATGACCAGCCCAAAAGGAATGATCGTCAGGACCAGGGAAAGGACAAACCCGATCAGGTAGTACTGCTTGCTGCCATGGGTCGATCCAGCTGAGCTGTTGATGGAACTCTGGGTATACATATCAGGCCACTCCGAGCAGGTAGACGACGGTGAACACGCAGATCCAGACAACGTCGAGAAAGTGCCAGAACAGGCTCAGGCAACTCAGGCGCGTTGTGGTGGCGCTGGTAATCCCCCGAGTGCTGACCTGACACATGAGAACAGCCATCCAGATCAGGCCGACTGCGACGTGGATGCCGTGAGTCGCAACGAGGGTGAAGAAGGCGCTGAGAAAGCCGCTGCGGTCCGGACCGTACCCTTGTTCAATCAGGTGGTGGAATTCGTTGATCTCCATACCCACGAATGCCAGCCCCAGCATGAACGTCAGCACCAGCCAACGAATCACTTGCCTGGGCACTCCTCGGTTCATCGCGAGCATCGCGTAGCCATAGGTGATGCTGCTCAGCAACAGCAACAAGGTCTCTGCCAGGACATAGGGCAACTCGAAGATGTCCACTGTCGAAGGGCCGCCCGCGACGCTGTTGCGCAATACCGCGTAGCTGGCGAACAGCGTTGCGAACAGGATGCAGTCGGTCATCAGGTAGACCCAGAAGCCGAACATCCTCATCGAGCCTGCGTCTTCATGGCCCTGTTCGTGGTTGTGGGCAATGGCTTGATTTAAAACCGTGTTAGCCATGATCAGGCCTCCGCCATGTTCTGCAGCCGCGCTTTTTCGATCACTGCGACGTCCTGGGCAGGGATGAAGTGATCGGTGTTTTCGTCATAGCTGCGGGCAATCAAGGCCACGCAAGCTGCAAGCAGCCCGGCAATCGCCAGCCACCAGATGTGCCAGACCAGGGCAAAGCTGCAGAGGAAGGCAAAGAGGCTGATCACCAGGCCGGCTGAGGTGTTGCTTGGCATGTGGATATGTCGGTAGTCGGTGTGGCTGATGGTGCTGATACCACGTTCTTTCATGCCCCAATAGGCATCCAGATCATCGACTGCCGGCTGCTGGGCAAAGTTGTAGACCGGAGGTGGAGAGCTTGTAGCCCATTCCAGGGTGCGCCCATCCCAAGGGTCTCCCGTCTTGTCCCGGTGTCTATCGCGCTGGCGAATGCTCACCAGCAGTTGCAGGGCCTGGCAGGCGACGCCGCACAGAATGATTGCCACCCCGATCAACTCCAGCATCAGCCATGGACGCCACTCGGGGTTGTTGAAGTGATTCAGGCGTCGCGTCATGCCCATGAAACCCAACACATAGGACGGCATGAAGGCGAAGTAGAAACCGATCAACCAGCACCAGAACGCGGTTCGCCCCAATTTGTCGTTCAGCCTGAATCCGAAGGCCTTGGGGAACCAATAGGTCAGGCCTGCCATGTAGCCGAACACCGCACCGCCGATGATGACGTTATGAAAGTGGGCGATCAGAAACAGGCTGTTGTGCAATAGAAAATCCGCCCCGGGCACCGCGAGCAGAACACCGGTCATGCCACCGATACTGAAGGTCACGATAAAACCCAGCGTCCAGAGCATGGGCGTTTCGAAGCGGACCCGACCTTTGTACATGGTGAACAGCCAGGTGAAGATCTTCACCCCGGTCGGCACGGCGATGATCATCGTCATGATGCCGAAGAACGCATTGACATTACCGCCAGCGCCCATGGTGAAAAAATGATGAAGCCAGACGATGAACGACAGGATCGTGATGGCGATGGTTGCCCATACCAGCGACGCATAGCCAAACAGGCGCTTGCGGCTGAAGGTGGCGGCAATCTCTGAAAATATGCCAAACGCCGGCAGGATCAGGATGTAGACCTCCGGGTGCCCCCAGGCCCAGATGAGGTTGACGTACATCATCGGGTTGCCACCGGCTTCATTGGTGAAAAAATGCATGTCCAGGTACCGATCCATGGTCAGCATGAACAGCGTGGCGGTCAGGATGGGGAAGGCGGCCAATATCAGAATGGACGTGCACATGACGGTCCAGGTGAAGATCGGCATCTTGAACAGTGTCATGCCCTGGGTACGCATCTTGAGGATGGTGACGAAGAAGTTGACCCCAGTGAGCAGGGTACCGATGCCGGAGATCTGCAATGACCAGATGTAGTAGTCGACCCCTACGCCGGGGCTGTAGGCCAGCCCTGATAGCGGGGGATAGGCCACCCAGCCGGTGCGTGCGAACTCCCCAATGCCCAGCGACACGTTGACCAGAACGGCGCCGACCACGAACAGCCAGAAACTCAAGGCGTTCAGGAAGGGAAAGGCGACATCGCGAGCGCCGATCTGCAACGGCACGACCACGTTCATCAGCCCCACCACGAACGGCATGGCCATGAAGAAAATCATGATCACCCCATGGGCGGTGAAAATCTGGTCGTAGTGTTCCGGGGGAAGATAGCCGGCACCGCCGCTGGCAGCCATCGCTTGTTGCGTGCGCATCATGATGGCGTCGGAAAACCCGCGCAGGAGCATGACCAACGCCGCGATAATGTACATGCAGCCAATCTTTTTATGGTCCACGGAGGTGAACCATTCGCGCCACAGGTAGCCCCAGTAACGCTTGTAGGTCACCCAGGCGATCAGGCTGATACCGATGAGCGCGACGACTGCCAGGGTGTACATGATGATCGGTTCTTCGGTGGGGACGGCATCCCAGGTCAGTTTTCCGAACATGTCATTGCTCCTTCGACATCATGTCTTGGTGCGAGCGGTCATTGATTCTGATCGCACGCATCTCGGCGGCTTCGCCCTGGCGTCCGCGTGCAGGATTCATCCCCTCGTATTTATCAACGATGCTTTGAAACAGCTTGGCATCGACGCTCGAGTAGTAGGTCACCGGGTGAGCGATGCTGGGTCTGGCCAGGAGGCTGTACTGCGTGTGATCCAGGGGGCGGTCGGCACTTTTGACTTTGGCGATCCACGCCTGGAACTCGGAAGGGAGGGTGGAGTAGGTGGTGAAGTGCATGTCGGAGAAACCGGGACCGTTGTAGTTGGCGGCGATGCCCAGGAATTGCCCTGTCTCGTTGGCGATCAGGTGAAGCCTGGTCTGCATGCCGGCCATGGCGTAGATCTGGCCACCTAGTGCAGGAATGAAAAATGAAGTCATCGCCGCGTCCGACGTGATGGTGAAACTGACCGGCGTGTTTACCGGCAGGGCGAGCTCATTGACGGTGGCGATCCCCAGGTCGGGGTAGATGAACAGCCATTTCCAGTCGGTGGCGACCACCTGGACGTTCAGGGGCGCGGTCTGCGATTCGATGGGTTTGTAGGGATCCAGCGAGTGGGTGGTGCGCCAGGTGACCGCACCCAGAATGAGGATGATGAGCAGCGGTACCCCCCAAACCACGGCCTCGATCCGGTGAGAACTTGCCCAGCGTGGCGCATAGGGCGCGGTCTTGTTGCTGGCACGAAAACGGTAGGCGAACCAGAACATCATCACGATCACAGGCAGGACGACGATCAGCATCAGCCCTGTTGCGAGAAAAATGAGATTGCGCTCGTCGATTGCAATTTGGCCCTTGGGATGCAGAAGAACGGCATTGCACCCATAGAGCGTTGTTGCCGTGGTCATCAAAAATAGATGGCGCTTTTTAATGGGCATGTGTGCTCCCTCACGCTCGGCTGCATTCAAGAAGAATGGTCTTCAGTACAAGCTGCTTACATCGATTTGAATGCAGGGGTTTATCTTTGAATGACTTAAGGCAGCAACTGAATAGGTCTGGGGGTTATAACGTCTAGGGTTGATTAATAGGTGACTCGGTATTGTTTGCGTTATCTATTGATAAAACATCATTTGAAGAGTCATGACGCGCAACGGCTTGTTCGCAATTGCAATGGGGAGCAGAGCAGGCTTGTCCGTCGGCATGGTGCCTGGCACAGGCCGGGCTGCAGTACAGCTTGCCGTCTATCTCCACGGCCTGATGCGGCTCAACGGGACAGATGCAAGGCGGGCAGGCACATTGGCTGGTACTGGCGAGCGTAGGCATTTCTTTCTCCTCAAGACGGGGGCGGGGCACGCAAGGCGACACGCTGAAACAGGTCACAGGGGTATGGAACAGGTGTCCGATGGGTTGGTTTGACTTGATATCTTTTTTACGGACGAACGGTAAAACAAGCGAAGCGGTCAAGGGTTGATTAATACGCCTTGTCGGGCCTTCTTAAGAAGAATGGAATTATTATCGCTTCAGCGAAGTCCTTGAGTTTCTACCGTCGTTCTGGAGAAGAGCCATGCTATGCCGAGGACCTGTTTATAATGCATGGATACAGCAATCCATTACCGAACTGTGTCATAACGAAGCGGCCGACAATGGCTGTCACTTGGATGTTCGCGTTCGAGAGCGTTCCAATGGAGTACTTGAGCTGCTGGTCTGCGTTTACACCCATGATCTGCAACCGGTATGGGAGAGAGTCGAGGCGTTACCCGCAACGCAGTGGACGCTGGACGATGCGCTCCAGCGTGGGCGTGATCAAGCCGAACGCATAGCCGGTGGCGAGGCAGGGCGCTTGTCCTGTGCTGACTCAGGGCAGTCCGCCATCGAATGAAAAAAATTGACCACGAGAAACGGCTGCCATGACCCGGATCCTGACGTCTCAGACCAACGAGGATGAGCTGAGCGAGCAGAACGCCAAGATGTTCGGCTCTCCCAAGGAACGCCTGGATTTCTATCGCCGTGAGATCCAGTACGAAACCACCATTCTGTCCAACCGCACGGACGCCTACCTGAGCGCCCAGTCGTTTCTGGTCATCGCGTTTTCCTCGTGCATGGCTAACCTCAATCCCGAATGGGGCAAGCTCTTCACGTTGTCCCTGCCGCCGATATTGGCCTTACTCGGCATCCTCAGTTCGCTGAATGCTTGGCCTGGCATCAAGGCGGCCTACGAGATCATCGATCATTGGCATTTCAAGCAAAGCCAGTTGCTGCAAAGCGAGCCGGTGATGGGACTGGCCTACGATGAGTCACCGTTGTTCTGTGCCACTGAGTCAACGCACAAGGGGTATCGCAAATCGTTGCTCTTTTCTCTGCGGTCCCCGCTGCTTTTCGCGCTCTTCTGGTTGTTGCTCGGTGGCTGGTCGTTCGTTGTCCAGACCGTCAATTTCGGAGCCTGAGTGCCATGGAGTCTGCAGTGGAGGCCATTTGAGGAAGGAAGGTCGTAGGTTGAAGACGGGCGTCAGCCTGACTCTCTCTGCGCCGCTTACCGATTGTTGAACCGGTGGGCTTGGCACTCGAAGAAGTCGAAAAGGTTGGCTATTTCATGTTCTGGTAGGCACGGCAGGGAACACCCATGCGATTGTCGAATTTCATTATGCAGAACCTCGAACCCATCCTTCAGGAATGGGAGCGCTTTGCCCGTTCCATTGAAACGCCTTTCCAGTCGCTGGACGCCAGCGCGTTGAGGAATCAGGCCGAACAGATGCTCACCTGCATTGCCCTTGACCTTCGTACTCCCCAGACTGCGCAGCAGGAATATGAAAAATCTCAGGGGCGCGCTCCGAGCGACGAGTCGGATGCGGCGGCTCATTCTCACGCCCAGGCTCGCTGGTTTGCCGGCTTTTCGTTGAACCAGGTGGTGGCCGAGTATCGGGCATTGAGGGCCAGTGTATTGCGGCTCTGGCTGGCCGATGCTTCCCCGGAGCTGGCGTATCGCACTGACGATATGCTGCGCTTCAACGAGGCGATTGATCAGTTGCTCACCGAGTCTGTGTCTGCCTATGAAGAGGTGCTGGAGCAAACACGCAAGAGGGTACTGGGCATCGTCGGGCATGACCTTCGTAGCCCCTTGGGAGCCATCTTGATGAGCGCTGATTTATTGAACCGCACCACCGACCTGGATGAACGAGCCAAGGATCTGTCGTTGCAGATTGCCACGAGCGTTCGACGAGCCAACCACATCGTCAACGATATGCTGGACCTGACTCGTTGTAATCTCGGCGAAGGTATCGCCATGAATAAGCAGACGGTTGACCTTGCACTGATCTGTACTCAGGTCATCCGGGAACTCCAGGCCGTTCACCGTGAGGTGGCCATTCATGTGGAATGCCAAGAAACACCGGTGGTGGGTCAGTTCGATACTTCACGTATAGGGCAGGTATTTTCCAACTTGATAAGTAATGCCATACAGCATGGCGATCAATGCAAGCCCATTGATGTCCTACTGAAACAGAATGCCATCGAAACGGTGTTTTCGGTGCATAATCAGGGCGAACCCATACCCGCTTCGGTCATGCCGTTTTTATTTAATCCAGATGAGCGTTACTCACGGTATTCGGACCCTGAACGTAAGTCAAAGGCTGGACTGGGGCTGGGGCTATTTATTGCCAATGAAATCGTGGCGGGGCATGGAGGTCATATTAAAGTGAAATCAACTCGCAGTGGTGGAACCCTGTTCCAAGTGCTAATACCCAATCCTGAGTAAGGGTTGTCAGCTTACTGATCGTGCGCTCGGGAACACGGCAGCCCTCATCTCTGGCTGCGCGTGGTTGGAATGCCTGAAAGAGGCGCAAGGGCCGAAGCCCCTGCGCAAAGGCTCATGCATCAGCTACGGCCTTGGCCGCCGTGGCTGTGCTGGCCACCTTTTTTACCCGCTTCAGAAGCCTTTTGCTTGTCGTTGGCAAAATTGCCGCTGGAAGCATGGCCACCTTTTTTCCCAGCCTCGGATGCCTTGTCACGATCGTTGGCGAAGTTGCCCGGGTTCGAATTGCCTTTACTGGTCATGATGATTCCTCTGAATGGATGGATTACTCACTCGCCACATGGCGAGCATTAACTGGGAGTGAGGCCTGTATGAGAAGTTGGAATTAAAAAATATTCTGGCGATGAACGGTGCTGTTGCGGGTTTTTGCTATGAAATGCTTATAAGCAAGCGGCGTGTTTCTGCATTCTTTGCATGGGGGCTTTATTTTATATTTTGGCATCTAGGGCCGCTTCGCTTTAGCCATTCGCTCAATGGAAAGTAGAGCCTGCTGTTATTCTTGTTGTGGGCGACCAGCTATTTGCCGCGTCATGGCCGATCAAGCGTAACGGCAAATTCGACGACTTGGGCCCAGTCATCAGCCATGAGGGGAAGCAGATGGAATCTTTTCCTGGGCGCGAGGCTCTTCCACTCATGAACCATTGATTTCCAGGAGCATGGGATGACACCTCTCAAAGCGATGAACACCCGCTCGGTAGCTGAATCGTCTGCACCCCTGAGCCACCTTTACCAACGATTACTGACGCTTGGTGATGAGCCTCCGATTGAGCTGTCCCGCGTGTTCCTGCACCAGCAGTTGCAAGAGGTGGAGCCGGCGGCGCAACGCTTGCCGACCGAGTTCAATCAACTGATGGCCTGGGTAGAAGATCATTGTGCGCAGGTGGCTCGGCAGTACGCTGACTATTTACAGGCCCGCCAGCAGGGCGGCGGACGGCGTTATCTATCTGGCAGGGCGCACGCGCTGTACTTCCTTCAGGCCGTGGCACCGACCAAGCGGGTCGACGGCGCCTGGCTGTATGGCACGTTGAAGCACTGGCAAGACTATCGATATGACGGTCTGATCACGACCTACCTGGAGGAGCTGGGAGAGGGGGAAGTCGGGCTTAATCACGTGGCCCTGTACCGCCGGCTGCTGGCTGAAGAGGACTGCGAAGGCGATCTGCAACTCAGTGATGAGCACTATCGGCAGGGCGTAATCCAGCTGGCGCTGGGGCATGCGGCCGAGTCTTTCATGCCAGAGGTGCTGGGCTATAACCTGGGCTACGAGCAACTGCCTTTGCATTTGCTGATCTGCGCCTACGAGCTGAGGGAGTTGGGCATCGACCCGTATTACTTCACTCTGCACGTGACCATCGACAATGTCAGCAGCGGGCATGCCCGCAAGGCCGTTCAAGCGGTTACGGAACTGGCGCCGATCGGCCTTGACGCCGACTCGTACTGGCAACGGGTGGCCTGTGGTTACCAGCTCAACAACCTGGGGCTGGGCACCCTTGAGGTCATCCAGTCTTTCGATCTGGAGCGCGAAGTGGTTGCCATGCTTGAGCGAAAGCAACGGGCGGGCCGGTACCTGCACTCCGATCGATGCCGCTTCGAAGGCAAGACCGTCAATCAGTGGCTGGAACAGACCGGCTGTATCTCGTCTTTCCTGCAAGCCTTGCAAGACACGGGCTGGATCCGCCGTCATGAGAATCCTCAAGAGAGCCGTTTCTGGCGCTTGATCGAGGGCCGTGGTGCGGCGATGTTTGGCGTGTTCAGTGGCTATGAAAAACAACTGCTCAAGGATTGGATTTCAGGGCGCTGGCAGGCGCCTGCAAGCCCTGTGCGAGGCGGTTCGGTTTGCCGTGGTGCGACGATGGAGCAGCAGGAGGACCCCGAGACCTGCGCCCTGCGCCAGATCCTGAAGCGGTACCCGCCTGAGCAGCAGATCGATGTGCTGTTGCCCTGGCTATCCGCTCCTCGCCACAGCAGGCCCGCAGGCTTGTTTGCCGCCCGACATTTCATGGACCTGCGTGCCCGCATGCGCTGATGAATGAGGAGCCAAACCATGGACAGTTGCCATTCAGGTTTCACTCACGCGATGACCTATCAAGCTGACCAGACCCTGGTGCAATTGGGACGGCGTCTGCAGGCGGACGGCTACCGTTTTGTCACACCTACGCCGTTGACACATCAGCGGGTGCTCGCCCGGTCACCCGTTCCCTGCGCTGTGGATCTTCGCGATGTATTTGGTTGGTCCATGCCTTTCGATTCCAGCCTCATGGGGGCTGTCGAGCTGTCTCAATTGCAGGAGGCCGGGATCTTGAGGCAGGAGGGTGGCCTGCTGCGCAGCACGATTCGATGGTCCAGCCTGGGGGACTTGCTGCTGGCCCACTCGGCATATCCCACGCAAGAGGCTGATGCGGTGTTCTTCGGCCCCGACAGTTATCGTTTTGCCCGGGCGATCACCGATTATCTGAATCAGCGCTTTGAACCGATTGAGCGCGCCGTGGACATCGGCTGCGGAACAGGCGTGGGGGCGCTGCTGATGGCGCGTGCCCGGCCTGATGCAAGGGTACTGGCTGTCGACATCAATCCCCGCGCCTTACGCTTGAGTGCGGTGAATGCCGAGTTGGCTGAGACGCGCAACCTCAGTATTTACCATAGCGATTTACTGGACAGCATCGAGGGGCGTTTCGATCTGATAGTGGCCAACCCTCCCTACATGAACGATAGCCGGCAACGTGCCTATCGACACGGTGGCGGAGGGCTGGGCGAGCATCTGTCATTACGGATCCTCCAGGCAGCGTTGCCGCGGCTGAACGTCAATGGGGCCCTGGTCTTGTACACCGGCGCGGCGATCGTCAAGGGGCGTGATCCGTTTCTTGAGGCCGCACGGCCGTTGTTGCTGGATGCGTCCTATGGTTGGACCTATCGGGAGCTGGACCCGGATGTCTTCGGCGAAGAGTTGGACCAGCCCGGCTATGAGCAGGTTGAGCGGATTGCGGTGGTGGTGCTGACGGTGACCCGTTTGCGTTGATAAGCAGGGGGAGGGTTAGGATGTCTTTCGATCATGGCCTTCCCCAGCACGTGGGGGTAGAGGAGGAGTACTTTATCACCGATCTGCAAAGCCGGCAGATGGTTGCCGAGCCTTCGATACAGGTGCTGCAGGATTGTCGTGAGGCGCTGGGGGAGGGTTTTTGCTTTGAGATGTTTCAAGGGCAGATCGAGTGGGCATCTCCTGTGTTCGAGCACCTTGCACAGGCCAGCGAATGTTTGCGTCAGCGGCGCCAAGCGCTCGACCGGGCATTGGACCCTCACGGGTTGGGCTTTCTCTGCGCAGGAACGCACCCACTGGCCCTGTGGCGCCAACAGAAGGCCACACCCCAGGCCCATTTCCAGCAGCTGTTTTCGGAGTATGCCCAGGTCGCTCAGCGCAGTGTACTCAGTGGGCTGCACGTGCACGCGCAGGTGCCCTTAGGCATTGATCGTATTGGCGTCATGAACGAGGTATTGCCCTGGTTGCCGTTGCTACTGGCACTCAGCGCCTCGTCACCTTTCTGGCAGGGCCACCACAGTGGTTATTGCAGCTACCGCCAGGTGGCGTGCGATGAGTGGCCACGCATGGGCGCCCCGGAGTACCTGCGTGACGAGCGTGCCTACCGCCATTATCGATTGCAGATGCGTCGCATGGGGGCGCTACGTGGCGATACCCCGGTCTGGTGGGGCATTCGCCCGTCCTTACGCTATCCCACACTGGAGTTGCGCCTGACCGATGCCTGTCCTTGCGTTGAGGACGTACTGACACTGGCGGGGTTGTATAGTGTCATGGTGCGCCATGCCTGTTTGCTCGCCGAGCCGGGTCAGCGCTACACCCTGACCCATCACTGGCTGTTCAAGGAGAACCGCTGTCAGGCACGCCGCTGGAGCACACGTGGGCGTTACATGATGGATCCCGAACAGCCGGTCATGGATCTGCAGCAGTGGTTGGCCTTGGCGCAACAGACCTTCGGGCCGACGGCGCAGGCGTTGGGTCAGGAGCAGGTCTTCACCCAGGCAGGGGACCTATTGCGAGAGGGCACCAGTGCCGAGCGTCAATTGCAGTGTTTCCAGGCTCAACCTGCTCATTGGGAGGAGCCCTTGCGGTGCCGGGCAGTGGTTGACCTGCTCATGGCGCAGAGTCGTGGCAAACCACCCCCCGGTGTCGAATCGTTGTAGGTCACTTGGTCGGTGAGTCAGCGGGCTTGAGCGAGCCAGTGGTGCTGCGGTTCCGTGCATTTTTCCCGAAACCGCGAACATTCATCGCGCACAGGCAAACCTGTAACACGATCAAGGCATACGCCTGGGCCTGCCATCCCCATATAGCCCACAGCACATTGCTGAGGGTGAAGCAGATGAAGCCGATCATTCGGCGTTTGGGTTCAAGCGAGCCAATCAGCCAAGCGGCCAATACGGTGACCAACATGGCCGGCCATTGCAGCATGTCCAGGTAAACCATGAGCTCCTCGTCGGTCTTCGGTTCCAGTGGGCTGTGGTGGAGGTGGTGCGTCTGTACCCCTGTTTAATCGACCGCAGCAGGCCGTGTATTTCTTCATCGTTTTTTTCCTGCCGAAGAAGGCTGCCTGGAACAGCCACGACGCGGTTATGCCAGCAGCGGCGCGGAGGCGACACTGGTCTGATGGGCACGAAATTGACTGAACTGTCGGAGTCACCCCCCGACCTAATCTTTCATCAGTCAGGAGAATCATCATGCCAACCAACTTCCTTTGGATCGGCGCGCTCGCCATCCTCTTGTTATTGGATCTGTGGGCTCTCAACAGCGTCTGGAGGAGCTCCAGATCCTCGGCAAACAAGGCCTTGTGGACGGCCATGATTGTCCTGCTGCCCCTGGTTGGATTAGTCATCTGGGGCGCAGCCGGCCCTCGTGGTGTGACCAAAGGGCCTTCCTCCCCTGAACACAGCAAGGGCTGAGCGAACAGCCGCCTGTCACGGATTGGAGGCTCCTGCTTGACCGTCCATCAGCGCCCGTGCAGACACAACTGAACCCGATAAAGGCGTGCCGGACCTTACCTTCATAGGCCCAGGGAGTTGTCCCTTCATCCATGCCTGGGCACGAGGAGTCCACATGCGTGCAATGACCTATCAAGGCGCTCACAAGGTATCGGTGCAAAACGTGCCGGATCCGATCATTGAACAGCCCGACGACATCATCCTGCGTGTCACGGCCACGGCAATCTGTGGTTCGGACCTGCACCTGTACCGGGGCAAGATTCCGACCGTTGAACCAGGTGATATCTTCGGCCACGAGTTCATGGGTGTCGTCGAGGAAACCGGTCCGCAGGTGACGGGATTGCAACGCGGTGATCGAGTGGTCATTCCGTTCGTGATTGCCTGTGGCGATTGCTTTTTCTGTCAGCAGGAACTGTATGCGGCCTGTGAGACCACCAATGATGGTCGAGGGGCCATTCTCAATAAAAAATCCATTCCGCCCGGTGCTGCCTTGTTCGGCTATAGCCGTTTGTACGGTGGCGTGCCGGGCGGTCAGGCTGAATGGGTGCGGGTCCCGAAAGCGAACATCGGTCCTTTCAAGGTGCCGGGCTCCTTGGCTGACGAGCAGGTGCTTTTCCTCTCGGATATCCTGCCCACCGCCTGGCAGGCGGTTCTCAACGCACAGGTCACCCAAGGCTCGAGCCTGGCCATCTATGGTGCCGGGCCGGTCGGCCTGTTGTGCGCCGCGTGCGCCAGAATGCTGGGAGCCGAGCAGATCTTCATGGTTGACCAGCACGCCTATCGCCTGGCTTACGCCCAGCGCGCTTACGGGGTAATTGCCATCAATTTTGACCAGGATGAGGACCCTGCTGACAGCATCATTCGGCAGACGGCGGGTATGCGAGGTGTGGACGGCGTCATCGATGCGGTTGGTTTCGAGGCCAAGGGTAGCCTCACCGAGACCGTACTTTCGACGCTAAAAATTGAAGGCAGCAGTGGCAAGGCCCTGCGCCAGTGCATGGCGGCGGTTCGTCGTGGCGGGGTGGTCAGTGTCGCTGGGGTTTACTCGGGGTTCATCCATGGGTTCCTGTTTGGGGATGCCTTCGACAAGGGACTGACGTTCAAGATGGGGCAGACGCATGTTCAGCGCTACCTGCCCGAGCTGCTTGAGCACATCGAGCTGGGGCACCTGCGCCCTGAAGCCATCATCACCCACCGACTGTCTCTGGAGCAGGCGGCACAGGGATATGAGGTCTTCGACAAATGCCAGGAGGACTGTCGCAAGGTGATCCTGATCCCAGGGCTCGATGAGCAACCTGGGGTGCCTGTACCGGTGGCGTCCACCGAGACGCTGGTCGTCTGAGGGCCAAGGGATGCCCGCCATGTTGCGAGCCACCTCGGACACCCCGGAGGCGGTGGTTGTTTCCATGGAAAGGGGGCGCCCGCGACGGCAGATTGTTTTCTTCATGCTCTCAGGCTACGTGTCCAGTGCACCTCAGGTTTGTAAGGCAATGGTCAGTAACAAGCGCCCATCGGGCTCGTGGCGAGCGCCTTGGAGGGTCCCGCTGTATCGGGTGCCCTCCCAGTCGAAGGCGACGGTGTGGGCGTCTTCAAGCGGTACTGGCCAGGGCGGTGCAATCAGCAGCTGCACAGCAGACGAGGGCGGATCGGAGGACGGCAGGCGTTGTGCCGTGCAGTCGAGGCTGAAGGTGTTGACACCCAACAGGGTATCTTGCTGAAAGTCTATTCGGATGGCGTGAGCGCTAATGTCGGTATTCAAGGACATGATTCATTCCACTCCCACTCACTGAATGAGTCGTTGGTGTGCTGAGGGATGCAGAGACTGTTTCCCTGATCCATGAACGTCAGACCCTGGCGTTCGACAGCTGATTCCATGTTTCTGGGCTTGATGGAGCTCGTCAGTCCTGCGGGTTAGACGATTGATCCTTCTTGGGGCTCGTGTCCGGCTGCGCTATCTGCTCAAGGGGCGGGCTGAGGGAGTCGGCCTGGTCAACGGCACCGATTTTGTTGTATTCCTTGCGCAGTTCGCGCAATTCCCGGCTTTCCAGCTTGTCCAGGCAGAGCATGGCGTTGTGGGCTTCCTGGGTGGCGCGCAGCAATTCGTCGATCTTGATGTGCAGCATGTCATTGTCGCGGTTCTGGGTGTTCTGGATCAGGAACACCATCAGGAAGGTAATGATCGTGGTCGAGGTATTGATGATCAGTTGCCACGTGTCGTTGTAATGGAAATAGGGGCCGGTCGCCGCCCAGAGGATGATCAGCACCAGCGCGATGAGGAAGGTTTTCGAACTGCCGGCCGATTTGGACAGCGTTTGGCAGAAGTAGGCGAACTTCATGACGGAACTCCTTGGGGTAGGTCTGTATTTTGGACATCCGGTCGTTGCTGAAATTCTTCGTTACATTTGTCGCCGCTTCTGTTGCGAGCGCTCGTAGCGGGCAAGCATGGGCTGGGTGCTGAGGCCATGGATCAGAATGCTCAGTGCGACCACCGAGAGTGTCAGGTCCATGCAGGTGCGGGCCATCTGCGGCGTCAGGCCATGATTCATGGCGTAGAACAGGTAATAGAGACTGCCGATCCCGCGAATGCCGAACCAGCCGAGCAACCCGCGTTGAGTGACGTCCAGCAGCGATCCCCAGGGGATGACCAGCACACTCAGGGGGCGGATCAGCAGAAACAGCAGGGCGCCGATCATCAGCGCGCGCCAATCCCAATGGGGCACGATGAGCAGCCCGAGTATCGTGACCAGGAACACCTCCAGGGCGCGCTCTACCAGGTTGCCGAAGGCCAGCATGTCACCCATCATCACCCCGGCGGCCACCTGGGGACCTTCAAGGTCCGCAACATTCCCATGCAGCGCCTGGTGGGGCTCGACATGCTGGTGCCCGACGACAGGCTGCACCAGGTGTTCGGCAGGGGCCTGCGGGCTGCCGGTCGATTTGACCTCCGACTGACGCAAACCCAAGGCCGCGGCGAATACCGACAGAAATCCGTATCCGCCCAGTCGTTCGGCCACTACATAGGCCAGGGCGATCAGGGCGAGCGTCAGGTAATCGTTGGGCGACAGGGTGCTGTCCTGATTTTTCGTCTGCATGAGCAGGGTCAGGTGCCCCAGCCCGCGGCCCATGCCATAGCCGATCAGCAGACCGGCCGGCACGGCCCACAGCAGGTCCTTGAGTAGCCAGTCGACCCACCAGCCCTCTGGGCTGCTTTGTTCGCGCACCAGCATCAGCCCGAGCAGGACGAAGGGAAAGGCCACGCCGTCGTTGAGCCCTGCTTCGCCCGACAGGCCGTAGCGGACCCGATCGTTATCCCTTGAATCGTTGACCTGAACCATCGAGGCCAGCACCGGGTCCGTTGGGGCGAGGAGGGCGCCGATCAGCGCCGAGAGGCCCCAGGGCAGCCCGAGCAGAAAGTGCAGCCCCAGGCACGTGGCGGCGATGGTGAGCAGCATCACCGGCCCGGCCAGCCCGAAGGCGATGCGCCAACTGCGGCTGCGGATAGGGCGTCGCAGTTTCAGGCCACACACGAACAGGGAAAACAGCACGGCGACTTCGCTCAGGTGCTCCATCCAGGCAGCGCTCTGATGCAGATCGAGCTGCAGCCAGCCCAAGCCTGCCGGGCCGATGGCGATCCCCATCAGCAGGCAGGCGGCCGACGTGGTGATCGGCATCCAGCGCAGGTAGGACGACGTCAGTGCCAGGACCAGCAGGATGCCGCCCAGTACGCTCATCCACAACAGGAAGCTCATGGGAAGGCTCAGGTGCCCAGGGCCGTGAGAAAGTCGCCAAACCCGCCGTGCACCCGGCAGTCACTGCGACTGCTGGTGGACACGCTGTTGCGCGCGGTCCACACGATACGGGCACCGCTCTGCTGCAGGTCGTTGACCAGTTGGACATCTTCATCCAGCGGCAGTGGACGAAAACCACCGGCTCGCTCGTAGGCCCTGGCACAGATGCCCAGGTTGGCGCCGTGTATGTGGCGATGCCCCTCGACCGGTTGGTAGTGCGCCTCATAACGCTGACGCAGCATCGCGTCCTGATGGGCCTGCCAGCGTTCGACATGCACGGTGCCGCACACGGCATCGGCCCGAAACGCCAGTTGGCAGAGCAGCCAGTCGGGCGGCACACAGCTGTCGGCGTCGGTACAGGCCAGCCAGCGCGCCCCCTGTTCCAGCATCATGGCCGCACCGCTGCGACGAGCCAGGCCGACATTGCGTGCGTTGATGCTCAGGGTCGACACGCCGTGCGCCACGGCGATGCTGTGGCTGGCATCGGTGCAATGGTCCAGGACCACCAGGATGCGGACTTCCTCGCCCAGGGACTCGAGGTTGCGAGCAGCCCGCTTGAGGGCCGTGAGGCAATGGCCCAGGTGTTGGGCCTCGTTGTGCGCAGGTACGATCACGGCGATCATCGGCAGGTCTCTTGCAGGTCGAAGGTGAGGGATTCCCGGCTCCAGAGCTCGAGCACGAACTGCGCTTCCTCATGGCGCAGCACGCATGGCAAGGGCAGGTGCTGCTCTAGCAAGGCGTGGACCTGTCGGCCGTCCAGCGCACAGCCGTCGATCGGCGCGAGCCAGTGACAGGCCAGCACCGCGCCGGCGGGTGTCAGGCAGTCGCGTGCACGGGCGATCACCTGGCACCAGTCGGCTGCGCTGAGGTAGTAGCCGATTTCGCCGAGCACGATCAGGTCGAAGGTGCCGTCGGGCCAATCGGCGGGCAACCAGCCCTGTTCGACTTGCACCTGCGGCGCGTCGACCAGCCGCTCGCGGGCCAGTCGGACGGCGGTCGGGTCTCCATCCTGGCACAGCAGTTTCTCGCAGCGCGGCGCCAGGGCCGCGCTGAGTTCGCCATTGGCACAGGCCGGCTCGAAGACGGTCTCGTAGTGTTGTCGAGGCAGGCAAGCCATGATCAGGTCACGCTTTCGCCGTTCGTACCAACGGGTGCGAAATTGCCAGGGATCGTCACTGCTGGCGAACAGCTGTTCGAAGTACCCCGCGTTCACACTCATACGAACACCAGCTCAAAGGGTTGCAACAGCCGTTCAAGGGCATGGGGCGATAGCACGGCCGCCTTGTCGCCGTCGGGGGTTATCTGACTGCGATGGGCGCTGATGGCTTGGTGTTTGCGCCTTAGCGATGACTCATCAAGGATCAGTTTGCGGGCCTTGTGCCAGGGTATCCGCGCGTCTTCCGGTGACGCCCAGTGCCACGCCCAGACAGGCGCTTCGAGCAAGCTGGCGCCCAGCTGGCGTGCCGCCTTGGCACAGGCACGTCCCACGGCTTCATGATCGCAGTGACCGTCCTCTCGCCAGGTGGTGATGAGCCGGTCTCCCGGTTCGAGCCGCTGGGCCAGGCAGTGCCAGAGCTCGGTTTCATGATGGGGTACGCCGCTGTCCGGCAATCCGACCCGCAGCCAGTTCAACGACGCGCTGTTCAACCCCAGGGCCCGCAGCGCCGCCTGGCTTTCATGCACCCGGGCCTGGCGCAGGTTGTGCGCGCTCCAGTGTGCCGAATCGCGATGGCTGGCTTCACCATCGGTCACCGAAATCAGCAGCAGATCCTGTTGAGGGCGTGCAACCAGGTCAGCCAGCAGGCCGCCACACATCAGGACTTCATCGTCGGGGTGGGGGGCGACCACCACCAGTCGACACGCCGGGGGAACCAGTGCGTCGAGGCTGATGGCGGGCACTGCCGACAGCGAGACGGAATGTTGCCACTGCTGCAGTGAGGTGCCTTCGCCCTGAATCGCCTTGGAGCCGGGTTTCACGCTCATAGCTGCCAGCTCCCGGCTGGCGCCTGGGCGACGTGCTGGCCCAGCTCTGCCAGGTCGCGTTCGGCATGGCTTTGTCGAAGGTAGACCGGCAGGTCGGCGCTGAGCTGGGCAAAGCGCCGGTCTTGGCAATACGGTGTGGCGCCCAAGGCCCGGCCAACATGATCAAGCACCTGGTTGGCGGCCTGTTCCACGACGGCCCGGACGCTGCGCACCGGCGTACTGGCATCGGCCTGTGGCTGTCGGTCAATCCAGGTCGCGCATTGACGCAAGGCGCTGGCGGCACCGGACAACGCGGCTTCCACGGCGCCCAGGTGGGCGTAGGCATGCGCGTCGGTGCGGCGGGTGCGACAGGACGCGCGCAGGTACTCCGCCAGGGCTGCACTGGCGCCATACCAGCAGGCGGCGATCCCCGCACCGCCATGCCAGAAGCCGGGGCGCGCCAGGTAGTCGCCCGGTTGGCCGATCAGGTACGCAGGCGTTTCGAAAAACTCGATTTCGACGCTGTGGGTCGCGGCCATGCCCACGGCTTGCCAAGCGCTGGTGTCGAGCTGTTGGGTCGGATCGGGCAGGCTGATGGCGACCAACTGCTGCTGATCGTTCTCGTCCCAGGCGGTGAGTAATCCACGGCTGATCTGCGAGGCGCCGGAACACCAGGCCTTGCGTCCGCTGAGCGAGACGCGGGCGCCCTGGCGCTTGACGATCCGTGTCTTGGCGTAGGGGGGCTCGGCCGCCCAGACGCCCCAGATGCCCTGGTCCTGCAGGTGGTGCACATCGCACTCGGTCAGGATCGCCAAGGCATCGGTATGCCCCTCGTAGAGCTTGGCCAGGGACAGGTCGTGACCCGCCACCTGAGCCAATGCCTGCCAGCGCTGCAGGGTCTTGCCATGCCCGGGTAATGGCAACCGATCCAGGCCCTGCGCCTGCAGCGCACGCATGATGTGAAGCAGGTGGCTGTCCGTCACCGGGGGGTGAGGCATGGGCGGTAGGTCATGCAACAGCGTCTGCAAAGGGCTGCTTGTGGGGCGATCAGCGAGGTTCATACCCGTCATCCTTCAGGGGCTTGGCAGGAGCGTGCTTGTCTAGGGTATGAAGGAGGGCGTCGGAAGGGAGTTCAATTTAATTGAGGGCAGGAGACGCGATGGGCCCAAACGGCTGCAGGCCTGGATCGGTACCAGGGGGCCAAGCAATCTCATGAGACAGAGGGGCGGCTGCCCAGCCATTGAAAAAAAGCCCGACAGAGTCGGGCGCAGTTGAGGTATTGCTAGAGCTTGAGCCGGATCATGCTTCGACCGGCTCTCCCTGAAGTGACAGGAGCAGATACGGCACGCCTTGCGGTGGCTCCATGCGCCTGAGCGTCAACGCCAAGGCCCCTTCCTTTTGCTCTCGGGAGCACAGGTCAAAATGCACCTGTCTCGCCTGAGGGCTCTGGTTGTGAGCTTTGGCCACTGCCTGGAACAGTCCTCTCAACCGGCTCTCGTAGGTCGAGCGCCGACGATCAGCCGGGTCCAGCAGCACCGTGTCCCACACCAGTGCAGTGATCGCGATGGCGTATTCCATTACCTCGCCAACACGTGGTTTCTTTCTTTGGGGCATCTGATTTCTCCTGAAGGGTGAGAAACCACTTGCCCCGACCGGGAAGTGGTTTCCCGGTTACGGCGATTGGGTGACAGCGTCAAGCGGTGCAGCAGGTCACGCCTGCGTTATGGAGTGCCTGCCAGGCAAACACTCGCCACCTCGGTGAAATCAGAAAGCCCCTGAGTTCCTTGGCTTCCCGACGGGCCCTCCTGGCCGATTCAAAGTCCTCCTGGTTCATGTCCTGGTGCGCCTGCTCGTAGAGCGCCGCCATCCGCTGTTCCACGGCTTCAACCTCAGCCACCGTCCAGCAGGGACGTCGCCACACGATCTGCGAGGCCTGAACCACACCCGACAACACCCGCAGGGCATCATCGCTGGCACTGGCGATCGGCTTTGGCCGATAGACTCTGGCCCCGGTGTAGTAGACCTCCACCGTGCGCGGATCAAATGACCCCACGGCACTGAGCTTCGGGTACGCATGCAGCTCGTAGAAGCGCGAGACGCACAGCGCAATGGCCTCCTCGAGCACGCCGCAATACCCCACGACGTACTCACCCGACACCTGGTAGAAACCCACGTGTGGTTCGTCCTCCGGCAAGCTCAGCACACCCGTACAGACAATCGTGAACTGCCGCTGGAACCGATCCAGACGCAAACTCGTACCCGGCAGGTACGGGTTGCGAATGAACGGAAACGGCAGTCGCAACACATTCACAGGTTTTTCCATGTAGCACTCCTTGGGGCGGGACAAACCTCGCCCCATAGGGCAAGGAAATCCCTATGGATGGATGTCAGGTACAGGCCGCGGCCAAGCACCGACGAAGGCGCCAAAGGCACCAAAATCAAACCGCACGACAACGATCAGCAGCCGTCGCAGCCGAGTCGAACGCGAGCAGGAAAGTGTGGTATCCGCCACACCGCACACCCGAAAAACGGGGCAGGGCAGTGAGTAGCGGGTGGGCGCCGCCAATCCGTGGCACGCCCATGAAGTGGAAGCCGACGAACAACGAACCTCACAAGAGGCCGACGTTCAGGTCAGCAAGTCAGCCCAGGGCCGACGCAGTCAAAGAGGAGCGATCAACGCTCGAAAGTACAACAGCAGGGCTTCGCGATGCTCCGTGTGAAACAAAGTGCGGAGAACACTTCGCCCGGCGGGGAGTGTTCCCCGCGTGGGTGGTGACAGCAGAGGCTGCTAGAGGTATTTCAACGCAGCGAACAACAAGCTCAAACCGCCAACTAACATCGTCCCAAACCGTAAGGTCAGTTTGTTCTCCTGCTTGGCAAGCTCTTTACTGTGCCTTTCTCCGTTGACCTCCATCGTGTGGCGAATTTCTGACATATCGGCCCTGATTTCGGTGCGGAATGTCGTCATATCCGCCCTGATTTCCGTACGGAATGTCGTCATGTTCGCTTCAAGCTTCGTCATGTCCAATTTGAGTTCATGTAAGTCATGACGCACGCCTGCGATCTCAGCTTTCAGCTCGTCACGCACACCCGTGATTTCAGCCTTCAGCTCGTTACGAGCCTCCGACAGGTCAGTTTTGCTAGCAAGAGCTGTAGTCATCACGTTCTCCAGCGCATCCGTGATGGATGTCGCGTTTTGTTCCGAGACGTTGGATGCGACCAGCGTCTTGTATAGATTCCTTCCCAGTTTCATTAGACCTCCAGATTTCATTCGGAGAGCCTGCCCATACGGGCGAGGCCCGTATGGGGAAACATCAAGAACAGCGTGCTTCCACCGACCGCAATGGCAGTCGATTGGTCGCAGCAGTGGGAAGCTTGGCGACCTGTGGAGTGGATCATGCGCAATGGCGCATCGTAGCCCTTCAGATCCCAAGCTACTGTGCATGTGCCGACAAGGTCAGCAGTTCGCCCCGGCACAATGAATACTTCAGCAATGGGCTGTCAAAGCAGCCTCTGCAACAGGCTGTTTCCGGTGTGGAGCGCTTGTACGAAGTCTGGAAGCCTGCTGCTAATCCTAACCAGTAAGCGGTGTAGGACGGGTGCTGTTGTAGCCGTCAGGCGCTGCTGTAATTTGCATGAGTAGACGTACCGCTAAGCTGTGGTCTGCGCGATCACCCTGGATACCGGTGAGCTGTCCGACATGAGGGCCGGTGATGGGGTGTCACTGTCAGCGGGACACACAGGAGTCTGCGAGCTGCTTGAGGCGATTGATGAGGTCTTGCTCTGAGCACAGAGCTGAAACGCGAGTGCGCCTTTTTGAAGATCGCTGCTGTCATGGCAGAGCGATCAGGGTTGCCTGCGCCAGCGTTGATCGCATCGCCACCTCAGCAGGGCATAGGCAATAGTTCAAGCGGACCTCGCAGCGCAGGCGATCCCTAACGTGATCAGTCGTGCGCTGGGAAAACTATTGGGCAGCCATGCCATTTAGCGTAGTAACAGCGTCATCCGGTAAAACCAGATCCGCTGCTGCAAGATTCTCGTGCAGATGCTTCACTGACGAAGTTCCAGGAATCAACAGGATATTCGGCGATCGTTGCAACAACCAGGCGAGAGCAACCTGCATCGGAGTCGCCCCGAGCGCTGCGGCTACGTTAGTGAGCGCAGACGACTGCAGCGGAGAGAATCCACCGAGAGGGAAAAAGGGCACATAGGCAATACCATCACGAGCCAGTTCGTCGAGCAGTTCATCATCGGTTCTATGCGCCAGGTTGTACTGATTCTGCACTTCGACGATCGTGCAGATGCGGCGTCCTTCGGACACCTGCAGCGGCGTGACGTTGCTCAGCCCAATGTTTTTAACCAAACCACGGTGCTGGAGTTCAGCCAGCGCTGTGAGTGGTTCTTCGATTGAACCATCAGCCGGACCATGTGCATTGAACATGATGCGCAGGTTGACGACATCAAGCACCTCCCTGTCCAAGTTGCGCAAGTTGTCGTGCACGGCCTCTACCAACTCTTGGTGCGACATCGCCGTCAGCCATGCTCCGTCAGCGCTGCGACGTGCACCGATCTTGGTAGCGATCACAAGGTCATCACGATAGGGATACAACGCCTCGCGAATGATCTGGTTGGTCACATGCGGGCCGTAAAAGTCGCTGGTATCAATGTGATTCACGCCCAGTTCAACGGCTTCGCGTAGGACGGCCAGTGCTGCAGAGCGGTCCTTGGGCGGACCGAATACCCCAGGGCCGGCAAGCTGCATGGCGCCGTAGCCCATGCGCTTGACCGTGCGCTCGCCAAGGTGGAAGGTGGAGTGTTCATTGTTGATTGACATAGCCAGTCTCCTGAGTGGTGGAGTCAAAGTAAGCGTTGGCCAGTCGTGCGACAATTGGGCATATTTGATACGGGTTGTGCGGAACGACGAACAATGCAGATAGACCTCGGCGAGTTGAGCGCCTTCGTGGCCGTGGCGCGCGCAAAAGGATTTCGCGAAGCAGCCCGAATCAGCAACAGCAGCCCCTCCGGATTGAGCGAGGCGGTGCGCCGGTTGGAAGCGCGCCTGGGTGTGAGGCTTTTAAATCGCACCACGCGCAGCGTAGTGCCTACAGAGGCAGGTCAGCGTCTGCTTGAGCGCCTGGCTCCAGCCCTTGGTGAGGTTGAAGCCGCGGTCGATGTGGTCAACGGATTTCGCGAACGCCCGATGGGCACCTTGCGGCTTAACGTACCAGTCAGTGCGGCACGGCTGGTGTTACCGTCCATCCTGCCGCGCTTTCTCATCGAATACCCTGACATTCGCGTAGAGGTCGTCACTGAGGAGAGCTTCGTCGACGTGCTCGCAGCGGGCTGCGATGCCGGCATACGCTACGAAGAACGACTGGAGCAGGACATGATCGCGGTGCCGATCGGCCCACGCATACAGCGGATGGCAACCGCCGCGGCGCCTGCTTATCTCGATCGTCATGGTCGCCCCAAACATCCTCGCGACTTACTTGGCCACGCCTGCATCCGCACTCGATTCCGCAGCGGAACAACGCCGTCGTGGGAGTTCGAGCGCAACGGTAAAGTACTCAAGATCGACCCTGACGGATCGCTGCGGGTGTCCATTGGCGGTATCGACCTCGCAATCGAAGCGGCCATCGCTGGAACGGGCGTTGTCCATCTCTTTGAAGAATGGCTTCGCCCCCACCTGACAGAGGGTTCGCTTGAACCCGTATTGGAAGGATGGTGGCAGCAGTTCAACGGACCGTTCCTGTATTACTCCGGACGGCGCCTGGTACCCACACCGCTCAAGGCTTTCATCGACTTCATCAAATCGGCGTCCATCTGACTCAGAGCGCCGACACGTGACCCTCACCGGTACCCTCGGATGTTCGCCGCGCCGCTGTGTGTTCGAGTCCGCTTTTGGCCGAAAGCTGCCTCTCACAACCGTCTGCTCTGGAACGATAACAGGCGCTCGCATGCGACTGCTTTCGTCCCATGCCGGCCGTTGGCCGAGATCGGCCAGCGGCCAGAAGCTGCCCTTGAAGGTGTCTACGAAAGTGGGGAAGACTCAGTCATAAGTGATTCATACAGGCTTCGCATCGCGAGCCCAATGAGCCGCGAAGTCTGAAGAGCGAATCGCAGGGTCAGACTCTACGATGTCGAACGTGACCAGTCGGTGAGCAACAAATGGGTCCTCTGCCACTATTTTCTGGATGTCCAACAACTGTTCTGCGTGGGCAAGAATGAATCCGCCACTTTCATCCGTGAGCGGGCCGGCAAAGACAACATTTGCGGACTTGATGTATTTCACCAGCCAGTCCTTGTGCGCTTCCAGGTGCTCTCGAATCTGTTCGGCAGGACTGATGTAGGTCAGCGTGATTGCATATAGCATACGTTCATTTCCTCATCTCAAGCGTTATAAAGCGGCTACCGACAGATGTGCCACGGCAGCGGGAATGGCGTTCCTGGCGATCGCTACGCCTTTATTGCGAATCGGCTCGCCTTTAGAGGCGCCTTCGGCACGAACGAACTCGATATCGGTAATCCCTAGAAAGCCAAAAAATGTTTTGAGATAACTTTCCTGGAAGTCCATGTCTTGCAAGGGGCCTTCAGCGTAAAAACCTCCACGCGCTGAAACAACGATGATGCGCTTGTCGCCGGACAAGCCAACAGGGCCGTATTCGGTGTATTTAAACGTCCGTCCCACCTGGGCGATTCTGTCCAGCCAGGCCTTCAACTGGGTGGGAACGCTGAAGTTGTACATGGGCGCACCGATGACCAGCACCTCACTGGCCAGGAACTCGGTCACCAAAACTTCCGAGAGTTGATGCTCCAGCAAAGTGGCCGCCGGAAAATCACTGACCCCGGTTTGCCGGAATCCTGCGGCAATCGAGCCGCTCAGATGCCTCACTTCATCATTCGCGAGGTCGCGGTGCTGCACGTGAGTATCGGGATGACTGGCCTGAATGCGCGCAACGATGGCAGCGGTAAGATCACGGGTGATGGAGTCGCTGCCCATGATGCTGGAGTCAATATGCAGTACTTTCATATTTGATGCCCTCAGGATAAAGCGTGGGTGTTTTCAAAAAGCGTTGTGACGCCAAGCTCATCGTCCCAATTCGCTTGCAGCGTGGTCGATGAGCTTGGCGACGGCATCGGGATGGGACGCCAGCGACAAGTGGCTGGAGCGAACGGATACTGCCTTGGCACCAATCTGTTGCACGATGGACTGCTGCACCGATGGGGAAAGGGCATGGTCCTCAGTGGTTTGCAGGTACCAGCTTGGCTTGTCGTGCCACGCCGCGTGCTCGACCTTGCCGCTAAAACAGGCGGCGGCAATCGGTTGCTGTACCGATGCCAGCAACTGGGCCTTCTGCATCGGTAGATCTGCCGCCATGACTTTGTGAAACTGCGATGGATCGTCCAGCCAGATCAGTCCATCCGCGTCAGGGGTGAGGCCCGTCATCGGTGCCTTCAACCGTTGCAGGAGATCCGCCGCAGACTCGCCACTGTCCGGCACGAGCGCGGACAGATAAACCAAGCCTTTCACATTACTGGCGTTGCCTGCCTGTGTTATCACCGCGCCGGCCCAGGAATGCCCCACCAATAACACCTCACCCTGTTGCCGGCGCAGGACCCGTTCGGTGGCAAGCACGTCATCGCTTAATGAGGTCATTGGGTTCTGCACGGCGGTGACGTGATAGCCGATCGCAGTTAGCCGCTCAATCACCTGCGACCAACTGGAGCCATCGGCGAACGCGCCATGCACCAGTACGATATTGCGCACGGTATGTTCGGTTGATGCAGCCATGGCGGGGCCTCCAGAGACCAACAGGGACAATCCCCATGCGAGGGTGAGTCGACCCAGCCACCTCAGTGGGCTGGGCTGACTTTCTTTTTCGGGGGGGACATTCAGGTGGAATGGCATTTTCATGCGGGGGCCTCTGCAGTATGTGTTGCCAGTCTAGGCAGGCCCGGCCTAAACCGTGAGATACCAAACTGGACATACTTCATGCAAAATTCGCCATCTGGATCATCAGGTAGGATCTACCATGCGCATTGCGATCATTGCCTTAGAAGGCAGCTTGATGTCTGCCATCACGGGGTTGGCTGATCTGTTCTGGATGACCAACCAGGCGTTGCGATCTCCTCCAGCGGGGCTGCCACCCGCCTTAAATCGCAGAGTCTGCAATGAGTTCGAGACGCTCATAGTCAGTGCAGATGGCAAGGCGTTGCGAGATCCTCAAGGCCGGCTGATCCCCGTTGATGCCGGATTTGACAATGTGGGGCCTTGCGATGCTGTGCTGGTTACAGGAATGGGTCTCGGACCGGATCGACTGCCGCCCACCTCCGAATCACTCACGCGAGCCGCGCGGTGGGTCAACGTCAATCATCAACAGGGCGCACTGGTCGGTGCAGCGTGTGCAGGTACGTTTGTACTGGGGGAGGCTGGCCTATTGAACAGCCGGCGCTGTACGACAACGTGGTGGCTTCACCATGTGTTTAAACAGCGATTTCCCAAGGCACTACTGGCATGGGGCTCGGCAGTGGAGGTGCAGGATCGCGTCGTGACTACCGGAGGACCTTTATCCTGGGTTGATCTGGCGCTTTATGTGATCAGGGTTTTCGCAGGGAGCGACGTCGCGAAATTAACGGCTGATATTTCTGTGACCGATAGTTTGCCATTGCCCCAGTCGGTGTACGCGCCCCGAGGTTTTATAAACAATGCTGATCCACTGCTGCTGGAAACAGAGCAAATTATTCGACACGGCAAGCCTGGATTAACCGCCGTCGAGCTGGCTAAGGCTTTGAACGTAAGCGAACGGACTCTACATAGGCGAGTTAGGAGTCTAACCAACGAGTCGCCCAAGGAACTCATCACACGCATCAGAATAGAAACCGCCTGTGTCCTGCTACAAGTACCAGGGGCCAGCGTTAAACAAGTGGCGCTTAACTGTGGCTACAGCGAGGACACCTCATTTCGCCGAGCCTTCATCCAACTGACAGGTATGACCCCCGCAGATTATAAACGTTGGTCGAAAGGGCGCGCTTTTGAAGACGTCGAGGCGGGAACAATTGAGGACTGAGGATGACCTTTTTTGTCCAACCGCTTCCGGAGTGGAGGTTTTCTAGGATGACCGCTTCTGGCCGTTAGCCGACCTCGGACAGCGGCCGGTATAGGTGGGTAGTTGCCATCCGCGACAGTTCTCGGCTTCAAGCGAGGACCTGCAAACCAATGGCTGACAGGCACATCCGTATACCCCTTCTCGCGGGTATGCTGAGTCACACGCACGGGATGGAGCAAAGGAAACGCATGAGCTACAACATCGTCATCTTGAAGCCGATGAGGCCTGGCATTGCTGATTTGGCAAACGTCGATGAAGTGCTGGACATTGGGGATGAAGCATCGGTGCTCGAGTCTCTGGCGCAGGTGTTGCCAGGGTGCATTCAAGGAGTATTCGCAAAGGATGACTCGTTCACGATTGGATCGTGTCCCAGGACGTGGTGTAACTCATCATCGCTCTGGCCACTGAGTTTGCCGTTTAGTTGATCACGGCCGACAGCTTGGCCTGCGGATTATCGCTGACCGCCTCGAAGGCCTCCAACTGCATATAGCGCCGTTGCAGGCACCACTCGTCGTTCTGCTCCAGCAGCATCGCCCCAACCAACCGTGTAATCGCCGGATCGTTGGGGAAGATGCCCACCACTTCGGTACGCCGCTTGATCTCAGCGTTTAGCCGTTCCAGCGGGTTAGTGCTGTGCAACTGCTGTCGATGTGCCTTCGGGAAGGCCATGTGCGCCAGCACTTCATCTTCGCAACCGTCCATGAGCGTGGCGATCTTGGGGTATTTCTCACGAAGTTGTTCAGCCACCAACCGCCATTGCTGATGGCATTCGGTTCGACTGTCCTGGGCAAACACCGTGCGCAGCAAGGCCGCTACCATGGTGCGCTGGCCCTTGCCGACATGGGCCATGGCATTGCGCATGAAGTGAACGCGACAGCGTTGCCAGGTCGCGTGGAAAACCTTGGAAACAGCGGCCTTGAGCCCTTCGTGAGCGTCAGAGATCACCAGTTTCACACCCCGCAGCCCGCGTCGCATCAGGCTTCTCAGGAAGTCCGTCCAGAACGGTTCGGCTTCCGACGGGCCAACCCGCATACCCAGCACCTCGCGCCCGCCGTTGGTGTTCACGGCCACAGCGATTATGACGGCGACCGAGACGATGCGCCCGGCCTCCCGCACCTTGACGTAGGTAGCGTCAATCCACAGGTAGGGCCAATCGCCCTCAAGCGGTCGATCAAGGAAGGCGTGGACGCGCTCATCGATCTCGCCAGCGAGCCTGGATACTTGGCTTTTCGAGATGCCGGACATGCCCATGGCCTTGACCAGTTCGTCGACCGAGCGCGTCGAAACGCCCTGGATATAGGCTTCCTGGATCACGGCTGCCATGGCCTTTTCGGCGGTGCGTCGTGGTTCGAGAAAACCGGGAAAATAGCTGCCCTGGCGCAGCTTGGGGATCTTCAGGTCAACGTCGCCAGCGCGAGTTTGCCAGAGGCGATCGCGGTAGCCGTTGCGGCTGTTTGTTCGGTCAGGGCTTTTGACGTCGAAACCGGCGCCGCACAAGCCCTCGACGTCGAACTCCATCATGCGCTGGGCAACAAACTGGATCATTTGCTTGAGCAGATCAGCGTCTGCCCCTTTCTCAACCAACTCGGTCAATGCGATAGTGGGCTTGGTCATCGTGGTTTCCTGGTGAAGGTTAAGTCCGCAAACTCAACGTTAGCCAAGAACCACGATGACCCACCTCTTTCGCCCGCAGGGCGCCTTCGGTTGGTTCAGTTACACCACTTCTCGGGACACGATCGTTGCCGACGCCCTCGTACCCAATTACAGTATCTTTTGCGCGTATTCCGATGGGCTGTACTTCGATCCGCACGCCGATGTCTGGGACGATTTTGATAACTATGGACGGTGGATCTGCGCAGCGGACGCGTCTGAAGGTTTTCGGCTCTACCAATGGCTATGTATCTAAACGTGAGCGATTGCCGACATGCGCTGAAAGTCCATACGGGTGCCGACTCTCCCGAAAGTCAGATCCAAATATATGCGGAATTCAGACCCTAACCGAGGTCGCTCGCCTGGATGATATGTATTTTATTTGATCGCTCTCGCAGCGTAGAAGGCGACAGCGACCGCCGCCACCGCATCAGTCGTTAGGAGCGTATTGCATTTCGCCGTTCCCGAATGACCAATCTTCTCGCTTGACATCTACCAGGCTAATCCAGACATCCTGTTTTCGAATTCCGGTTTTGGCATGTATGCCATCCGCAATAGCCATGTAAAATGCTTTCTTGACCTCAACGGTTCTCCCGGAATTCCAGGTGACTTGAATAAATACTATGCCGGGAGTGTAGGTAATACCCAAGTAGCCGGCTGAAGGGTAAACAAGTTCATCCCCGCGGTGACGATTAATTATCTGGAATTTGTCATGTTCTGGCACGTCCGCGTTGGTTACCATGGCACCATATATGACGCCGCTGATTTCTTTAACAGTATTTTCGGAGAAGTCAGCAGATAAATCGATTCTAACTAAAGGCATTTTATACCCCTTCGGATTGCGAATTTTGAATGGTTTATTTTTTATGCAGCTGCAGTTTTCATCACGACGACGGCGAGGTTGATGGCCTCGACTGCGTGGACTTTCCGAGCTGGAGAATGTAGACCCCAGCGATGATGCATACTAGTGCTAGCAGGTCGTTGATGTGCAAAGGCTCATGGACTAGTAATGCACTGATACCCATTGCCACCACAGGTGGAATGTAGGTCACGCCGGAAGCCCTAATCGCACCGAGATGCTGAACGAGAAAATAGTAAAGAATATAAGCCACACCGGTTCCCAGTATTCCGAGTCCGAAAACCAGTCCGGCTAAGGCTCTTGGGTTATTTGAAATACGCTCGATTCCCTGTAGATCGGTCGTAAAAACAAGCACTAGAAGAGCCAACCCGATTTGGTATGTCGACAAAGCGAGCGGCGAGAGGTCTTTATTCACCAGAAACCGTTTTGCGTAGACAAATGAGCAACCCAAGCTAAGCGAGCCACCAATCATATAAACTACGCCGTTGATATCAATTCCGTCGCCGTTACTGCTCCATGGGCGAGCGATTAAAAGCACTCCCACAAATCCAATAATCAACCCGGCTACCGACAAGCGATTGATTTGCTCTTGCTGCAGAAAGAGACATGCCGTCATAAAGGAGAAGAGCGGGATCGCCCCGCTGAGCATTCCTGCGATTCCCGAAGGAAGTAGCGCCGCACCTTTGGCAAATGCCAAATAGTAGAACGTAGTCGCTAGCAACGACATGACTAGAAAATGATGAGCGTAACGAGCATGAGACCATTTCAGCGCACAACGTGACAATGCCAAGATCAACACTGGAACGAAGCCGAAGAGGACGCGCAATAGAACCGTTTGGAGCGGGGAAATGGTCTCGGTAGCCCACTTCATAAAAATGAAATTGCTTCCCCAGACTATCCCGAGCAGGACAAAAGCCGGGTAGACGAATTTTTTCATGATGGCCTCTGTGCGTAGGGGGTTGATACGCGAATGTATTTCAGAAAAACTGAGCTAGACAAGCGATTAAAAAACCCACATGAAATAGAAAAACTACATCATGAACAGCGTGCCTCCAATGAAGGCTTTATTCGCGTTTGACGCCGCGATGAAGCACAACAGCTTTGCTAAAGCGGCATTTGAGCTTCATGTCACCCCGGGCGCGATCGGACAGCAAATTCAGAAGCTAGAAGATTGGCTGGGGACGCCCCTTTTCACGCGTTCAATCCGCCAGGTCCGTCCCACTCCAGCAGCTTTGAAATACTGGGCGGAGATACAGCCATCGTTGCTCCAGATACAGCAAGCTAGCACCCATCTGCGCCTACGCCACGTGAGCGAGGTATGGTTGTCTATGCCGCCAACTTTGGCAGCAAAATGGTTTGCGTCTCGCATGGCCAATTTCTTGACCTTCAGGCCAGACATAACCTTGCATCTGAGTGCCTCTACAGCGCTTATCGATTTCGAACGCGACAGAGTCGACCTCGCAATTCGATACTTTGACGGTGTGGACCCGTCGCTGGATTCCACACTACTTTACCGAGATGAAGCCCGCCTTTATTGCTCACCCGAGTATGCTGCAAAGCTTAACTTACAGCACCCTGATGATCTGGCTCGTGCAACTTTGCTTCACACTACTCTCCTCCCTCACTGGAATCATTGGTTTAAACGATACAGTAACCTCTCCGACGAGCAAATTGCTGGCATCGCTTGCCAACATTGTGACCAATCTATTCTCGCTATTGAGACCGCACGTCACGGACAAGGTGTTCTGCTAAGCAGCGCTATTCTGACTGAAGCCGAGGTCAAAAACGGATCGTTGTTCGAGCCCTTCGGGATGCGGCTCCCGGTGTCCAAAGGGTATTACCTTGTTCACGACCGCCAATTTTCTTTAAGGCCATCAGCTGCAACGTTAAAAGCCTGGTTGATCGATCTTGCTGCGAGAGAACAATAAAGTTTTCTATCCCCGCACGGGGGAAGGTACTTAATATCTGCAGCCCAATTAGGTTGAACCTTCTGAGGTTATGCCACTTCTCTTGCAGACCATTATGGAAATGCAGTTATTTAACCGAAATCGCAGATGACAGCATGGGTAGCTGTTGGCTTGGGCATGTTGGTTGTGCAGGAGCAATGTCAGAGCATCTGCCGCGGCAATTCCGGCGCGGCAGTGCCGTGGTGGGTGCCGTGTATCTTCGATCTTCTAGCTTCTAGCTTCTAGCTTCTAGCTTCTAGCTTTTAGCTTTTAGTGAAAGTGCCGATAGGGAAGCTAGCAACCCAAATAATGCCATTAGTAACCAAGCTGTAGTGTATTGGCCCGCACTGACAGCGGTCCCTGATACGGATACGAATACAGCTACGCCCATCGCAGCGCCTATCTGCCTAGATGTATTAATTATTCCTGTGCCCGCAGCGTAATTTTGCGGTTTTAATTCGGCAGTCCCTCCCACTATAAAACCTGTTTGTCCAATACCTGCAGCAATACCCGTTAAAATAAGTCCCGGTAATAATGACGTAACGTATTCCGAATTATCTCCTAGTGTATAGAGCCACCAGATCCCAGCACCGAGAAAAAGAAACCCTGAAATAAAGGTAAAATAAGTCGCTGATAATTTTATTTTGCCTGTAAGTAGAGAGGCTATTACGGCAGTTCCCGGGCCTACGCCGACAGCAGCGCCTGCAATCATAGGATTAAATTTCCATATTTGAGTCATGAATAGCGTAGTTCCAAGAAGCATAATGGCGAAGCCCATGTAAAAGCACGCCATTCCGATTGTCGCAACTGTAAAATTTGGCGATCTGAACACACTAAGATCTAGTGCAGGCGAATCAACATTAAAGCACCGTCTCACAAATATTCCTAAAGATAACGTCGTGACACAGAGCGTCAACAAGAAGCTAGGGCTCTTAAAGCCCCAAGTCGGCGCATAAGAGATTCCGGCCACTAAGCATGCGATTCCTATGATCAAAAAAAGTGTCCCGATAATGTCAGGTAAAGCGCTTTTCTTTTTTGCGCTTTCTACTAAGTATCGACTGAACCACAGTGCAATGAATGCAATTGGGATGTTAATAATGAAAATAAGACGCCAGTTGATATCTACCAAGGCTCCGCCAAGGGTTGGACCTAGCGCAGCGGCCACAGAGCCCGTGGCTGCCCAAATGCCGACCATTTTTTTATGGCTTTCTTTTGGATAAGACGCTAACAAAAGACCTAGACTGGTTGGTATGATCATAGCGGCTGCTATACCTTTACACCCGCGAGCAATGATCAAAGATAAGATATCGGGTGCAACAGCGCAGGCCAAGCTTGCAATGGCGAAAGCTGCTATCCCCGCTTTGAAAATGCGTTTACGTCCATAGATATCGGCTAATGTGCCGCATGGCACTAAAAATGCTGCAAATGAAATTGAATAGGCGCTTAGGACCCATGCCATTGCAAGATTGCTTGCCCCCCCGAAGCTGTCGCGTATTGTAGAGAATGCCAAATTCACCACGAAAAGATCGAGGGACGATAAGATGCTTCCAGCGCCGACTGCGACCATGACCCATGGTGATACAGCTGAGCGTGAATCTTTAACGGAATTGAGGGTTTTTTCTTGCACAAACTTTGCTCCGAAATATGATGCGGGTCGGCACTGGTTGGTATCTATTATTTCGCGGTATACGTTATCTGTCTTTTTGCAGTTTCAATTGTCTTTCATTTACTTTCAGGTTTGCATATGCAAGCGTAAGTAATGGAGATTCAATTTTGAAATTTGCAGCCCTGGTTAGCAGATCGCCAATTATCTGTTCGCTTTCGAGTTGTCTCCCTGCCAGTAAATCCCTAAACATAGAAGATGTCTGAGCAGAGTCGGCTAAGGTGAGTGTTTGACGAGCGCTTGCTACAAACTCTGCGCTAGGTTCCTCGCCCACAGTCCGAACAATTTTCAGTACTTCATCGATCACATTATTTGCAAATTGCAGTCCGCCTTTTACGGCGACTACGTCTCCGATGCTCCCGCGCATTAAGCAATTTATGCATCCCATCGCGGCTAATAGCACCCATTTTTCCCACAGCAACCGGCGTATGGTCGATGAAGTTTCTGCTTTGAAACCAGCTCCACTCAATAAGTTGTGTACTCGCAGTAGTCGTTCAGAAACTTTCCCGTCAAGCTCGCCGTAGTAGACATCGCAAAATGTACCTTGTTGTATGATTGTTCCTTGGTCATTAAGATTGGTGGCTAGCTTGCATACACACCCGAGTAAGTGATCTGCTCCAAACCTGTCTTTGATTTGCTCTATATGTTTAATTCCGTTTAGTAACGGTAGTATCACGGTGTTTGGCCCGACAGCATTCGCCATGTCCGCTAGAGCAAAATCCAACGAATACGCCTTAACCGCGAGGAGAATAACGTCGTACGTGCCTACAATCTGGTCCGAAGTTACTAGTTTTGGATCGAAGTGCATCTCTTTTGATGGCGTCACAACCCGCAAACCCTGCTGTCGCAGTTGTTCAGCTCGCCGCTCGCGAACCAGGAAAGTGACGTCTCGTCCTGCTTGCGTTAGTAACGCGCCAAAAAAGCCTCCGGTTGCACCGGCCCCTACGATCAAAACGCGCATTTTCTACCTCCAGACCCGCAAAGAAGATTTTTAATAAGCGTGCATATGCACGCAAATCAATCTATGTGATAACGCTTGGGTCGTCAAGCGAGCTCCAGAGACGGCCGACTGAGAAGCATTATCCTGGGGTAAGCGATCGTAAGCCTCCATTCGGAATATTAAATTTACTCCTGCGACAAACGGGGCTATTGCCAGCGTGCTTTTGCGTGTATATGCTTGCGTCTATGACCATCGACCTGAAATGCTATTCCTTCTTAATGCGCGCTGCGACTAGGCGCATTGTGTCTACCTATGATTCGGCCTTGTGTCACCTTGGCATTAATGTTGAGCAGTATTCGCTTTTGGTGTTGATCCAGCGCTCTGGAAGAGTGAGTCTCACCGAACTCGCACGATTGGCTCATTTGCAGAGGTCTACTGTCAGCCGGAACGTACGAGTTCTGGAAGGTAAAAAAGTAGTAAGTACCGGGCGAGGTGGGTCTGATTCGAGGGAAATTCTTGTCGCTTTGACTGAAGCCGGCATTCTTGTGGTCGCAGAGGCAGCTCCGATTTGGCAGCGCTGCCAATCTGAAGTTGAAAGCCAGGTGGGAAGTAGTGAAATGGAGATTTTGAAAAGGATCCTCAAAAAGATTTGATTTTTTTTGATGCGTGTAGGTACACGTATTTTTTGCTTATTTCCAGGGATGCCCGTTTTACGGTGTTCAAGGACAGCTGCACCTTTCGTTTAGATGATCGACTGCCGTGCATCTCTTTGATAAATAAATGCACTGCGTGAGTGAATCCAATGTTTCTAATATAGGGATGCAGCTAGGTAGCTTGACCGGTTTTTGGGGGAGGTATTAAATCAACGCTAAGCTAGGATGTGAATATGCGTGGTTCCTCATATTTGATAAGGGTAGTTGTTCTCGTCTGTTTTTTAGTAGTCGTCTTGGACGTTGTAATCTTGAATTGCGTAAAGCTTGGGTGGCTCTGAAAATGGTGTAATGAAAATGCGCTCAGACCGATGAGGTCTCGCTTTTTTCACCGTTCTAGCGTAATCGCAGCACGACGTCACAGAAAGTTTGTTCGCACTCAATTAATACTAATAATAATCTCGAGGTGTAGCATGTTTGAAGTGGAGTCTGGATTTTTTTTGCAGGTTTTTCGCAGGAATCTTATTTCTCCATCGTGGCGTACGGCCTTTGTAAATTTTAGCCTCGCATCATTACTGAATTCCTCCGAGTAGCGCGACTCCAGACTCAAAGCGATACAAATTTCCTCAAATTAGGGTGTTAGTCATCCTACTAGAGACGATTTAGTTAGGAGTAGGTATGTTTGGTTGGATTGGTAATATTCGTGTAAGAACGAAGCTGATTTTTGGCTTCGGTCTAGTGCTGGCGCTATCGTCTCTGCTTGCTTTGGGTGGATGGGTCGCTATTGATAGTCTTGATGAGAGAGGGATCAAGATTGAAAACATCGCCCATGTCGCTGAGATGACCAAGGACTTGCGGGTTCATCGATTACAGGTGGAACTCAACCCTAAGGGCAATGGCGCAGAGCTAATTTCTCAGACGCTTGATAAACTTAATAGGCATTTGAATACTGCCCGCGCTAACTTAGAAGATCCTTCGGATCTGGTATTGATAGATCGGCAAGTTGCTGCTGTCGATGTTTACCGTGACGCACTGACTGCCCTGCGCAATAGCTCAGCCGAGTCGCCTGGAGTGTTCGCCTCGATGGCTACCCAAGGTGACATTTTGCTTAGCACTACGCAGCAGTTGATTACCTCGCAATCTGCTAAACGGGATGTAGATTCGGCATTCGCTAAATTTATGTTGAGCAGTATAGCTATTTTGGCATTCATTCTCGGGATCGTCGCAGCATGGGTGATTACACGACAAGTTGTGACTCCCTTACAATATGTTCTACTTAACGTAGATCGCATAGCAAAAGGGGATCTAGGAGTTGATTTTGATGTAAGTCGTGGTGATGAACTCGGTGATCTACAGCGGCGTTTGAATCATATGATCGTCAATCTCCGGGAGCTGATCGGGGGAATAAGAGCAGGTATCATCCAGTTGTCCAGTTCTGCTGAGGAGCTATCAGCCATAACTGAGCAAACCAGTGCAGGTGTAAACAGCCAAAAGGTTGAAACAGATCACGTTGCGACAGCGATGAATCAAATGGCTGCGTCAGTACAAGACGTTGCGCGAAACGCGGTAGAAGCCTCCATGGCCGCTGCTGAAGCTGACCGTCAAGCTCTTGAGGGAGACAATGTCGTTGCTGAGGCCGCGGCTCAAATAGAGCGTCTGGCAATCGAAGTGAATAACTCCACAGTTGCTATGTGTAACCTGAGAGAGGAAAGCGAAAAAATTGGTGGAGTGCTCGATGTTATTAAGTCGGTCTCGCAACAAACTAATCTTCTCGCGCTAAATGCCGCGATTGAGGCTGCCCGTGCGGGGGAGGCTGGAAGAGGTTTCGCAGTGGTCGCGGATGAAGTTCGCAGCCTAGCCCAGCGAACTCAGCAATCCACCGAAGAAATTCAGAAGCTAATTTCTAGTTTGCAGGAGGGTACTCGAGAGGTATCTGAGGTCATGGATGTAAGTCGAGCGCTGACTGATAGCAGTGTTGAATTGACCAGACGTGCTGGGAAAGCTCTTGAGAGCATCACTCAAACAGTATCAACAATTCAACTTATGAATCAGCAAATTGCGTCGGCTTCTGATCAGCAAACTGTGGTTGCTGAAGAGATCAATCGTAGCATTTTGAACGTTCGTGACATTTCTGAGCAGACTGCGAGCGCGAGTGACGAGACTGCCGCCTCTAGCGTCGATCTAGCGCGTTTAGGCCATGAATTGGACCGATTGGTCAATCGATTTCGATTGTAGGTAAGAAGCGTATCGAGCTTTCGCGAGCCGGAGATCTAGACCGAGCCTGAGCGGCTGCTTCTCACCAACAGCTGACGGTCATAACGATTCACGGGCATCAGGGGCGATTCATCGGCAGTTGGCAGATTGCTGAGAGCTATTAGGACTTCTCTCGCTTAATGTGTACTCTTGGTAGATCCAAGGAGCATGACCAAATGTCTCGTCCCATAAATGTGTTTAATCAGCTTTTCTTTCAAATTCATTGGTTTCACCAGAGCGTACGCGTGTGCGAGCGTAAATGATTTAGCTAGTTTCCTTCTTTACCGTGAGAGTTAGGACAAATGGAAGAGGATAGTAGGCGGGCTGAGCTACAACGCTGCAATCGAGGCGGGTTTAGAGCTCGGCTCATATGAATATAAGGATGTTCCTGAAGCTGTGTGGACAGCACGGCTTGATTTTAAGGTTTGGTCAAATCAGACTGCCGCTGGCAACCTTAGGTGTTACCTAACTTCACTTGCCGACAATTGCCGCTACCTATTATCGGCATTCCGTCCAAAGCAGCCGGGCAGCCGACGCTATTCGCCTAGAGATGACGGCATCGACTTCTCGCAACCTGGATTGAACGGTCAGACGTTTTTGTTGGAAGTTGGTAGAAATGCGAAAGGCAAGGTTTCATGGGGCGGCGCGAAGCTCAATCAATGAGTCTGAAGCGCTCCTTGTAACTGGCCGCTACCGGCTACGAAGCTTTTGCTCGGATGCCTGATTCCGGTCGAATGCTGTTTTTAGCATCTCTAACCGTGTATCAAGAGAGCGCAAATCTACGTGTGCATGCGATATCGGTCACAGTAGCGCCGCAGTGCATCAGCGTCGTAGCCCTTGTCGGCCAAAAGCCAGCGGCAGCGCTTGCTAGGTCGGCCTCGCTTGCTCGTCGGGATGCGGACATCATCCAGCAATGGCTGTGCGTAGCTGATGTCGCTGGCTTGACCGCCAGAAAGGAGAAAGCGCAATGGCACGCCATTGGCGTCGCAGAGCATATGAATCTTGGTGGTGAGGCCACCGCGACTGCGGCCTAGAGCGTGATCGGCGGGTTCATCAGGCCCCCTGTTTTACCTGCACCTGATGAGGCGCGGGTAACACGGACAGCAGTTGAATCGATCATCCAGGTTTGCAGGTCAAGGAGCCCTTGATCATTGAGCTTGAGATGCAATCGCTTGAGCATCTGATCAAATGTTCCCCGGTTTCGCCAAATTCGGAAGCGGTGATAAACCGTTCGCCAGGGCCCAAAATACCCGGGCATGTCCCGCCAAGCAGCACCTGAACCCAACACTCAAAGCACTCCATCGAGCATTAGGCGATCACTTGATCGCGGCCTACCTCTACCTCTGGCGTGGGTTTGGGTGAAGAGATCCGCGACCACATCCCATGCTTCATCCGAAATTTCGTAGCGCTTAGCCATCACAGGATTCCTTTCCTTAGATGGCTGAAAACCTTACAAAATCTCAGCGCTCACGGCAGTGGTGTTCGGTTTCTCCGAATTTCAGACAGAACCTAGGAAAATTTATTGGTGTTCGGGCGAAAAATCATGGCCACTGAGAGGGGGCGCCGCCGGTGGAGAGGGGCCTGGCGGACGCCAGGCCTCCCGAACCAGGTCTGATTCACTCTTCCAGCCGTGCGCAGCAGCAGCGGCCACTGGATGTGGCCTGCGCCGCATCCATGAAAGGTCAGACCGTGGTCAAACGCGGATAGGTACACGCACCGGTAGTGGGGTGTGCAACCAGTTGCGCTGCGTGAGCGCACGCATGCCTGCCGCCCGGACCTGGGTGTCGCCATCAAGCGAGCGAATGGTGACGATGATCTGTACGGGCAAAGGGTCGGTCAGGTTGGGTTCGTATGCCCTCAACAACGCAGTAGCCTGCAGACCCCAGTTGGTGCCGCTGATACCACGGGGGAAGGCTTTTCGATGGACCTTGACCGGCGACCATTTGCTGCCGTTGGCGATCTGGGCACTCTCGTACCCGCTCTGACCTTCATCGCTCTCCATCGGGACCTTCCCGGTGATGTTGTTGCCATCGATGAGACCGAAGCTCAGCTCCACGTTTGCGCGAACGTACTCGCTCCCTGCGTTCGAATCTAGTGGTGGGGCATAGACCGCGGTGATAATGATTTCGCCACGGAACTTGCCATCCTGCATCAGCACATCCGGCATCGGATAAGGCGTCTTCCGCCAGAAGGTGACTAAGGCCTTACAACTGGTTCCCGATGGTGTGAGTGATGCAGCCAAAGGTGCTGAAAACATCAAAAATGTACTCCGCAACCTCACCCAGTTAACCAGCAATCTCACGCAGTTAAGAGGGTTATACGGTACTGGGCATGGGAAAGATGGCCAGCACCGCGGGCTGCAGCCGAGGCATGCTCGGCTTGCGGTTGCGGCAGCGGTGGCATTTGTCGATTTCGTATCGGAAACGCATCGATATCGAGAGGCTACGCAGCCAGAGGTAAAGCGGTAGCTACGCTCCCATCATCACCGAAATTGACGTTTTCATGGCCCTGAGACGGCTTGTGTCAAACTATATTGTAAAAACTGAGGGCTTTATTTGGTGTGCCTCGGGGATGTGTCAATCTATGTTGCGACACCTTCGCAAGGAAGACGTTCTCCAGGTCACATATTTCAGGGGGGCTGTGTCAAACTATGATGTCAGCACCCAGTGCCCACCCATGTCTGCTTACGAATCACCCCCTTCGGCGGCTTCTGTTGCAAAAGGCGCCGGCATCAGCGTCGCGATACTGGCCTTCTCAGCCTTTCTCATCGTTACGACCGAGTTCCTGATTGTCGGACTGCTCCCGAACCTTGCCAGAGACCTCAACATCTCGATTTCTGCCGCAGGGCAACTGGTCACGCTGTTTGCGTTCACGGTCATGGTCTTTGGCCCGCCCCTGACAGCGGCGCTTTCCCATCTCGATAGAAAAAAACTGTTCATCTCGATCCTTTTGATCTTCGCTGCAGCGAATGCGCTCGCTGCGGTCTCGAGCAACTTCTGGATTCTTGCGGTTGCGCGGGTAGTGCCCGCGTTGGCGCTGCCCGTATTTTGGGGAACAGCGAGTGAAACCGCAGGACAGCTCGCTGGCCCAGCACGAGCAGGCCAGGCTATTTCCAGGGTTTACCTGGGCATCTCAGCAGCCATGCTACTGGGCATCCCGCTTGGCACCGTTGTCTCCAATGCCATTGGCTGGAGAGGCGCCTTCTGGTTGCTGGCGGGGATGTCCTTGATAATGGCTGTGGCGATGTTGGCCTATATGCCGAGTGTTGTCCGCTCTGCCAAAGTCGATTTTCTGAAGCAGGCGCGGATATTCAAAGAGGCCTACTTCCTCTCCAACGTCCTTCTGTCGATCGTCGTGTTCAGCGCGATGTTCATCGCTTACACCTACTTGGCCGATATCCTTGAACGGGTAGTCGGCGTTGCCCAGGAAAATGTGGGGTGGTGGCTCATGGCATTCGGCGCCATCGGGCTGGTAGGTAACTGGATCGGCGGAAAAGCCGTCGACAAGTCCCCCATCAAGGCGACCGTGCTCTTTTTGCTCCTGCTGGCCATCGGTATGGCTGCGATTGTGCCGCTGGCGCATGCAGGCTTGCTTTTCTGCGCTGCATTGGGCCTGTGGGGAATTGCCAATACTGCGCTTTATCCGGTGAGCCAGGTGCGGGTCATGAGCTCGGTTTCGCACTCTCAGGCGCTCGCGGGCACCACGAATGTTTCCGCCGCCAACGCAGGTATCGGTATCGGCGCGGTTGTCGGCGGCATGACGATCCCAAGTCTCGGCGTGGAGTTTCTCGGCTATGTTGCAGCCGCAGTGGCGGTGCTCGCTTTAGCTGTTGTTCCGGTGGTGCGTCACTTGGCACCCAGATAAAGGGTTAAGCGCATACGGGGCTTGAGGGCAGAAGCGGAGCGGCTTCGAGTCAGACCGCTGCTCCGTTTTGCTGCCAGCCTTCTACGAGTCCATGGGCCTTGTGCCGTGGGCGGTCAACCGGGGAAGCAGGTAGTCCAATACGGCGCGAACCTTGGGAAGCCCTTCGCGGCTTTTCAGCCACACCAGATTCATCGGTAGGCCATCGGTCGCCAGATCAGGCAGCACCTCAACGAGAGCGCCAGAGTCTACGTGCCGCTGAGTCAGCCAGGTGGGTAGCTGACCTATCCCGTGACCTGCTAACACCGCTGCGACTTCTCCCTCTCCATCGCCCACCGCAATGCGTGGCTGGATGGTTCGGCGCTCCATCTCCCCAGCATGACGGCCCTTGAAGAACCAGGGGGTGACCATCCCATCGCTATGCCCGTAACCCACACAATGGTGATGTTCGAGTTCGCGTTCGTTCTGGGGAGTGCCGTTGCGCTCCAGGTACTGAGGGGATGCGCAGAAGATGAGGCGCTGTGCACCAAAGTACTGGTGCCCCAGATTCGACGGCCACGCGTCAGGCCCGCCAATGCGAACGACGATGTCGATGCCCTCGTACGCCGGATCGATAAAGCGATCCGTGAACGATATGTGGGGTTGCAGCATGGGATGCAGTAGCAAGAAATCCATGAGCAACGGGAGCACATGTAGCCGTCCGTAGGAGGCTGGAAGATCGATACGAACCTTGCCGTGGGGCTCATTGCCTTCAGCCACGATTGCATGCTCGACCTCTTCCAGATCCGCCAGAACCGATAGGCAGGTTCTGTAGAACACGACGCCGGAATCCGTGAGCGACAACGTGCGGGTCGTACGATTGAACAGTCGGGTTCCCAGACGCGCCTCTAGACGAGCTACGCTCTTGCTGACTGCCGAACTTGTCAAATTCAGCCTTTGAGCCGCAGCCGTGAAGCTCCCGAAGTCAGCAACAGCGACGAAGACGTCGATTCCTTTGAGCCGCTCGGATGAGAACATCGAAGGTTTCCATTGATGAAATTTATTCAGCTTACTCGGTAGTGCTTCACGGCGATATGCCCGAATTTCTCCAATAGGCTAGATCGCTCGCGAGGCTGAGTGAAGAGACCGGCCTCAAGGGTTGCACTCTCACTCGGACAGTGCTCGCAATACGTAGTCGTCAGTTTCGCCAACGGCGCTGGCGTTACCGCATACGCCAAAGCATGAGCCGTCGTGGAAACTGTTGGGAGAGTGCGCCGATGGAGCGCGTGTTTCGCAGTTTGAAAACAGGATGGGCCCCTATTGGGTCCTACATGAAGGCTCAAGAAGCGCGCCTAGACATCAGTCATTAACTGATGCATCGGTACAACTGGGTTCGACCGCACCAGTTTAACGAATCGCTGGCCCCGGCTTAGGCCGAAAAACCTAACGTCCTATCCGGGGTCAGTTGACCCCTACAGATCCCACTCAACGCAGACAGCTACAGCCCGGGAAGGCCAATCGCCCGACTTCAGCATATGGACTTGTGGATCGTCTGAAGGCTCGGCATTATGGGCTGCGCTTGACTGGGGGGCGGAACTAAAATGATGAGCGAAATCACTGGAGAGGCGACTGTTATCAGGAATGCTAACGTTCTAGTCGCCGAGATCGGTGGGGAATTGGTGCTGATGAGTGTATCGCAGTGGCACTACTTCGGCCTTAATTCCGTCGCTAGCGAAATTTGGGAGCGACTCGCTTCGCCAATGCGTGTAGATGCCTTGTGTGACACACTGGCGCTTGAGTACGACGCGGACATCCAGGTAATTCGTCAGGATGTTATGGAGCTGCTGAGCAAGCTGGCCAGTCGTGAACTTATTGAGGTTCAGGCTTGATTAGTGCTCACCGTCTTCGCGTTATTGAAGCCGTTCTCTTGTTTTCGGTTACTCCTGTCTTATGTCATCTTTTTTCGTGGCGCCTTTTGCTGAGTCTAAGTGGCGCTCGCATTGAGTCCGCATCACCTCATTTAAATCTCGCATTGTCGCCGACGGCTCGTGCTGTGCGCGATGCCGTGGCCGTGGCTGTCCGGCGACTTCCCTGGAAACCTCTTTGTTTGCGCCAAGCATTAGTGGCCGCTTGCATGTTGCGCTTGCGCGGAAGGCGGTCCGTGCTTTGCCTGGGTGTACGCAGAGAGGGTGACTCCATAGGCGCACATGCATGGCTGGTATTGACGGGGAAGGATGGCGGCGTCGTTTGCGGAGCGGAGAATATGGGCAATTTTCGCGCCTTGAAGCAGCAAAATTAGGTGTCCCGCTATGTATGACGATTACTCGCTTTGCGGCTGGCGTGTGCGCAGTGATTTGCCGCTGCCGGAGCTATTGCCCTGGGCAGGGGATCTACAGGCCCCTATAGACCTGCATATCGAGCTCGGTGCGGTTGAAGCACGGCTGCCGGATACTGAATATGAGGGCCCCATTCTGCAAATGGGCGCCGATGGAACCTGTCGTTTCGCTGTCGAGTCAGTTGCGACCTATCGCATAGCACACGATGGCCGCGCGATTCGTGTACAGCCCAGCCACTCGGTGGATGCCCCAGCAGTAAGGGCGTTTTTATTCGGTACAGTGTTTGCCATTGTTTGCCAACGCCGAACCGTTTTACCTCTACATGCCTGTTGCGTGAAGCTGCCGTCTCCTGAGGGGGATGTGGCGATCGCCTTTACCGCGCCTTCAGGCACAGGGAAATCGACCCTGGCATCTGCCTTCATGCGGCGGGGGTACCCGATTCTGGCGGACGATGTCACGGTGCTGAGTCTCGACCAGGAGCGGGGGGCGGTTGCGTTGCCTACTTTCCCCAGGATCAAGCTCTGGCAAGATGCAATGAGCCAGTTTGGCCATGCCGTGGGGGACGCAGAGCGCGTGCGCCAGGGTATGGACAAATTCTCTGTCGGCTTGGGGGCAGAGCACTTCGCCCAAGGCGCGCCATTGAAACTGGCAGCGCTTTACCATCTTGAACGAGTCGAGGATGCCAAGTTTGCGGGGCTGGAGGCGATTGGTGGGTTGCCGGCCTCGGTTCGCTTCTCCAAGGCCTTGTATCAGGAGCGGGTACTAATGACGGTTGCTCCTGCTAAGGGCGCGCACTTCACGCTGGTCACTCGATCGGCGGCTAGCATTGCGCGGCATGTTCTGGTTCGACAGCTTTCAGGCTTTGAGCATTTGGATGAACTCGTCGAGCGCATCGTGGCGTTTCACGTCGGGGCTAGCCATCAGGCATGAAGGGATTCTACTGGCTGGCGTCCTACCCAAAGTCAGGTAACACTTGGCTGCGGTTGGTCCTCAATAGTTATCGTCTGGGCGGATCGGAACCAGACTTCTCTCGCAAGCAAAACTTCGCCCCTATTGCCAGCAGTCGTCGCCGTTTCGACGAGCTTCTGGGCATCGCCTCGTCTGATTTGCTCCCTGATGAGTTGTTGACCTTGCGTCCACGCATGTATGAAGCGCAATTAACAGAGGCGCGCGAACCATTGTTCAATAAGGTTCACGACGCTTGGCAATTGACTTCGCTCGGGGAGCCACTGTTTCCCGCTACAAGCACGCTTGGCGCTGTCTATATCGTGCGTGATCCTCGAGATGTGGTGCTCTCGTTGGCCGGACACATCGATATCAGTGTGGACAGGGCGATCGACCTTCTCCTCGACGAGGCAGCCATACTGTGTGACCAAAAGCTCGGGCTCAGAGATCAGCTACCTCAACGACTCAATAGCTGGAGTCGGCATGTTCTGAGCTGGATAGATTTGCCCGCGCCCTGGAGCCCTTTGCTCATTCGCTATGAAGACATGTTGGCTACGCCGATGGCGAGCTTTGCCTGTGTCATTAAGTACTGTGGCTGGGCGCTGGATGACAAGCGCCTTGAACAAGCCTTGGAGGCTACCCGCTTCGACCGGCTGCAGGCTGCGGAGGCCAGCCACGGTTTCAGTGAGAGGCCGCAGCGCGCCGCTCGCTTTTTTCGAGAGGGACGTGCTGGAGGATGGCGTGAACAATTGAGCCAAGCTCAGCTACGCCGCATTGAGGATGCCACCGAACCGGTGCGAGCACGTCTTGCTTATCACTCGGCGTTTGAATCGTAAGCGAACGGCAAACACGCCTACCAAACTCCAGTTTTAAGGGCGATGGTGTCCGTCTTTTTTTGCCGTTTTTCTATAGCCCTCTAAGTCGATGAAATGCTTCGTTGTAATCGAGCCAGCTGAATTTTCAGATCCTCGACTTCAGCCTCCAACTGACGGGCACGTTCGCTAGCCTCAACCTGGACGGTAACGTCCTTTTGGATGCCGATGTAATAGGTGAGTTGATCCTCGTCGTTAAACACTGGGGTTATCGAAAGCTCATTCCAGAAAACACGGCCGTCTTTGCGATAGTTTCGAATGATTTGCCGGCAAGGCTGAGAATTTTTTATTGCTTCGCGGATAGCAGCAATGCCTGGTTGATCTCGGTCATCGCCCTGCAGGAACCGGCAGTCCTGATACAGGGTTTCATCAATGCTATAGCCGGTCAGGTGCTGAAAGGCTTGGTTGGCGTAGATGAGGATGTGTTCATCGCCTTCCTGCTCTGCCACCACAATGCCATCGTTGGAAGACTCGATCATCAGTTTCAGCAGTTCTGCATCGATCATTTTCGGAGCCCTTATGAGTTTCAAAGAAGTCTATACCAACCTTTCCGATCTGACCTTGAGAGGCGATTTGCGCCAGCAACGCTTCGAGCAGTAACGCACTTCATCCCAGCAGAGTGCCCATTTCTTCCTCCAAGCTAGTAGATCACGGCGGGATCAGATCAGCGCTAAAAATTTTCCGAGCGCCCTTGAATTTTTGTCTTCGGTGCCTACTTAGGATTTTGCGCGATGCCGAATGCGGGTCGCGCCTCAAATCACTTGGAGAAAACTCAGGAGATTTAGCAATGGCTACTACTCTTTCGTTGGCCCCACTTTTCCGTCACTCGGTCGGCTTTGACCGTTTCAACGACCTTTTCGAATCGGCGCTTCGCAGTGAGGCCGGAACTTCCTATCCTCCTTACAACGTTGAAAAACACGGTGATGACCAATATCGAATTGTCATCGCGGTGGCTGGCTTGGCTGAGGAGGACTTGGACATTCAGGTTGAAAAGGGCGTTTTGACGGTCGCCGGCGACAAGCGAGAAAGCAACGGTGATGTCACTTACCTGCACCAGGGTATCGCTCAGCGTGCTTTCCGGCTGTCGTTCCGCTTGATGGATCACATCGAGGTGCAGGGCGCGAAGCTCGCTAACGGTTTGCTGAACATAGACTTGCTTAGAGTGGTACCGGAGGAAGCGAAGCCTAAACGCATCATGATCGGAGGGGCTGAGTCTGCTGACTCGAGGCCGGTCAGTGAGCAGTAAGGTGAACAATGGGGCGCTCTTCGGAGCGCCTCTTTTTTGTGGGTATCTCAGGCTCCTTCCTGACGACGCAGCAGTGACCTTCACCTTCAGAGCATGGCGGTTGCGCTATGCAATCTCCTGATTGGGGAAAGCGTCCGCCCAACTCACCTTGCCTAAGTCAGGCCGGCATCCACTGATGCGGCAGCAACTGCCCAATCTCACTGGTCCGTTGGGTCGCCAGCCGCGCCAGCACATTCTTTAGATAGGCATACGGGTCATACCCATTCATGCGTGCCGACTGGATCAAACTCATGATGGTCGCAGCCCGCTTACCGCTGCGCAGGGATCCCGCAAATAACCAGTTCGAACGCTCGAGTACCCAGCGTTTCAGGCTGTAATCGAGGGCTTTGGCCGTGGTCGAACGCTAATTCTTGAGCTGGCAGCCACTTTCGATCCACTGCAGGAACACGCCAAAGTGTAGGCCTCGGTGAAGAAATATGAGGTGCTCTGGGCTCGCGAGCTGGTTTGGCCAGTTCGAAAGCAGTGATCTCATTCGTTTAAGGTCTAGCAGGCGTTGGGCAAGCGCAGAGGCCTCCAACTCTTCGAGACGGTTGCCGAGAAACGGGCGCACTTCACTCATGCGATGAAGGTATTCAGGGCATTGCATGCCGCGTTTGCGATTGTTGACCACTTCGCTAGGCAGGCGGTCCGCTGTCACTCGGCGGGCGAGAAGGCGAGATACGCCACCTTGCAAGTAGAGGCTATCGGGAAGTGAAAAGCAGAATTCCAGTAAGCGCCGATCAGCCATGGGGTCGCGAACCTCGAAACCATGGAGTGCGCGTACAAGTCCTGTTGCCTGCAGCGCTGACTGGCGTTCCCTGAACCACGCCTGCCGTAGTTGCCAGCTTGCCATCGAAGCCATTTTTTTGCGGCGCCTGACTCCATCCTCGGTCCGAATTCGTGCCTTTATGCTTGGCTCAATGGGAGATTGGTGCCCCCAATACGAGGCGTTCGACCTGGCTTGCAGTTTTGCTATCCAGCGCTGAAGGATGTCGGGTGCAAACGGGGCCAGGGTGGTTCGCCACATCTGGCGAGCAAGGTTAGCTTTTTGTCCGCTCGTGCGGGCAAGAGCGTAGGACTCTTGAAAGGCTTTGAGCCAGCGACCTTCCCTCATCAATCCGGTAAGGGTGCCTTGCCCATCCCAAGACAACGTCACATTACCGAGCGCCCCGGCCAGCAGTACACGTCCTCCTTTGTGCCTTATGTGATCCCGGGCCGAGCCCATCCACGCCATGTTCATCACATTGCGCCAAGGGACGCCTGTCAGCTGGAACATCTGTAGCCAGTCGGTATCCCATCGATGTTGCAGTGGCGCATTAAAAAACAGCGGCTGCAATCCTGGGGCTTGTGCGCAGATGCTTGCTACATAACGCCGCTCACTCATGTAGTGATGATCTGAGTCCGGCGGTTCGGTATTGACGGCAGGGAGGCAGGTGATGGTGGTCAATGTATTGCCAGGCAGGTGTTTAACGGCTGTCACTGACACGGCGGAGGAGTCCAATCCTCCGGTGAGAGAGGAGAATGCAGGACCCTCGATTCTCAGGCAGTCTTTGACTGCGCGTTCGAATAATTCACGTGCGGCCTCGACGTAATCCTCATCTCTGGGCAAGCGTAGCTCGGTTCTTTGCTCAGGTGTCCAGTAGAAACGTTGCTTGAGGTGGCCTGAGCTTAAAACTGCGACCGAGCCTGCAGGGAGAAGGCGCAAGTGTTTATACGGTGTGCCGTTGTCGGGCACGGGCAAGTCCGATAGCTGGGCGACAAAGTAATCTTCGTCCAGTTCGGGGTTGATACCCGGAACTGCCAGCAGGGCTGTTGGGTTAGTGGCGAAAGCAAAGAACCCATTCCCCTCGTGGTAATACAGAGGACGTTGGCCGACTGCGTCACGTGCGAGTATCAGGCTGCGATCGGCAAGATTCCACGCCGCTAGCGCAAAATCTCCGAGCATCCGCTCGGGACCGCCCGCTCCCCAACGAGTGATCGCTTCAAAGGCAATGGCGCTATCGGCCCAGGCGCGTGCTTGCCTGGGGAGATTCAGAGCCTCTATGAGTTCATTGCGATTAATCAGGTAGCCGTCAAACACCAGCGCCAGGGGCACATCATTGCGAATGATGGGCTGATGATCCTGGTGATCCTCTGGGGCTGTGATGCGTAGACGATGGGTGAAGTGAAGGCCTGGAATAGACCAGTGGCGCGGTGTTTCCAGTCCTGGCGCATGGAGCGCAGCAGCAAAGTGCTCAGGTAGTTGCGCAGGTATGGCTTCCGCGGAAAGCAGACCAGCAAATGCGCTCATCGGTGATCAGGGGAGTAGTAATGAATGCGCATGCTGGTTTAAGAGACGTTGGAAAAGCCAAACGTACCGTCATTGCCGCTTGTGGCGAAAATAGATGAAGTCACATCCGAGATGGAGACCTCAATGATTTCCGGCTTCTCCCACACTTTACGTTGATGCTCGATCTCATTGGATTCGTTGGTGTCTTGCTCGGCCATCTTCTAACTCCTGTCAGTCGTCGGGTCAAATTACATGAAGTGCTCGCATGTTTGCAATTGGGATTGGCTAGGGGGTCGCAAGATAGGAGACAGGCTCAGGATACAGAGCTCTGCCTTGGGTGAATTTTTTGTAGCTCTCGTCACCCAATTGGTACGCAATCTGCACCCAGGTCATCATTGTCAACGCGGGTTGTCTCGCCTTGGGCGTAGCGGGCTGGCGCAGTCGCTGCAGCAGTTCCCGCTCGGCGGCAGCCAGATCATCGCTGAAGGTGAATTCATTTGAAGGACCACAGTGGACCTCATATTCAGTGCAGCCGCGCTTTATGCTAAGGGAGACGCCGGCGCCAAGCTCAGGTGTAGCGAGTACGTGTTCTCGGACTCGTTGGTAAGCTTCGCGGGCACTCTGTAGCCCATCAAGGTAGAACAGGGCTCGGTAGGGGCCTGCTTGGTAACGTGCATTCAGGCTGGCACCGGCCTTATAGGCATAGGGCAGATCATGTGCGATCTTCTGGGTCGCAATCAGCTGTTCCAAGCTGGTTGGATGAACCTGTACCTTGTAGCAGTGGCGGCAGCCTACTGGTACGGCCGCTTGAGCGTAGGCCTGGCGGAATAGGAAGCCTAGGAGTTTCCCGCAGGGAAACGGTGTTCGGTTTGGGCCGAACACCCAGTTTTCAGCCAATCGTGCAGGGCGCTTCAATTCCCAGGTGGCATCTTCGTGCAGAATTACATCGCCTCTTTCGCGTGCAATCAGGAGATTTTCCCCAATGGTGGACTTGCCCAGTTTGAGGTTAAGAAAGTTCGTGCTTGTGGTGGTCAAGGTAACCCGCTCCGCATCCTTTGTTGACGAACAGTTTCCTTGTCATAGAGATTAGGGTAAAGCGAATTGAAGCGTCTTTGGTTGTTGCGCGAATGGGTGCGTTTCATTGTGCAGGTTTTGCGCGGCGGCGAGCGACGGAGTTCTGCTCTGCTGATGCGGCGGCGCCCGCCGGGCTTGTTTCAGCCGTACGGCACGACACAGGAAGATCGTTACCCCGAGGTGTTCCACTCGATTCGTCAGGTAGTGGCGGATGTTGAGCAAACGCACATCTTGTCGTTCGGCTGCTCCACGGGCGAGGAAGTGTTTACCTTGGCCCGCTATTTCCGGTATGCCCATATCCGTGGCTTGGATATTGATGCGGGGCGTATTGGTCGCTGCTGGGCACGGTGGCAGTGTGAGGGGCGAGAGCCTCGCCTGAGCTTTGCCTGTGCGGGTAATGTCGCATTGGAAAAAACCGCCAGCTATGACCTGGTGCTGGCTATGGCCGTCTTCCGCCATGGAGCGCTTGGGGGGAGCCCCGTTGATTGTTCTTCCTGGATTCGCTTCGCAGACTTTGACCGCCTGCTTAGTGATCTTGTCAGAGTGCTCAAGCCGGGTGGTTTGCTAGTGATCCGCCACGCTAACTTTCGCTTCGGCGATACAGGCGTGGCAGGTCAATTTGAGTGCTTGCGTGGCGAGCCGGGGCAGGGGTCGCCGGTTTACGGGACGGACAATCGGTTGCTGCCTGGTGTGTCTGGGGATGACGGAATCTATCGCAAACGGTCAGCGCCTCCTACCTCGTCGCACATGGCGCGCTAGCGTTTATCCGAAGCTTCGTCCCGCGGTGGAGGGCTACTGCCACCCTCGGTCTCTATGGCTTGCCGGTTCCGAAGTCATTCAACAATACCTGCAAAATCCGTTGCCCGGCCTGACCGTCGCCAAAGGGGTTGCTCCAGGTAACGCGTGAATGGAGCAGCTCATCGGCTGCCTCGATCAAGCTGGTCTCTGTCTCCACGGGCGCCAGCCTGGAGCCTCCGCAGTCAAGGCTTTCCGGGCGTTCGGTGTTGTCCCGGAGCACCAGGCAGCGGCGTTGCAGCACGCAGGCCTCCTCTTGCAGGCCGCCACTGTCAGTCATTACCAGATCAGCGCCCTGTACCAACGCTAGCATGTCGATATAGCCAAGGGGGTCAGTGGTCTTTATCAACGACGAGCGCTCGATGATTTGCCAGTGTTTTAGACCCAGCCGTGGATGGACGGGGAAAATCACAGGCCTACTGCGTGCTGCAGCCAAGCGTTGCACGGCTTCGATCAGCGTGGTGAAGTGTGCGATATCGTCGGTGTTGGAGGGGCGATGGCAGGTCAGTAGCAGGTAGCGTTCTGCTCTAAGCCCCAGTCTCTCTAGAATGTCCGTGTTTGCTTGGGCTGCCTGGGCATAGCGCAGGGTGGCATCGTTACCGGTGTTACCTGTGATATGCACATTGCGGCCTTCAATGCCCTCACTGGCAAGTAGCTCGACTTGGAGTGCTGAGGGGCAAAACCAAAAATTGGACATGTGGTCCAGCGCTATCCGATTGGTTTCTTCCGGCATGGTCTTGTCGAAACTACGCAGACCAGCTTCAACGTGGGCAATCGGGATATTGGCCTTTCGCGCAGCAAGCCCTCCGGCTAACGAGCTGTTGGTGTCGCCCTGGACAATCACATAGTCCGGCTTCATGGCCTGCAATATTGGCTCGATACCCATGACCATGCGCTTGACCTGAACCTGCGCGACATCAGAGCCCACCCTTAGGTTGAAGTGCGCGAGTGGTAGCTCAAGTTCCTTGAAGAAGAGCCTGTCCATATTTGCAGCGTAATGCTGGTTGGTATGGATCAACGTATAGCGAATGCCGCGTTCAATGCATGCACAAATCAGCGAGGAAAGCTTGATGATTTCGGGGCGTGTGCCCAATACAAACGCTAAATGCATGAAGGGTAACGCTCTGCAAAGTGGCTAGGCTGATCGGGCTCAACTGAACAGGTGAAATCCGTGAGTGCGCCGTCGGCCATGAGCATGTTGCGGTCTGTATGGCGCAAGGCGGTGAGGCGATGGGTGATCAGCACCACGGCAAGCTCGGGCCTGGCTGCGCGCAAGGCTTGCAGAAAGCGGCTCTCGCTCACTTGATCCAATGCTGCTGTGGCCTCGTCCAGAATCAGCAGCACCTGTGCATGGGCAACCGCGCGAGCAAGCCCGATGCGCTGTCGCTCGCCGCTGGATAGCTGTTGCTCGACCGCGTCCATGGGCGTGTCCAGCCCTTGAGGGAGGCGGTTCAGCAGGACGTCAACGCCGGCAATGGCTAATGCTTCGCTGAGTGTCTGTTCTGTACTGCAGCCCAGGAAGGTCACGTTGTCGCGCAGCGTGCCCGGAATTAGCGTCGTGCCTGAGGCCGCATAGCCAATGGTCCGATGCTCGACGGGTAAATCGATCCATTGCAGCGAACCGTGGCTTGGCTGCCGTTCACCGATCAGTACATCCACCAGTGTCGATTTACCCACGCCCGATTCGCCGACCAAGCCTACCCACTCACCTTGGCCGATGCTCAGGTTCAAATTGTTGATAACAGCATGGCTGACTTGGGGGTAGCTGTACTGGAGTTCTTCGCACACGAGTACCGGCCTGGGCGAGGCACGAGTAGGGGCGGTGAGCGGCTGGGCTGGGGCTTGCGCAGGGCAGGAGGCTGAGTCGGGCGCAGTTAACTCCTCGAAATAGGGACGTGACAGGTGCAGCGTCTGCAGGCTGAATAGGACACGACGAAAACCTGATAGCAAACGCAATCCCACGGCTGAAAACAAGGCGATCGCATGCAGCTCAGTTTGCCCGCTTCCTTGGCTGGCCACTGATACGCACAGCACCAGCATCATCAGGAAGAACAGCTCCATGATGGGGGACTGGACCTCCACTAGCGTACGTTCGCGTGCCGTGGCGCGGGCGAAGCCTTTGGCTACCGGGTAGTAGCGCTCAAGCACCGCATCGACGAGGCCATACAAATGTATTTCGCGCAGGCAAGAGATGCTGTCGGCCACCCAGCGCTGCATCAGTACCTGGCTTTCACCTCTTCGCGTTTCCCTGATGTTATTGAGCCGCGCCGACAGAACGCCGCCACCGACGGCGGCCATCACTAAAGCCCCCAGCAGCATTGCCGTCGCCAGTGGCTCCAGAGCGAGCAACACGCCAAGCAGGACTGCGACCACCAGTGTCTCGGTGAGCAGCTCCAGACTTGGCAATAGTGTGCCGATGACAATTCTGGGCGCCATGAAGTTGACCGCCACATTGCTGTCCTGCGCCGTTGTGTTTGAGCGCTGCGCAGCGGGGCGTGTCAGTTCGTGCTGAAAAATGCTCAACGAGATCTTCAGCGTCCAAGCGTCGATCAGCCGGCTGCGTGCCACCGATAGCAGTGGCGCCACCACCCCTTTGCTCAGTACCAAGACCGCCACAAGCAGCGGCAGCGCGGATAGGCCGCTTCCGGCAAACGCTTGCCACTGCATTTCGAGTTGTGCATACCAACCGGAGGGCGTGCGCCCCGCGGGAAGAAATGTGCCCAACAGGATCGCGACCAGTAACGCACTAGACGCATCGATGATGGCCTTAGTCAGTAGTAGCGTTAGCATCGACACTAGGCTGGACGTACTGGCACCACAGCGTCTGACGAATGCCAGTGTCCGGGGAGGGAGGTCGAACAGTGCAAACGATTTTAAAAGTTTCATGGGCTTACGGCGATCAAGGATTTGGGCAGGCCCAGAATTCGTTCGCGGATGATACGAGCGGCAGGAAACAACATCTGCATCTGTCTGCGAGTTAGGAGGCGGGCGCTGTCGACCAGTTGCTCGGCCTGTCCGTGGTCCACTGCCCTTGGCCAATGTCCCAGTGCTGTGTGGCGTACCAGCCAGATCTTGAGGCGACGAGGTAACCAATGGAAAAATGGCGTCATGCAGTGTGGTTCTAGCGGGCACCAGAAATCGGGTGTCTGAATAAAGTAGCGCTCAGCGACGCGTGCCAACTCACTGGCAAAGCGTTCGACACGCTCCGGGTTGCCCACATGCTCAATCACCGAGTTGGAATGCGCGATGTGAAAAGCGCTATTTTCGAACTGACTGAGGTCGCAGCCATCGGCGCATACCGATCGGAAAGGAGACTGCGGTATCTGACTGGCAGGCCTGGTGTTCAGCAACGTGATCGACACACGGCGCGAGGCCAAGTAGTCGGCCGGCAGAATATTCCAATAACGTTGCGTACCACCTACATCCAGAACGTTGACGTAGCCATAGCGGGCGTAGGTCTGCTCAATCATTTCTCGTAATGGTCCGGCACGTCGTCTGCGCAGCCACGTTCCCAGCGCATGCGGGTTGTCATAGTCGGTAAGGTGGACCGCCAGGCGCTTCATCCAGCCAGCCGGACGTTGTCGCTGCACGGCCTGGTTGTAGAAGGCAACCAGCTCGGCGGCCTTGCGTTGCCAAGTAAAACCTTGACGGACTGCCTCGACTACCGTGGCCGGCACAGTGCGCTGCGCGCTCTGTGCGGCACACGCGCCCAGGGCCGGGATGTCGCCCAGGGCGAACACCCCATTCCAGCCGACGGCATCGGTGATCGCGCGGCATCCTTCAATATCTGAGCAGGCGATAGGTACGCCGGCCAGCAGCGCTTCAATAATGACCGTCGGCATACCCTCGCGCTCGGAGGCGAGGACCATTGCTTTGCAACCAGCCATCATCTGCTGGGTCACGGCATCGTCTTGCCAGCCATGAAAGCGGACACGCGAGGACAGGTCCAATTGTGCTGTCAAGGTTTCCAGTCGTGAGCGGTCGACGCCTTGCCCGACGATGTGAAGTACCGCTTTGGTGAGGGGGGGCGTTTTCAGCGCGGCTATGACATCGTCGAGACGTTTGACCGGATCCAGGCGCCCGATAGATAGCAAGGCAGGTTCCCCCTCCAGCGGCACTGGGTGGGTGATGGTCGGCTGGCGATGATCGTCAACGCAGTTGGGAATGGTCAGCACCCGCTTGGGCTGCAAGCCGCGTTGGGCAAGGTCGGTTTCCCACCCCTTATGCAGCAGGACCACAGCGCTCGCGGCACGAACCATCAGGCGCTCAACGGTGCAGTCCCAGAGGCGCTTAAGCCGGCGCAGCCATTTTGAACCGGTATCATAGTAACAGTGCGGGGTGTACACCAGCGGCCGGCCTCGAACGATAGCCAGCAGCGCGGTGAAGGCTGCAAACGGGGTACGGGCGCCATGCACATGCACCAGGTCATGGTCAGCTAGGGCTGCCCATAGGCTAAGATAACCCCCTTGGCGTACGTCGAGGTCGCGGCTGGCTGCATCCACCAAAGGGGCAAGAATAGTAATGCGTGTGGCGTCATCGCTCTGTATTGCGGTGGCCAGACCCTGGATATGACGAGCCACGCCACTGGACAGAGGGAAAAACTCCTTGCTGACCTGCAGAATCCTTATCGCCATGCCACAGAATCCTCACTTTTGGCTTGCTCAAGCCGTTGCAGTAAGTGGGTGAGCCCGTTGGAGTGCTTGGTAAAATGGCTGCGTAACCATCGGTTCTGCGCTTGTCCCATCGTTTGGCGAAAGTCCGGGTCATCGCGCAGGCGCGTATAGAGGATGGCCACTTGCTGAGCTGACTCGGCCTGCAAGGGCGCGGCCATCGCCTGGCGTACCGCGCGGTTGCCTGGTAATTCCAAGTGCAACGTCAATATCCAATGTCCCGCAAGCGCGGCCTCCAGCATGGCAGTGGAACAGTAGCCCACCACCAACTGCGGCAGGGTGCCACGTGGTTGCAATTCTGGGTGCGGTGGGCGGTGAGTAGCGCAGGCTGCTGCACCGCTGTAAGGCTGGCCTTCCTGAGGATGCAGGAGAATGCGGGCATCCGGCACGCAGTGCAGCAACTCATCGGCAAAGTGTGCCAGGGCTTTGCCAATACCCTCGCCCAGTACCTGGGCATGGGTTTGCGAGAGCAGGGCAATGCCTTGAGGGGCATGCGCAGCATTGTCCAGTCCTTCACCCCGGCCCAATGCGTCCTCTACCAGTAGGGTGCTCGACGTGTCATTGGCCTCGAACACCCGGCGACTTGCGTCTCCCCATACAAGGTAGTGGTCGGCCTGGGTCGGAAAGAACTCATCTGTGGCAATGCCGTGTTGAACGCAGATGGTGGCTAGTCCCTGACCAATCGCTGCGCGGCTCATCAGGTCGAAATCGTTGTGCAGCAGTACGACGCCAGCGCGATCTTTCAGCGTGCGCCGTAGGCTGGCGGCCCAGAGTACCCGGCGGGCCAGGCAACTGGCGATCAACAGCGGCTGCCGTTGCCAGAGCGCAGCGATGAACACCCGCAATGCTGAGCGCCAGGCCCCTAAATCGGGCGGCGCCGGTCGGATGCAGGGCAACGAGGGGGATACATCATCAGTGATCAGACGCGGGTGCAACAACACCAGCGGCGCATAGCCTGCCGCTAACACGGTGGGCAGCGCCCGCTTCAGGGTGGACCAACCACTCGCGCCAGCCAGAGTGGTCAACAGGATGGCCTGTTTGGGCCTCGGCGCGTTCAGGTCAGCGCTCGTGCGTCTGAGCAAAAGCCAGCAGTCACGCAGCAGGGCCGCCAGGGCGCGGACTCCGGCGGACATCTGGCTTTTTCCAGCGTGTAGATAGAACAATTCATGGCGTACATCTACTGCATCCGGGCCAAACTGCTGGCGCACGTTTTCAACGTGCTCCGTGAAAGTTTCCCGTAGCCAGGCGGATGACTTCATAGGGTATTATCCAATTTCTCTTATGGCCGCCACGCTACAGCCAGGAAGCTGAATTGCCAACCACGTTCAGCTGTTTGTGTCGTGCACATGGATACATGCCTCGTTATGTCCACGCTCCATTCTTACTGCACCGCCAGCGCCGCCGGACAGAGCGCTGATGAGACTAATGGCGACGGTGTCGAACTGTTGCAGGCAACCTTGTATTTGATGGGGTTCGAGCAGCCATTTACTGCTCCCGCCGTACCCGCCTTGTGCCAATTCATCCGCCACCATGGGGTGGCCGGGCTACTGCAATCCGATAGAGCACAAAGCCAGGCCCCTGAGTGCGTCGCCGCGTTGAAGGTCGAACGTCAGCGCATTGCTTTACGTGCGCTGGCGCTGGCTGCCGGGCTCAAGCGCCTGGTCACTGCATTGACAGTGCACGATCTGCAGCCGCTGGCTCTGAAAGGGCCGGCGCTGGCTGTGCAAGCCTACGGTAATCTTGGCGCGCGGGGCGGTGTGGACTTGGACATACTGTTGCCGTCCGAGCAGTGGGCCGATGCATTGGTCATATTGCAGGACATGGGGTATCGCGTGGCCCCAGGCCAACATTGGCCCTTACCCGATGCCACTCATGAACTGTTGCTGATACACGATAATCAGCCGCGCGTCGAACTACACCGCCGCCTTCTACGACACCAACATCTGCTCCACGCGCCGCAGCAAATCACTCAGGTGCTCGACCTTCAGGGCACCCACGTGACGTGCTTGGCACCGGCCTATGCGCTGCCGTATTTAATTGCCCATGCCAACCAGCATTGTTTCCGCCGCTTGATTTGGCTGATGGATATACATGCGCTGTTGCTGTGTGCCGACTTAGACCATGAACTGCTCGCCAGGCAGTTAAAACGCAGCGGCACCTGCGCGATGCTGGACACCTGCCTCAGCTTGTTGACCCTGCTATTTGGTCTGCAGGTGCCGGCGCCTCTGCAGAAGGTGCGTCGTCCTTGCCAGGCAAGTCGGGAGATGGTCGGGCTGGCTCTAGAGGCGCTGCGCGGCTCATTGAGTGATGATCAGGTGGCGACGGGTCGAGGTTTCTTTAAACGAGTGAGGTTGGACATCGCGTTACAGGACACGTTTTCGGCGCGTTGGCAGGCGCTGACGGGCTGGTTGAGCCCGACGGCAAAAGACTACCAATGGTTGGTGCTGCCGCGCGGGCTGAGCTTCCTTTATCCGTGCGTGCGTCTTTTGCGGTTGGCGTTGCGCAAGCAGGGGCGCGAAGCTTGACTCTAGCCTTCCCCCTCTCTCGTTTACTGGCTCGTGGTCTGAGCGTCGCCCTCAGCCCTTTCTTAATGGGCTGGCTCGTCGATTCCGGGGTAGGGTGCCCAAGCTCCCTAGGCCTTGGTTTGGCTGTTTCAGTTCCGTTCATGGGGCTGGACTGGATGCTGTTACGTCCCCGTCATCGCCTTGCTGAACGCCTTGCCACAGGTATCGGGCAACTGTTTGTGCTGGTGGGTGTGTTGGCCTGTCTGGCAGGCCTGTTCGGCAATTCACTCTCGGTATGGTGGTCGCTAGTCTGGCTGCTGTTGTCCAGCGTCCTGCTTGCTCTGCTGGAAGTGGGCAATGAGCGGGTCGCATTTTGGCGTCTCGGCGTCCCCCGCATGTTGCTCGCGGGCGCTTGCTCACATGTCAATCTGTTCGCGGAACAACTGGGGCAGACCTGCGTTCGCTTGTCGCGCGAAGACGCCCTGTGCTGGATGATGTCGCAGTCCACTGGGCAACTGCCGGAGCGGGTGGTGATTTTCGACACCTGCCTGCACGCTACAATGCCTCACTGCGAGCGATGCTCTTGCCCCGCGTGGCCTGTACAGGACGGGCATGTTCTTTCCTCAGGAGCTGCGGCTGCCAAGCGCTTGTTTGACTGCTTCAGCGCGCTGGTGCTGCTCAGCTGCTGTGCGCCGCTGCTGGTGGTTATCGCGCTGATTGTTCACCTACAAGATGGCGGGCCGGTGTTATTTCGTCAGCAGCGTCTCGGCTTGCACGGTTCGATCATCACGGTGCTCAAGTTCCGCAGCATGCGGGTAGCTGCCGGCAGTGACCTGCTGGCGCCTCAAGCGTGCCTTGATGATCCGCGTATCACGCCATTTGGCAAGTGGATGCGCCACTGGGGCATTGATGAACTGCCCCAGTTGATAAACGTGTTGCGCGGTGACATGTCCCTGGTTGGCCCACGACCCCACGCGGTGGCTCATGACCTGCATTACGGCGCCAAGGTTTGTGGTTACACCGCGCGTCAGGCAACCAGGCCTGGTATTACTGGCCTTGCCCAAATTCGTGGTCGGCGTGGGGAAACCCGCGCCGTATCGGACATGGCTTCACGGGTGAGCGATGACCTTGAGTACATCGCGCGTTACTCGTTTTGGCTGGACCTGTACATCTTGCTAGCCACCCCAATGGCCTTACTGCGCAGTGGCCATCGGCGCTGTGAGCCGGAGGACTCAGTCCCCTTCACAGACGAGCAAGCCGCCACGCCATCCGAGGATAGCCGTTACGCAGACTCAAAGGCCGAATCTGTTTGAGGATGTGAGCTTGTAGGTCGTGCACGGGCGTGGGGAGTGGCGCGACCTCAGGTTTCGCCGTTTCGCCCAGCCTTGCGTACGCGCGCAGATTGCCTTCGTAGATTCCGTAGGCTTCCCGGGACCAATGCTGGACATAAAACCCATTTGCGTTCAGCAATTTCTCAAGCGTTTGTTGGGAAAAATAGCTTCGGTGCGAAACATGCACCTGCAGCAGACCAAGCTCGTGCCAGTCAGCTTCGATATCCGGCACCTCGATCACCAGCCAGCCCTTCGGATCCATCAGTTTGGCTATCCGGGCCAGTGCCTTGCCCGGCTCCTGAATATGCTCCAAAACATGGAACAAGGTGACCAACTGGGGGGCAAAAGGCAGCTGTGTCTCTTCGTCAAGTTTCTCTGGCCGAACGTGTCCGCCCAAGCCGAGCACCTGAACCGCATGATCGTACTGGGGGCCGCCTGGCTCTAGGCCTATGTAGGAATCATAATTGTGGGCACGACAAGCCGCGAGGAAAAATCCCAGGCCGGCACCAACATCCATCACCGATTGGCATTGACCAACAACGGCGCTAATTTCACTAAAGCGATAGCCAGCGATTAACTTGTAATTCCACATCGCTTTGGTCGCGGGTGGTTGTCGCATAAGGCGGGGGTATAGCTGGCCATAGAAGCGCGCTTGGGTATCGTCTTTCATGCCTCGCGCCAGATAAACCAGGCCGCAATGGCGACAGGCCGACAGATTAACTCTCAGAAAATAACGGTCATATCGCCAGATAAGATGCGGGTCGTCTTGGTCGCAGCCAGGGCAGGGAAGCTCGACGAGATGCCGATTGATTTGGCGAAGCTGATTGAGCAGAGAAAATGCCATCTTTGCCTGTTCTCGCATTGAATCGAAGCAGTCCGTAAAAGAATCAATACTCTAACAGTCTGCAAGAGGATGGTAATGGACTGATTCTAACCATTGCTTGCCCCGAACAATGTCAGCACATTGCAGCGGCCCAGTGGCTGTGGCAAATTCTCCTCCTTTGCGACATCACCAAAAGGCCGCTTGCCTTTTTGCAGCTAGGCCCAACAGATTGGAATGATGCAGACAATGCCCACCGCTAGACCTATCACGCCTAACGATGAAATTTCGCTGGCGGAGTTGGCGCTGCGAGCCGTTAAGTTCTATGGACGATTTGGACGCCTTTTGCTGCTACTTGCTTTGCTGGCGGCATGTGTTCTATCAGCCTGGGTAGCCAGTCGGCCTCTGTACAGCGTGTCCGCACTGCTTGAAGTGCCGAAGGTAACGCTTGAAGAGTGGCGACAGGCGCAGTCGTTTCTCTGGGACAAACGCTGGGTTGATCACGCTTTTGGCGGCGATCAGCAAGCGCTCGGGCCTGAGCGCCGTCAGTTGCGTAACCGCGCGCTCAACCCTGAGTACTGGGTCCAGACTGTTCGCTATCGCTCCTCCCTCAACCGGGACGATGCCCGGGATATTCCTGTCGCGCAAATTCAGAGCAGCACAGGTCTTGGCTTGGAGTTCTCCTTGCGGGTACCCGATGAGGAGCAGGCCAGCCTGACCATCAATACCCTCGCAAGTCAAGTGCGCGAAGCTTTTCTGGCCAATGCTCTGATCGACTTGGTGAGGACCAGCCAGGCCGCCCTGGATCATCGGCCACAACTCAAGCTTGAGGTGCTCAAGGCCCAATTCGATATTGAACAGAGCCACCAGCGCATCGCCGACATGCGTCAGTTGCTGGAGCGCTACCCAGATCTACGTCATTTGGAAACCAGCACTCTGTTTTCAGTCAGCGACGGTGGGGGCAAATACCTGTCACCCTTGGCGCAAATTGTTGCCTTGGAAAGCACGGTTTCCGAACTGCAGGCCAAGGCAAGATCGGCTCAGCGTGAACTGGAGAAGCTAGACTGGACCGAGCGGCTTTTGGCTGGCATGGACGAAACGATCCGTAACGCGACCTCAGGGCAGGTGATTCTCGACAAGCTCAAGAGTAATCGTGAAAAGTTGTTCGCGAGCGCGACGCAGCTGGATTCCAGCGCTCGTGAGGCAGCCGAGGATATGAATGTCAAACTCACCCAGGCAGAGTCTCGGCAGCAGGCTATCGGTATCAAGACCCGTTCGGCGATTTCCACGGCACCGGTGTCGCTGCGCAACCCCTTGATAATGGGCGTCGCGACATTCGTGCTGGTGTTCGTGGCGCTGTCCATTTTGCTCGCGCTGCACGTTGCGCTGCATAAAGGGCGTGAAGTGCTGCTGTGGCTGCCCCGTCCGATCCGCAGCAGGCTGATTGTGGAGCCAAGGTCTTGATGCGCCTGTTGGTGACGGGTGGGGCCGGTATGTTGGGCCGCCGTGTCGTTCGGCAATGGCGGGCCGCCGGCGGTGAAGTGGCAGTGCTGGATAATCTCTCCAGCGGCCTTGCGATGCCGCTTGAGGCCAGTTGCACTGTCCAGGCTGACCTTCGCGACGCACAGGCACTGGCCGGCCTCCTGGCCTCCTGGCGCCCCGATGCCATCTTGCATCTGGCGGCGGTGCACCACATTCCCACCTGCGAGATTCAGCGCGCACATTGCCTGGACATCAATGTGGTGGCTACCGAAAGCCTGTTGGCCGCAGCAGAAGCGGCGCTGGTGAATCGTGTGGTTATTGCCTCAAGCGGCGCAGTCTACGGTTGGCAGGAAGGGCCTCTGTCGGAACTGTCCAGCCCCTTGGCAGCCTGTGACAACTATGCCTTGTCCAAATATTGCAACGAGCAGCAGTTGCAATTCTGGTGCGGACGAGGCGGGCACATCGGCCGAGTGGCACGGATTTTCAATGCGGTCGGTCATGATGACCCCAATGCTCATCTGATCCCCGACGTGTTGAAGCAACTGCGCCAATCCAGTGACGGCTCAATACGCTTGGGCAACCTGACACCCCGACGCGACTATCTGCATGCCGATGACATTGCACGAGGTCTGATCGCCCTGCTCAATGACCCGCGTACAGATATACCCTTCGACGTGTTTAATCTGTGTTCGGGGGTGGAGCATTCCGTCGAACAATTGGTGCGGCAACTCGGCGAGATAGTGGGGGTGCAGGTCAAGGTAGACGTTGATCCGGCCCGGCAGCGGAGGGTTGATCGCCCCAGTCAGTTGGGCGACCCCCGACGCACCCTTGAGTTGCTGGGCTGGCAGTCTCGCCTGTCGTTTGCCGAAGCTCTGCGCCTGGTCGTGTTTCCGGACCAGGTGTCTTGAGCGTGGCGCTGAGGCGACCACCTTCGCCCTCTTTTCCAGAACGAAAGGAACCGGCAGGTAACAAAGATTCATTGACGCAATCTCTCATGCTTGCGGCAGCGACTTTTGCCATCGGTCAACTGGCCAACCTCGCGTTCCAGGTCGTTCTGTTGAAGGCGTTGGGAGGCGCCAGCTACTCGGTGGTTGGCTTGGCACACCTGCTGCTGCTGACACTGATTTTTTTGGCCGACCTGGGCTATGGCTCACTGTTTTTGCGTGAAGACCGTAACGCCAGCCACTGGCCCGTTACCTGGCGTTGCGCTCTGGGGCAGCGCTTGCTCGCGACCCTGGTGTTGATGAGCCTTGCCTTGACGGTCTGGTTGTTTTACAGCGATGACCAAGCTGGGCGCCAGTACCTGTTCAGCGCCGCCCCTGCCAGCCTGTTTGCGCTGTTTAATTTTTCTGCGCCGCTCATCGCCGGCGGCCAGCGCCTGAGCGGGCTGATGGCAACGCAAGTTGCTTGGCCGGCGGCTTTGCTGCTGTGGTGGCCGGTTAGCGTCGGTCTGCCCCTTTCACCGGCTGCCAGCGCAGGGATGGCGGTCAGTCTGGGATACTTTGTCCAGGCCACCGTCAATGTCGTCATGAGCGGTCAGCGGCTGCTGTGGTTGCCCTTGTTTGGCAAAGGTCAGTTGGGGGCGGCGCTGCAACTGTGTGCATTAAGTGTGTTCGGCACCTTGCATGACCGACTCACCCCATTTCTTCTAGCGCCCCTGGCACCAGGGTTCATGCCGGTCTTTCTGCTACTCAACCATGCCCTCAGTGGTCTTTCTGGGGTGCAAGGTCAACTGTCCCGTCTGTTGTTGGGGGGGGCCAGCGGCGCGGGTGGTCGCCAGCGGATCGTGGCAGTGGCTTCTTTGCTGGGCTTTGCAACCTCCAATGTGCTTATGCTTGGCGCATTGTTGCAAAGTCTGGATCTGCCGATCGAGTGGCGTCAGTGGCTGGCATTGGCGGGACTGGTGGTGCTGGCCTGGGGGCTGTCTGCTTCCAGCGGTTTTCTTGTGTTGCTGCTGATTGGCGAGCGTCGCGAAGGGCATTTTGTGCGTCCTTTTTTTCTGGGGCTGGCCGCCAGCGCGCTGCTGCAAGTCATCGCCGCCTGCTGTGAGGCGACGGCCTCTGTGTTGTGGGCCAGGGTTGTGGGTATGTTGTTGGTGATGAGCGTATTACTGGTAATGCTCAAGCTGCGCCCGGGGCCTTGGGGGCTATTTGCTTTGCTGGGAACATTGGCAACATGCGCGCTGGGGCAGACGAGCTGGGCCTCCGGCTTGGCTGCCATGCTGGCGGTTCCGATCCTGATCGGTTTACTGGGAGGACGGCCTTGCTACCTGGAACCACGTCGCACAAGGGGGATGGATGAATAGGCGCGAGTACGGCTCATGTGCGGGCTGATCGCCGTACGCGCGCTGAGCGCGGTAGCGGATCTGCAGCAACGGGCGAGCAGAGCGTTGGCCAGCCTGGCCCGTCGTGGTCCTGATGGAGAGGGACTGCTGATGGTCGAGACAGCGCCACCGACGCTGCTCGGGCACCGCCGTCTGGCCATCCTCGATACCAGCAGTTGCGCTAGACAGCCAATGCGTTGCCCGGTCAGTGGTACGGTCCTGGTGTTCAACGGTGCTATCTACAACTTTGTCGAACTGCGTGACGAGCTGCGTGCGCTTGGCTGTGTGTTCGTGACCGATGGTGATACCGAGGTCATGCTGCACGGCTGGCGCATCTGGGGCGAGGGTCTTTTCTCCCGTTGCAACGGCATGTGGGCATTGGTGATCTGGGATGCGTCAAGCGGCGACCTGGTGTATAGCCGTGACCGGTTGGGGGTAAAGCCCCTGTACTTGCACCATGATGGTCAGCAGTTGGTGCTAGCCAGTGAAATCAGCGCCATCGCCCAGATGATTGGCGGTTACCCGGCGCCGAATCCTGATAAGTTGTTTGACTTCTTGCTTACAGGCTTTTCCGAACAGGGCACGGCCACCTTCTTTCAGGGTGTCCGGTCGGTTCCACCTGGTGTGGTCGGGCGCATGACTCGAGCAGGTCGATTTAGTCAGACGCCCTATCACCACTGGCCTGAACCTGGAAACTTCCAGCCTCTGTCCAGTTTGGAACTTCGTGAGCTGGTACAGGACGCGGTGCAGTTGCGGCTGCGGGCGGACGTGCCCGTCGCCAGCCTTCTTTCCGGCGGACTGGACAGCTCTATTATCACCCAGGTGGCGCTTAGCGCCTGCCGACAACCCCGGCGGCGGTTCGATGCCGCGTTCACCTATGGCTACCGTGACGTCGAACAGGTTATGTTCGACGAGTCGGCGCGAGCCTCGCTGTTCATGGCCGAACGTGGTCATGGCGACCGGCATCACGTGCTGCGCTTTGCCCCCATCCCATCGGCTGATGAGCTGATGAATCTGGTCACCGTACAAGGTGAACCCTTCAGTACGCCCTCGGTACTGGCCAGTTTTCGAACCTACCGGGCTATCGCCGATCATGGCGTCAAGGTGGTGCTCTCCGGCGAAGGTGCCGATGAACTGTTCGGCGGCTACTCTGCCCGTTATCACTCTCTGGCTGCCCGGGATGCGCTCTGGTCCGGACAGCTGATGCAGTTGATTCAACGATTGAGGCAGCGCACGTTTCCTGTCAGCTTGCTCTTCAACCGTCTGGCCTGGGACCTGCCATCCGCACTGTTGGGGCCGCTATTGCGTCGCCATCGTCCCAGTGTTGGAGTGATGAGCGCCGAGTTGTGGGAGTCTCAGCACCAGCGGCTGGAGCTAATACGTGAGCGGATGTCCAGTCCCTTGGAAAGGCGCATGCGCGAGGACCAGCTGGACAATCTATTGCCCATGGCACTGCGTATGGCCGATCGCAACAGCATGAGTGCTGGCATCGAACTGCGTAGCCCCTTTATGGACTATCGCCTGGTCGAGCGAGCGTTTCGTACGCCGGCCCAGGAGCGGATAGGCGTAGGCCTCTCCAAGGCCCTGCTGCGCGATGCCTTCAAGGGGGAGTTACCGGATCGGCTGGTCGCTGCACCGAAAAATACCGGATTCGGCCATGCCGAACAGTTCTTGGTAGCGCAGTTGCCTTGGTATGAGCTACTGCAGGACCTGCCCTCGCAACTGAATGACCTCATCGACCTGCAGGCGCTGCGTTCGCACTTGGCCAGGCCGCCATGCCACAGCACGCTGTGGCAGGCACTGTCCGTGGCGCTCTGGTACCGGAGCATTTATGCCTGAACATTTCCACGCGGATTGGCTGGCGCCGGATACAGGTCAGTGCCGCGTGTGTGGTAGCAGCGTTGCACAGCGCTACTTCTGGCACGAGGTCTATACACATTCAGGCCAGGCTCTGATGCGCTGCGGCTATTGCGCAACGGTCTATCTGGCTCCAGGCTTCAGTGCAGCCGGGCTTGAGCGCTTTTACACCGGGCCCTATCGTCGCTTGTTTCCTGCAGAAGTGCCCTGGCGCAATAGGGCCCGTTTTTTTTCCTGGCGTGGGGATACCGATGTGGCGCGCGAACGCTTTGCGCTGATTGACGCCAAGCTGCCGCCACAAGGGCGGCTGTTCGAAATGGGCGCAGGTTTTGGGGCCTTTCTCGGGCAGGCCGCGCAGCAGCGACCCGATTTGCAACTGAGCGCCAGTGAGCCGGACATCGCGCAACGTCAAGCCTTGACCGGCCAGGCTTCGGTGCACTTTGTCGAGAGCTTGGCTGCCCTGCCGGAGCAGAGCCTGGATGGCGTTGCGGCCTTCCATGTACTCGAGCACCTGATCGACCCCCGTGGTTTTCTTGAACTGGCCGCTCAGCGGCTTCAAAGCGGTGGGCGCCTATGGCTGGAGGTACCCGACCTTATGAGCGAATGGCAGACCCGGCTGTTCGTCCATCCGGCTCACTTGAGTTACTTCTGTGCCGACAGCCTGCGGCGCCTAGCTGAAGCGGCCGGTCTGCAGGTTCTATACTGCGGGGCCCATCCCGTCTGTGCGTTGGCGGGGACGCTGTGGTTGGAGGCGCTGCGCACAACGCCGCCGGTGTGTCGGCCTGTGTCGCCGGCAGCGCAACAGCAGGTGGAGGCTGTCGATCAATGGATTGCACGGGTCGGCTGGGGGTACAGAGACCGGATCAAGGCGCTGTTAAAAGCGCTGGGGCTGCGTGTTCTGGGGCCAGGCCTTATAGGCGAGTGGCAGCGCTGGCTACAGCATCGTCGTCACTTAAAGCGGGGGCGGCGATGAGATACAGGATTGTGTTGCTGATCATCCTCTGGATGCACCTGGGCGACCTGGTCAGTGCCTGGCTATATGGCGACGGGGCATGGCCGGGAGTAGGGGTACTGCGCTACCTGCGTGACGGACTGGTAGTGGTGCTCGCCGGTTGCTGCCTGCTCAGCACTCGCTTGCCGAGTCGCCTGTTGCTACCACTGGTGGCCTACTGCGCCGTCGCGCTGTGCTACCTGTTGGCCAACAGGGCGAACATGTCAACGAGCATCCTAGTGGGTTCTTACGGCACGCTGATGATTCCCGTGCTTTTTTTTCTGCTGGGGTTCTACTGCGTACGCCAACCTGAACAGTTGCGAGGATGTGTCAGTTTGCTGGTGCTGCTGGGCATTGCCAGTACTTTATTTGGCATCTGGGAGCAGCAGAACACCACGTTTTGGACCGAGACGATTGGCTATCCCCGTTACATGCGAGATATCAAGGGCATGGCGTTGGGCGCCAATTGGGAAACTGGCTTGCCGTGGAACTTCTACGGCGGTGTTGATCTAGAACGCCGTGCGGCGGGTCTGTTGGCGGCACCGTTGGCGCAGGGAATGTTTCTGGCGGTTGTGGCCGTGGCTGCGATCGCCTGGTCGCAGCGACGTACTGGCTACTTCAGTCTGCTGCTGAGTTGCCTGCTGTTTGTGGGCGTATGGATGTCGGGTACGCGCGGCGCCATGCTGGCCGGCAGCTTGGCTTTGATCGGTTACTTGGCCAGTGGTAGCTCACTGTTTCGTTACCGCGCGATACGCTGGTTGATCGCAGCTATCGTCTGCTGCGCCATAGCGATGGTGTCCTACAGCGTCGTCCAGATGAGCATCAATTTTCTCGACGGCTCAACGATCGGCCACTGGAAGGCCTTGCAGAAAAACTTGTTGGATCTGCCTAACGTGCTGTTGCTGGGCGCAGGGATCGGTGCTCAGGGCGCGCAGACGGCTCAGCAACAACAGACGCTGATTGGAGGAGGTGAGGGGGCCATCTTCAGCATTGCGTTCCAACTGGGCCTGCCCGCCGCGCTGCTGTTTCTCTGGTTCTACCTAAACATCTCCTTGGCCTTATGGAATCGTTATCGTCAGCAAGCTGAACCAATACTGCTGGCCATGTTCTGGTTGACGCTGGGCCTGGCCACCACCTTAATCAGCTCCGAGCATCTGCTTACCGTCTCCGGTACGGGGGCCTTCTGGCTACTTTGCGGAGCCACGCTGCGCAGCACCTCGCCCACTCGCTATCACACAGAGCCCATCATCGATGAACAGCACTCCGAATCGTCGCCGCATTGAGTTTCTAGGGTGTCCTCTGGACCTTCTCAGTCCGCAAGACATAATCGAACAGGCCAAACTTGCCCTCGTGGGGGGTAAGCGTCTGCGCCTGGAAGGGCTCAACGTTGCAAAGCTTGTCGATGCGCGCGCCGCACCTTGCCTGATGCAGGCTCTGCATCAGGCAGAGCATATTCATATCGATGGCGCGGGGATTTCTCTGGGACTCAAGGTGTTGGGCGTCGAAGCTCCCCCGCGGTGCGCGGGTATCGATCTGATGGGGCTTCTGTGTGAAATGGCTGCTGCGACCGGTGCTTCGGTTTATCTGCTCGGAGCACGCCAGGAGGTGGTTGAGTTGACGGCAGAGCGTTTGCTAACACGCTATCCCGGCCTGCGTATTGCCGGTCTGCGCAATGGTTACTTCTCAAGCAGCGAAGAGGCAGACGTGATTCGGGAGGTCCGCGACAGTCAGGCGGATATGCTGTTTATCGGCATGAGCTCCCCCCGAAAGGAACTGTTGCTGCAAACCCATTGGTCAGACCTAGGTGTAAAGGTTGGCATGGGGGTTGGTGGTTCGTTCGACGTGCTCTCCGGTCAGCTACCTCGAGCGCCGCGCTGGGTCCAGCGGATTGCTATGGAGTGGTTGTTCCGCCTGTTGCTGGAACCTCGCCGTCTGCTCTGGCGTTATGTTTATAGCAATAGCATCTACTTATTATTACTGGCCGCTACCCGTATGGGACTTACGAGGCGTAGCAAGGTCAGAGTTCAGAGCTAAGAGCAGCAATCACCATGTTTTCTTCATCCTTGCGTACTCTGCTGTCCCGCCCTGGCCTAGCCTTTTTGTCGCTGGGGCTGTTCGTACAACTGAGCGGTTTTCTATTCAATAACGATGGCAGCCACCGGGCCACGCAGGTTTACCTGTTGCTGTTCTTACCTGCACTGATTCTGCTCGTTGCCAAACGATGTGCGCTTTCTTTTTGGCGTCAACCCTGCGCTCAGGTGCTACTGGCACTACTGGCCTGGGTGGTGCTACGCAGTTGCTTTGGCGATTCTCTGAAGGCTCCGGGCTATCTGCTGAAGCTGGTGCTACTTATCTTGCTCTATGTGTTGGTGATTGGTCATCTGCTAAATCGAGCTGTTATAGAGGTACCCTTGGCTCTTGCGGTGCTAGTCGCCTGCTGTTTTGCTTGGCTGACACTAATTGTTCAGTTCGTTGTTCTGGATAAGTCGATGGCCTATGAGGTACTCAGAAGCACTGGTCGGCTGCGAGAGTTGGGTTGGCATGGTTTTGCGAATTTATCGCACCCAGTGCCAGCTGGCCTTTACTACGGGATCTTTACAGTTCTGCTGCTCAGCGTTCTGGTGGAGCGAGAGCTCGCTGCATGGGCCTGGCTGCCTCTCATGGTGGGCCTTGCAGGCTTGTTAGTGTACGTGCTCTTCACCTTCTCGCGTGGCGCTTGGTTCTCAACCCTGGCGGGTAGTCTTACCCTGCTGCTGCTAAGTCCTCACCGGCGTGCTCGAGTCATGCTCTGGGTCGGAGCACTGCTGATACTAGTAATGATGACGGTGTTCTGGTCCCGGGTTGAGCATGAGTGGGTCCTCGGCACCAGCCAGCGTGGTCCGATATGGCTAAGCTGGCTCGCCCGCTTGCCCGACTTCTGGGTTCTGGGTGAGGGTGCTGGAGCACGCTTTATCTATCAATATCCGTGGGGCGATATCGTGTATCACGCCCACAGTCAGTACTTGCAACTTTGGTTCGAATACGGAATTGGCGGCTTTATCTTGTTCTTGCTGCTGCTCGGCACTGCGCTGCACAAGGCATGGCGGTTGCGTGCCGATCCCGCTGCCCGCGTGACCCTAGCAACATTGGTGTTTGCCCTGGTGGCGATGGTGTCGGATATCTCAACCGTGTTTACCCGACCCAACGTCTATTGGGTGGTGTTTTGGTTGCCGATCGGGCTGAGCATCGGATTGCAGGCGCCGTTAGGAAAGTTGCAAGGACGTCCGGTGGCTTGAACTCCACGGCTTCATGTTCCATCGACGTTCGGACTCTAGCCACCACGACAGGCGCGGACAATTTTCTCCCGCGCCTCTACGGCGTAGGAAATCGGCACAATTGTGCAAGGCTATCTCGTGCTATACCCCGTGTTGCAGAGTGATGCTCGTGGACGGTCAGTGATGAGGTCGAACGCATGCGACAGGGGGGCGATGGTCATCAGGATGCAGCACCTCCTGTCATGGGCATCCCCTCCCTCGAGCCCATCACACCCGTTCGCTTCCCCGCGACAGAGGGTGGACCATAGTGCGCTCGCTGATACTGCAAAGGACGCTTGATCTGTGCACACCTACTTCCCGACGTTCTGGCCCAATGGCCCAAACGTTGATCACAGTGCTGCGACTGTCCATCTTAGCGAGCTCTTACCTGCCGTCGGCACCACCACCGCGGCCTACTTCGAAAGGTCTGATCGTGTGCAGGTCGGCGAAACGATCCGCCTCATCTGGAACCCACCAGTTTCAGACCTCAACGGCTGGAGTGAGCAACCCTCCGAAATTGCCTTGAGCTACCTGCTGATTGCCATCGTGGTCAGCGATGCCAGCGCCCCCATACGAACAGCGCGTGATCCTCGATTTCTGCATGAGGGCAAGCAGACGCTCGCGCTTGAGATACTCTCCTGTGAGCGGCTACTGACCGTCTTGAAGGCATCACCGGCGGGCTCAGGCGATTGGCGCTTGCTGGAGATTGGAGGAGAGCAGGGCGTCCATCTGGCCTGGGACGAAGTGTCCTGGTGCGGCAAGGCGACTGTGGAAGGGCTCATTTATCTCACCGCGAATACGCGTAATGAGACCTCTCTGGCGCTACTCTTGGCGCCAGACGGCGACGAGATCATGGGGCTCTTTTCACTGCACATTGACCCTGGTGGGTCTGAGTTCGGTTTTGGCAGAAGGCGCTTGACGGCTGATGAGAAACGATCCGTCCAGCGGGCCCTGGATAGAGCTCATCTGCTGCACGACACCCAGCCGGCCTACCTCGTTACAGGCGACACATAGAACGCGAGACTCGACACTTCGGCTGCGACTTCAATCGGAACAAAAGGAGAGGGACGATGACCAGGTTTAACGTGAATTTCGCTGTCGATGACATGCAAGGCAAGACCGTGCTGGTCTTTCTCAAACCGCAAAACCCGCAGCGCGACTACCGGATACATGCTTGGCAGGTCTTGACGGGTTCGGCGGGCTCCACCGAGTCGTTCCTCTACGAGAAGGTGATAGGAACCGATGTGACTTCATACGGCGACAGGCCCGATCAAACGGTTGTCTCGGAACGTCGGATTATCCATCCCGGCATGCTCCTGGATGTGGTCAATCCTGGTAGCTGGTCATCGCTGAACCTGGTGCCGGGCTCGGCCTCATTGGCGTTGGAAAAGCTGACACCTCAGCAATGCGGGGTGATCAACAAGACCAAACCGTTCATCCAGTTTGACAGCAACTGGTACGTCAGCGACCACCCAGTCGTCACCATGCCTCATGTGGATGCGTTGATGACGGTGAGCTTCGAGTATCTGCCGTGCTTCTACTTCATGGTGGCAACACCACCGCTGGCCGGACAGACCTACATCGTGCAGAACTTCTCCGACATGACCCAGTACATCCTGCCTCTAACGGCTACTGAGGTGGATGTGACCCTGACCCGTGATCACGGCCTGTGGAACTTCAATTTCGAAGCCCACTGACACAGACACGCGGCGGTGCCCAGTTGCCGTCGCGCTCGCCCGTCCGGGAGAGCGGGAAGCCAGGCTTCCCGTTCCTGCGCTGAGTGCTCTTAGCCGGTAACGCAGAGGGTTTGCTTCTCCAGCAGCAGGTCCATTCGCAGCTGTGCCAGCTCAATCAGGTGTACTACGCCCATGGCGACTCTGCGATTCGAACCGGTCTGGTTGTCGGCATGCTCGTAGGCGGTTGCAGCCGCTGACTGCAGAATTGAATGCAGGTCGAGGAGGGCGTCCTCGTGGCTCAACGAAACCGGGGGCTGTCCAGGTGGCGCAGCTGCCGTAGAGACAGCAAACGCTGGTAAGGGGTTCGGTTGTGCATCTGGCCCCAGGTCATAGTGGGATAGCGCCCGGTCGGCGATGCGAGGATCAATGGTGCCGGCATGACGTGAGGCCGGCGGATTGGGAGTGGGTTTGAACATGGTGTCGCTCCTGTGATGAAGGACTACCACCCACCGCTGTCAAACAGTAAGGGTGGCAGCTGTACGTAGGTTGACAGACCGGACACAGGATACCCGGCGCATCCGAAGATGCCCTGCGCACAGCCGCCATAACACGCAACCGCAGGTGCTACGAAAGCGCCTGCTGAGGTGGTCGGGGCTGTTTGGGCCTGTGCATTTCAGTCTGTCAAAACCGAATCACCGAATTTGCGGTGACGACCGGGAGACTATTTCACCGGAAATGGCAGGCGCAAGCGCTCGAGATTTTCTAGGAAATTTCACTCAAGGGAAAGGGAGTTGTCTGGTCGGGTGTTGAATGGGGTAACTGCTGTCTATCACGACTGACCGTTTCGACCCGAAGCGGAAGTTCGCTTCTCCGAAAAACGGTCGTTCAACCGCGTTCGCAATCAAGGCTAGGCGTTCAGCCAGCTCACTTCAAGAGTAGCTGAGTGAAGTCCTGGTGCAGGCCACCGCTTGCCTTGGAACTGACTCGCATGGACTTGATACGCTTGGGTAGGCCTGAAAATCGCACCGCGCCGAAACGCGTCTGCGCGAAGCCGCGACGAGGCTGCTGAGATTTCGTGCATGAGATTCGCGAAATGAAGGTTGACACCGGAGCGCATTGGATGACTATCCAGTTCCACTTTCCCTGCATGGTAGTCCAAGTCCCATGCGCGCCAAATTGCTTCGGCCTCTACGACCTTGTCCAGTAGGATGACATCGATGGGAGCAAGGTCATAAATTCCATGTTCAGGTGTTGAACCGCCTTCACGGAGCCAAAAGTAGTGTGGCGCGCCTCCGCAATCTGCCACTCCTTCTTCCGGCAGTTCGACCTCTCCATCGTAGCCAAAGTAGCTATAGACGCGCTCAGTTACCATCGTTTTCTCTACTTCATAAATGTCGGCAGTTGGCCGATTCCTGCCCTTCATGAAAGCCCGCTTTCTGCAAGATGCCAACATCACCGACCTATCGCGGCACGACCTCATAGGTCAGCCCCGTCTCTCTGAAAGTGGCCCCCCATTCTGGAAAGCCCGGTTGCGCCTCACAGATCAACTGGATTGATCGACCCTCCGGCTCCTCCCAGATGCGCAGCACACGGGCAATGTCGCCAGGCACTGCATCCCTGAAGCTCAGCCAGTCCGTGAAGGTGATCGCGGCCAGATCGACCGTGATGAGCCTGAGTGTGTCACCGATGGAGAGTGTCATGGGGGAAGTGGGCATGGTCTCGTCATCTGAAGGAGTTCGGCGCATCTCCGACAGCATACGCCTCGGCTGAAACAGGTTTTCAGGGTATCTCCTGGGCCTCGCCACGGTACTGCAACAGATCACAGCACACCAGTGCCCTTGGTCAACAGCCAGATGACGATCACCAGCAACAGGGCACCCACCCCACAGGTCAGGCCGAACTGCCCCCAGGTCTTCTTGCCGGTTTGCACCTCGGAGTAGCAACTGTAGGCGTGGTAGGCCACGCCACAGAACGCCGCTGCAGAAATCGCCAGCGCGACCAGTGCCACGATGTCATAGCCGTAGTTCTGCAAGGTCTGAATGATGCCGTTGCTGTCACCTCGGCTGGGGGCCTCCATCTGTGGCAACCCTGCGTGGCTGCGCGAAGGTGAAAGCATCTGGCCGGCGAGCAGGCCCAGAGTGAAGACCAGCCGGGTGATGTGTCGCGACGGGGAACTGAGGTGGGAGAGGGTGTTCATCAGGATTGCCTCCAGTGTGTTGTGTGCAACGAAAAGGTCAGCGCAGCACCAGAAAGGTGAGCAGGATGTAGATCAGCGCCACCTTGAGCATCAGGCTGAAGAACCTGCCTTGGGACAGATGGCCGGCAGCCCAACCTCGGTACCCATTCAAGATCGCCCAGCCAGCAAAGACCAAGGCCACCGCCAGCACCAGACCGGACAGCAGCAGAGTGCTGTCCGCCGGCGTGAAACCGCCCATGGCTTCAAAGGCGGTCTTCTGCGCTGGGCTCATGCTCATGGCGAGGGATTGGTCTTCTGGGTGTAGTCACCGGTCAGCTCTGATAGGTCGCTGGGCTGTACACGTGACGGCGTGAGGTGCTCGACGATGCCCTGGCGAACCAGCTCCAGTTCGGCCGAGAGGCGGGAATAGTCGAAGGTGTAGCGCGCTTGCTCATCCGTGGGCAGAGCAGCACTGGCTTGCACCTGCTGCATCACGACCTCGAGCTGGCGCAGCAGACCCTCCAGGTGCGCGCGTTCCTGGTCAGTCGGTTGGGCCTGCACCCGGTCTGCGCTAAAGGACGCTGAGAGCGCGATCAGGCGAAGGTGTCTCATGGTCAGGGGCATAACGGCGCTCCACTCGAAGAATGTTCACCGAGCGTGCCGTAGGCAGCAGCAGAGGGCAGCAGGAAAACGGGATCGGGAGGCGTGGGTTTCTGGCTCAATCCGCTACCTGGCTTCAAGGGGGATGGAGGAAGCTAGAAAGGGCCACAAGTGTTTCTGATTGTGAGGATTACCTACATCTACCTTGGCGAACATGAAGGAGGTAGTGATACTTCTGCTTGATTCTAAATCTTGGTGCAGAAGCCTTGGGCTCGATAAAGGCAGGGCGTTGGTCGGGATAGCGTCGAGCGACAAATGAGGTGATTATGAATATCAGTGAAGTTTTTGAGTACTCGATGGAAGGGTTTTCCGATGAGGACGAAGACGCTTCGATTGAATGCGTGGCAGCGCTAAGCAACGAAATGTCGGAGCTATCGCGTAAAGTCCTGAATGGTGAAGATGTTAATATCGAGCCTTCTCGCGTGCATACCTATGTAGTGGTCTACTAACCCCGGACACCTTTTTAGGCGAGAATGATCGCCATACAGAGGTGTTCGATGAGCAGACAACGACGTACTTTCACCCCGACTTTCAAGCGCGAGGCTGCCAGCCTGGTGCTTGACCAAGGCTACAGCTGCCCCGAGGCCGCCAGGTCCCTCGACGTGGGTGAGAGCTTATTGCGCCGCTGGGTTGCCCAGTTGCAACTGGAGCGCGGAGGCGTTACGCCCACTGCCAAGGCGCTCACGCCGGAGCAGCAGACCATCCAGGAGCTTCAGGCCCGCATCAACCGGCTGGAGCTTGAGAAGAAAATCTTAAAGGAGGCCACTGCGCTCTTGATGGCCGAGGAGCACGGGCGCAGACGTTGAGGTCGATTCGGCAGTTGGCCAAGCATTACCCCGTTCAATTGTTGTGTTCGGTCTTCGAGCTGCCCCGATCTTGTTACTACGCCCATCTGGCCCGGTGTCGTCGTATCGATGTGCGCCGAGTGAGCCTGCGCAGCCGCGTCAACGAGCTGTTCAGCCAAAGTCGTAGCTCAGCGGGTAGCCGCAGTCTCGTTGCCATGCTCCGGGATGAAGGCGTCGAGGTCGGGCGCTTCAAAGTCAGAAGATTGATGAAGGAGCAGGGTTTGATCAGCAAACAGCCTGGTTCTCATGCGTACAAGAAGGCCACGGTTGAGCGCCCCGACATTCCCAATGTCCTTGATCGGCAGTTCACCGAGGCAGCGCCGAATGTGGTCTGGTGCGGTGATATCACCTATATCTGGGCACAGGGGCGATGGAGTTACCTGGCCGTTGTCCTGGACTTGTACAGCCGCAGGGTGGTGGGCTGGGCGATGTCCGCCAAGCCTGATGCCGAACTGGTCGTCAAGGCGCTCGAGAGGGCTTACGAGATGCGCGGCAGACCACGGGGTGTCCTGTTTCACAGCGACAGTAAGAATGTACTGGCCAGTGTTCTCGTATGGTCTGACTCACACAGCGATAGACCGATGATGGATGATCTGGTCGTGAAGTGTCCCGCGTGGCCTGACCCACACTCCGATCGACCCTTGTGTCTTTCCCTGGACCTGTCGACCATCCGGGAACACTGCACGTCAAGGTGACCGCCTTGCCGATACATGTGACCCAAGAAGGGCCTGACGCCACGTCACTTTACTGTCTTGTCCAGGTGTCCGGTTGGAGCGGTTCAGTTCGTGCTCGGCGAATCGGAGCAACCAGCCATGCGCAACGTTAAAGTCAGCAGTGTTTCGAGACAGGTCGTAGGCGGTGTAGATACCCATAAAGATCTGCACGTCGCTGCAGTCGTAGATGAACAGGATCGTATCCTGGCCAGCGAGAGCTTTGCGACTACTCGTCAGGGCTACAAACAAATGCTGACGTGGATGTGCTCGTTTGGTGAGGTGGTGCGAGTGGGCATCGAGTGCACCGGCACGTACGGCGCAGGCCTATTACGTTACTTGGAACAAGCTGGAATCGCCGTCCTTGAAGTTACTGCACCTGATAAAAGTGACAGGCGCAAGCGGGGCAAAGATGACACCCTTGATGCTGGAAATGCCGCACATGCGGCCTTCGCTGGTATTCGTACCGTTACCCCAAAAAAACGAGACGGTATGGTCGAATCGTTACGCGTGCTCAAGGTGTGTCGGAAGACGGCCATACAGGCCAGGCGCATTACCTTGCAACTGATCCAGAACACTATCGTTAGTGCGCCTGATGAGCTACGTGAATCATTACGCACGTTGACCCGCATGCAACTGATTAGAACGCTGGCAGCATGGCGTCCAGATCTATCAAGCTATCGTCAAGTCGCGTCCGCCTACCGGATTGCCCTGAAGTCGCTGGGGCGGCGTTATCTCGAGCTGCATGACGAAATAGCGGACTTGGATGTGATGATTGCAGCCTTGGTTGACGATCTTGCACCAGAGTTGGTTTCCCGAAATGCCATTGGTTACGAGTCCGCTGCCCAGTTGCTACTGACGGCAGGCGACAACAGCGATCGTTTCCGCTCAGAGTCCAGCTTCGCGGCCTTATGTGGGGTTAGCCCAGTCCAGGCCTCTTCAGGGAAGGTCACCCGGCATCGCCTGAATCGAGGTGGTGATCGTGCCGCGAACAGTGCGCTGCATATCATCGCTATCGGACGGCTTCGGACAGACGCCCGAACGCAGGCTTATGTCAGTCGACGTCTCGCAGAGGGACATTCGAAGCTGGAAGCTATCCGCTGCCTAAAGCGCTACATCGCACGGGAGGTCTACAGCATTATCCAGAGGCGAAATAGCATCATCAACCAAAGCGCAGTATCCACTTGACACTTAGAAGGGCGTCCAAGGCAGTCAATATGGCAGTCGTAGTTTTCGCCAGCGGCTCTGGCGTTATCGGATGACCCAAAGCATGAGCCGACGGGGAAATTGTTACGACAACGCACCCATGGAGCGGCTGTTTCGTAGTTTGAAAACGGAGTGGGTGCCGACGGTGGGTTACAAGACGACAGCGTTGGCCGAGCAGGACATCGGCCGTTACCTCATGCAGCGGTATAACTGGACAAGGCCGCATAAGCACAACAGTTTCGTACCGCCGGCGGTTGCGGAAGAAAAACTCAATTCTGTGTCCGGGAATTGTTGACCACTACACCTATTCCTTCGAATAACCTAGACCGACTCGCTGTGATTGGTAGCATCCTTGATCCGCCTCTGAGCGGCGCGTGTTCGTTCATGCCAGCCTGTATGGCTATGACTGGATGTCACAGTACGCCTGCTCGCTGTGAACCTGATCGCAGCCAGACTCGAACCTTGATTCTGAATCGCGACAGCGACTAATCGGCAAAGCAGAGCTCTGTTTGCTGGATTGAGCCTGTGGAGTTTATGGTTCGAGGCTGAGAGCGACGCTGCGTTGGAGCAGGCTCTTCAACGGACGGGATCTGCAGTTGCTTGAGTACCCCAGAGCGTTTCAGCTCTTCGGCTTCCTGCTCAATACGGCTGACCAGGTTTTCGATGGGCTGACCGCTCTGTGCTCCCAGCGTAATGGCAATCAGCGTCAGTGGGCTCACATTCAGTGCTTCACTCAGGGCCGTGACCATTTCCAGCGTCGGACAGCATTGCCCACGTTCCAGCTTCGAGATGTAGGTGCGACTACTGACTTCGGCCAGCGTTTTCTGTGAGATCCCACGCGTGGCGCGCATGGCTTTGAGGACGGCGGCGAAGGTGGCTTTGAGCGACATGAATCAATCCGTGAGCAGGGCAGCACTGTGTCGGTCAGGAGATCAAAACCGATGAAAATCAACCTCCTGAAGCGGATGAGGCTAGCACAGCTCAGGGCGCTATCGCTTGAGCAGAGGTGCGCTCTTTGGAGAAAAAAGGGAGCACACTTCCCACCATCCCTTGCCATAAGCCATGGCTAACAGACAGTTTTTCACGCGCGTGGAAAGCCTGACCTCAATTGCGCTGGGCTCATGCTCATGGCGAGGGCTCGGTCTCCTGGGTGTAGTGACCGGTCAGCTCTGGTAGGTCTCGGGGCTGAACACGTGACGGCGTGAGGTGGTCGACGATGCCCTGGCGAACCAGCTCCAGTTCGGCCGAGAGGCGGGAGTAGTCGAAGGTGTAGCGCGCTTGCTCATCCGTGGGCAGAGCGGCACTGGTTTGCACCTGCCTCATCACGACCTCGAGCTGGCGCAGCAGACCCTCCAGGTGCGCGCGTTCCTGGGCGGTCGGTTGGGCCTGCACCAGGTCTGCGCTAAAGGACGCTGACAGCGCGATCAGGCGAAGATGTCTCATGGTCAGGGGCATATCGGCACTCCACTCGAAGAAAATCCATCGAGCGTGCCGTAGGCGATAGGACAGGGCAGCAGGAAAACGGGTTTGCGTTGTGTGGGTTTTATGGGCCGATCGGCTTGCAGACCTGCTCGCCGGCGCTGAGCGCTGCTCGGTCGGTTTGGAAAAAACATAGAAAAGCCCGAACGAGTCGGGCTGAAGTAGGGCTGGTGGTCAGGTCCGAAGCCTGACCTCAATGGTTTTGAATCGGCGTCGCCTTACTGGCTGCCGCTGTAGTGCGGATACTGCTCCGGTATGCAGAGCACATCGGTCTCATCGAGTGCCTTGAGCACGGGGTTCCTCCATTTCAGCAGCTCGAAAAACCGCTTCAACTCCTGCGCTTCTCGGTAAACGACATCAGCGATGTCGGTCTCGTGGGTGCAGGTCTCAGCCGTGATCTTGCGCTGAAACATCCGCAACCAGAGCTCAACCTCAGAAAGCTCATGGGTCACTTCAGCGGGACGACGCCAAACGATCTCCGACTCCTCGACCACGCCTTGCAGTAAACACGCAGTGCCCAGGCCCATGGCTTGGGTGCTGGCTCGATAGGCCTTGGCCGCGGTGTAGTAGACCTCGACCCGGTGCGGTTCAAACAGGGCACCTGGCTGGATCTGTGGGTAGGCATACAGGTCGAAGAACTTCGAGGTGCAGAGCCTGATGGCATCCTCGATCGAACCACTGTAGCCCAGGATGTATTCCGCTTTGACCTGGCGATAACCGACGCCTGGGCCATTGATGGGCAGTTTCAGCTCGCCTGTGCAGACGATGGTGAACTGCTTGAGTAACGCATCCAGTCGTAGGAACGAATGGGGCGCGTAGGGGTTACGAACAAACGGAAAAAGCGGCCGCAGCACGTCCAGTAATTTTTCCATGGTGATTCTCCTGTTCACAAAATAGAACGCGGAGAATTCGCCCGGCGGGGAGGATTCCCCGCGTGGGTGGTGACAACGAGTGTCTTAGTTGAAGAACTTCAGTGCCGCGAACAACAAGCTACCGGCGATCCCTTGCAGTGCGGTCATGACGACCACCATGCGCACGGTCAGCGTGGTGTTCAGGTTGGCCATCTCTTTGAGCAGGCTTTGCTCCACGGTCTTCAGGGCAGTCGCCACTTTCGTGATGTCTGCCTTCAGTTCGAAGCGAACGTCTTTGAGCTCAGAGCGAACCGCTGCGATTTCATCTTTCAGCTCTGTACGAACTGCCGCGATTTCAGCCTTCAGCTCTGTGCGGAAGGTGGCGATCTCGGTCTTCAGTTCATTACGAACCTCGGTGAGATCGGCCTTACTAGCCAGGACAGTGGTCATTTGTTTCTCCAGCGCATTCACGATAGCGGACGCGTTTCGATGCGGCATGCCGCTGTTGCGTAGCGCGCCGTAAAACACGGTTTCCATTTTCATCAGACCTCCAGATTTCATGGAGGGCCTGCCCATACGGGCGAGGCCCGTATGGGGGAAACATCAAGAACAACGTGCTTCCATCGACCGCAATGGCAGTCGAGTGGTCGCATCGTGGGAAGCTTGGCGACCGGGTGGTTGGATCACACGCAATGGCGCGTCGTAGCCCCTCCGATCCCAAGCTACTGTGCATGTCGCTGACAAGGTCAGCCAGACGCCCCGTCACAATGACGAGCCCACGGGCGGTCGTCAAAGCCTGCTCTGCAACAAGCTTTTACCGACCCTGAATCGGATACCGGCTCCCTACAGACCGCGGGGCATCGCGCCCTGACTACCCAGCCACGAGCACCCCACAGCAGCTGCCCGCTTTTCCTCAATAACGTGACGCCTTGCCCTACAGATGCATTTGAGCCCAACAACTAAATATTGAGGTGCAGCACAACAACGAGCAGCAGGGGATCGGATGAGGCGCTGCGACACGGCCCTGGTTTCGTCGTTCGCCCTCAGAAAGTTCGCTCCGCTGGCTCAGTTATCACGCTCATCGCTTCGCGATACGAGCGCCTTCACACGGAGTACCCACACATGGATTTGAGTTCTGACAACACCGCCGAAGGGACCTGCAGGGTCCTACTCACCATCAGCCTGGAACAGACGAGTCGAGACGGCTTTTTGCTCGAGCTGGTCAGTCACGTGAACGACTGGCCCGGCGTCGATCTGCTGGGCATCGAGTTCGTGCCGGAGCCCGACGAGGCCGATGCCGGCCCCTTGAACACGTTCAGCTGAAACCTACCGGCCCGCATGCGGGCCGCTTTCTGACCATGGAATGGTGGAGGTACACATGCACCCTTTGAATATGGCGGCAGCCTTTCAAATCATGAGCAACATCAAGAACGGCCAACTGCGTCATTGCCTGGCCATGGGGTTTGACGAGAAAGACCTGTCGACCCTGAGCGATCCCCGATACATGGGCGCCCTGGCAAACTCACCGGTGCCCTGGTTCAAGCTGCTGATCGACGGTGAGGTTGTCCATCGCTTGCTGGCGCATGTCCGGGACGGTGATGAGGAGGCCTTGATCAGCCGTGCAATCAGCTTGGGGGCGAGCGCTTCGATGATCCAGGAGCTGTTCGGGTTGCCACCCAAGGAGGTGGCGGTTCGGCGCAACATGCTGGGCCTCGAATACCGCAAGGGGCGCTGGCCCCTGATCGGTCATGAGGAGGAAATGCGCCTGTGGAATCACTGGCAGCGGATTTCGAAGGAGCAGGGCACCGATATCCAGAATCCCCACTCGATGCTGCACGCGGCAATGTTGATGACCGAATGCGAGCCGGCCTTGAACTTGACCATGGTCTGGACACAGGTCCAGCGCTGGATGGCCGACGACCTGCTCTGAGGTTCGACCGTTGCGCCAGGTCAGGAACGCGATGTTCCCTTGGCCTGGCGCACGGCGTTGAGCCCCATCTCTGCGAACGCCCCGTTCGCCGCTTGATACTTCCTCTCTGCTGATCCCTCTTTCCTGACCTCGTAAAAAAGTCCACTCACCGGTGAAGGTGAGTAGACAAGCAGTTGGATTCAGTTACTTGCGGTTATGAAGGTCTTGCATGCAGTCGAACTCATCGGCCAGCAGCATGACGGTATGTGTCCTGCTGGGGGCGGTGCGGATGAACAGGCAGACCTCATCGTTGGCGCCTGAGTAGTAGACTGAGGACAGTCCCTCACCGTTTTGCAGCGCTTGCTGGTTGATAGCCCATTCTGCCAGGTCCAGGTTTCCCCAGTCGCAGAGTAGATGCCGGATCAGGTAGGGAAGGCCGTCAAGCATTCCCAAATCTTGAAGCGCCTGCACACCATCAGTCATGAGCAGCCTGCCCGGTTCAAAGGGCAATGGCAGATCCTGGCTGATGTTGAGTACGCGCAGGATCAGCGAGGCATGTGCGTCGCAAAACTGAGCCGCCAACAGCGCTTGGTACATCGTTGTTTGTGTCTTCATTCAGACCTCCGGATGACAGGGGGAGGGCCGGCCCCAACGGGCGTGGCCCGTAGGGGGAAAACATTGAGAACAGCAGTGCTTCCACCGACCGCAGTGGCAGTCGATTGGTCGCATCATGGGAAGCTTGGCGACCTGGGGAGTGGATCATGCGCAATGGCACATCGTAGCCCTTCAGATCCCAAGCTACTTCGCAGCGTGCTGACAAGGTCAGCTGTTCGCCTCTGCACAATGAATAACCCGCGTGGGCCTGTCAAAAGCCAATCTACTACTGGTTTTTTCTGGAGCCGGTCGCAGACAGCGGCGCCTGACTCCGTACGTGGGATCGACGTCAGGTGCCTTGTGAGAGCGCTTCAGCCACTACTCAAGGATTTCGCACCGTACCTGCAGGTCGACGCCATCCAGAAAAGCCAGCTAAACAAGGGCTATGCGCCCAGCCATGGCGGACAGCAGATGGACAGCTCGTTGATGTTTGAAAGATCGTGTCCCTAGAAGTGGTGTAACTGAACCAACCGAAGGCGCCCTGCGGGCGAAAGAGGTGGGTCATCGTGGTTCTTGGCTAACGTTGAGTTTGCGGACTTAACCTTCACCAGGAAACCACGATGACCAAGCCCACTATCGCATTGACCGAGTTGGTTGAGAAAGGGGCAGACGCTGATCTGCTCAAGCAAATGATCCAGTTTGTTGCCCAGCGCATGATGGAGTTCGACGTCGAGGGCTTGTGCGGCGCCGGTTTCGACGTCAAAAGCCCTGACCGAACAAACAGCCGCAACGGCTACCGCGATCGCCTCTGGCAAACTCGCGCTGGCGACGTTGACCTGAAGATCCCCAAGCTGCGCCAGGGCAGCTATTTTCCCGGTTTTCTCGAACCACGACGCACCGCCGAAAAGGCCATGGCAGCCGTGATCCAGGAAGCCTATATCCAGGGCGTTTCGACGCGCTCGGTCGACGAACTGGTCAAGGCCATGGGCATGTCCGGCATCTCGAAAAGCCAAGTATCCAGGCTCGCTGGCGAGATCGATGAGCGCGTCCACGCCTTCCTTGATCGACCGCTTGAGGGCGATTGGCCCTACCTGTGGATTGACGCTACCTACGTCAAGGTGCGGGAGGCCGGGCGCATCGTCTCGGTCGCCGTCATAATCGCTGTGGCCGTGAACACCAACGGCGGGCGCGAGGTGCTGGGTATGCGGGTTGGCCCGTCGGAAGCCGAACCGTTCTGGACGGACTTCCTGAGAAGCCTGATGCGACGCGGGCTGCGGGGTGTGAAACTGGTGATCTCTGACGCTCACGAAGGGCTCAAGGCCGCTGTTTCCAAGGTTTTCCACGCGACCTGGCAACGCTGTCGCGTTCACTTCATGCGCAATGCCATGGCCCATGTCGGCAAGGGCCAGCGCACCATGGTAGCGGCCTTGCTGCGCACGGTGTTTGCCCAGGACAGTCGAACCGAATGCCATCAGCAATGGCGGCTGGTGGCTGATCAACTTCGTGAGAAATACCCCAAGATCGCCACGCTCATGGACGGCTGCGAAGATGAAGTGCTGGCGCACATGGCCTTCCCGAAGGCACATCGACAGCAGTTACACAGCACTAACCCGCTGGAACGGCTAAACGCTGAGATCAAGCGGCGTACCGAAGTGGTGGGCATCTTCCCCAACGATCCGGCGATTACACGGTTGGTTGGGGCAATGCTGCTGGAGCAGAACGACGAGTGGTGCCTGCAACGGCGCTATATGCAGTTGGAGGCCTTCGAGGCGGTCAGCGATAATCCGCAGGCCAAGCTGTCGGCCGTGATCAACTAAACGGCAAACTCAGTGGCCAGAGCCATGATGAGTTACACCACGTCCTGGGACACGATCGTTTGAAACTATTGGTACTTGGCCGTTGGAGGCGCAATGTCCGATGTATAGCGGACTGGCTGTAACTTATAGTTTGTCAAACCGTGGCTTCGATATGCTTTGGCCTTGTAAAACTGAGGCGCTTAGCCAGTTGCACGCTCAAGGACGTGGAGCAGAACTCCTCATCTGACGGCCAGAGCAATCAAGGTTAGCGCAGCGAGCAATCTGATCATCTCGAGCGCTGCACCTTTAAATTGCCTGGCTCAAACAAAGCAAAAATCAATCGTTCGATCGTGAAGGCCATAACTGTGAGATCAGTTTCGGCAGGTTTCATTACCCAATGAGAGACCATGCCTGATACATAAGCTTTTACCCCTGCGACCGCGACTGGAACGTTGCTATGAGGGGTCCCGTCTTGCTGCCGAAAGCGTGCGCTTAACGCCACGGTCAGGTAGTTTTTGATACGATCCAAAATCGCGACCAAACGGCGATGCGCCGGGTGGTCGTCGCTAACCACTTCTGTGCGCTTCAGCAGTATCAACGTGATCCTGTGCTGTCGCGAGTCATCAACGGTTTCCTGTACTGCCTGGCTAATGATCTCTCCCAACTCCTTGGGTGAGGGCGCCTGTTCAAGAGAAACAAACTGCTTGGGCAAACGGTCCCACGGCAACTGTACGTCCTCAAGCAAGGCATCCAGCAACTGCGCTTTGTCACGAAAATGCCAATAGATCGCACCGCGAGTCAGACCGGCGCGCTCAGCGATTTCCTGCAACGTCGTGTTGGCATAGCCGTTTTCACTGAAAACTTGTTCGGCGGCATCCAGAAGCAGGTCATAAGTCTTGTCTGATTGCTCTTTGGGTTTCCTGGCCATAACGCGCCCTCTCTTTCATGCACTTGATATGAGGTTCAAACACCGCCCACGAGTTTGATGATCGAAGCTTTGCAATCTTCCAATGCTTGCCTGTATTGGCCTGCGCGTGTCCGATAACGTGACTGAGGAGCCACAACGGTGACTGCATGCGGTCCCATAAAAGTCGGAATCAGGATTGCGCAAGCACTGATCCCCGGGGTGTGTTCTTCATCATCAGTGGCAAAGCCGCTAACACGGATTCGACTCAGCTCATCCATGAGTGATGAGAAGTCTCGTGTCGAATCGGTGAAACGCTGAAGCTCAGTGCCCAACCATTGTTCGACATCGTCATCGGTCAACGTCGAGAGCAGCGCCTTTCCGTCAGCCGTTGCATGCATTGGCAACGAGCGTCCCATAGGGAAAACCACCCGCAGTTCTACCTCGGCGATCACTCGATCAATGACAACCACCTGTTTGCCACTAATGCAGGACAAAATGACTGTTTCCTGCAGCTGTTCGCTCAGTGATTCGAGTGCCTTCCGCGCGATAGAGATAATGTCGGTGTGGGTCTGATGGATCAATTGCGCGAGTGCGGGGCCCAAGCGAAATCCGTTACCGGGACGCATCGCTTCCACCAACTGCTCGGTTTCAAGAGCCGCAACGATTCGCTGCACCGTAGACCGTGCTAGGCCTACTTCTTGGGCGATAGCGGTCAGGCTCAAACCCTGTGGATGACGCCCAAGCGCGCGCATCACGGCACTAGCGCGTGCGATCACTTGAATACCGCTCGAACGAGCGTTTTCGATATCAGTGTCTATCCCATTACTCATTTTCTGCCTCATACGATGGGGGGCCTGCGGCGCGCGCATTGCGTCTTTGACTAAGAGGCCGAGTTTACAGATTCCATCACCCCATCACTTCCTACTCAGTTGCATAATTTGAAATGACCGCATTATGATACACCGAACCGCATTGCGGGCGACGCGCTTTGCATCGTCAATTTATTTCTGCCGCTGTGTCAGCGGGGTGGCCGTTGTCCGCTCACGCTTCAAAGGAGTATCGAATGAAAATCAAACCTTCCCGGCAGGTCTGCCGGGTGCTGCCGATGACATTGTTGCTACTTGCCGGTTGCAAGGAAGCGGCGCAGGTTGGGGTTCCGAAGCCTCCGGAAGTGGGCGTTGTCACGCTCAAGGCTCAGAGTGTGTTGTTGAGCAGTGAGCTGCCAGGACGCACCTCAGCTTTACGTGTCGCTGAAGTGCGCCCACAGGTCAGTGGCATCATCCAGAAGCGTCTGTTCAACGAAGGCGCGATGGTGAAAAAAGGACAACAGCTGTACCAGATCGACCCCTCGAGTTATCAGGCGGAGTACGACAAAGCCAAGGCTAATCTGAATACCACGCGCAACCTGGCCAAGCGCTACAAGACCCTCGTGGAAAGCCGCGCAATCAGCCGCCAGCAGTTCGACGACGCCGATGCTAATTTCCGTCAGGCACAGGCCGATCTAAAAATGGCGCAAATCAACCTCGAGTACACCAAAGTTCTGGCACCGATCGATGGTCGCATCAGCCGTTCTAATGTGACGGAAGGGGCGTTAGTCAGCACCAATCAGACAGAGGCGCTCGCTTCGATCAACCAGCTTGATCCGATCTATGTCGACGTCACTCAGGCATCCACCGATTTGTTGCGGCTGCGCCGGGAGGTGGCGTCCGGACAACTGAGCATGGCCGGTCCTGATCAAGTCCAGGTTCAGCTGACTCTGGAGGACGGCACCGCGTACGCCCAACCGGGAACGCTGAAATTTACCGAGGTGACGGTCGATCCTGGCACAGGGGCTGTGACCCTGCGTGCCGTATTTCCTAACCCCGAAAACATCCTGCTGCCTGGAATGTTCGTTCACGCCAAGCTGGCAGAAGGTGTACGCGAACAGGCAATTCTTGTTCCGCAGCAGGGCGTGACCCGTGACTTGAAGGGACAAGCCATAGCGTTTGTGATAGGTGCAGGTAACAAGGCAGAGCTCCGCGAGCTCAAAGTCATGCGCACCCTGGGCAACCAATGGTTGGTGGAATCTGGCCTTAACGCAGGCGATCAGGTCATCACAGAAGGCGTGCAGCGGGTCAAAGCTGGCATGGAATTGGCCCCGGTGCCGGCGCGCAATGTCGCCCCCAACGCAACGATAGGCAGTGCCGCGCAGCGACCCTGACCGGCACTCAGCCATGACGCTACGGCGTTTCTCGCATTACAGGTAATTCTCAATGGCTAACTTTTTTATCAACCGGCCGATCTTCGCCTGGGTGATCGCGATTGTGATCATGCTGGCGGGTGCTCTGTCGATCCTGAAACTGCCGATCAACCAGTATCCGAACATCGCGGCCCCTGCGGTCAGCATCACGGTGACCTATCCGGGCGCTTCGGCGCAGACCGTACAGGACACTGTGGTCCAGGTGATCGAGCAGCAGCTCAACAACCTCGATGGCTATCGCTACATGTCGGCGGAAAGCAACAGCGACGGCAGTGCAACCATCATCGTCACCTTCGACCAAGGCACCAATGCCGACATCGCCCAGGTACAGGTGCAGAACAAGTTGCAACTGGCGACTCCGCTGCTGCCTCAAGAGGTACAGAAGCAGGGCCTTCGCGTGGCGAAGTATCAGATCAACTTCATGCTGATCCTGGCGCTGTATTCCGAAGATGGCTCGATGGACGATTTTGACATCGGCAACTTCATTGCCTCCAACCTAAAAGATCCGATCACCCGTTCCAAGGGTGTCGGTGACTTCCTGTTGCTGGGCTCGCAATATGCCATGCGCATTTGGGTCGATCCGCAGAAACTGGTGAGTTATCAGCTCACACCTCAAGACGTGATCGATGCCGTGCAATCGGAAAACGTGCAGATATCATCAGGCTCGCTCGGCGGCCTGCCGACTCATAAAGGGGTGCAACTGAACGCGACGATTCTGGGCAAGACCCGGATGCAAAGCGCAGAGGAATTCAACGAGATTCTTCTCAAAGTCAATCCGGATGGCTCACAGGTTCGCGTTCGAGACGTCGCCGAAGTCGGGCTGGGCGCCGAGAGCTTTAGCATCTCCGGCACCTACAATGGCAAGCCGGCCTCGGCCATAGCCTTGCGCCTAGCCACTGGCGCGAACCTGCTTGATACGGTCAAGGCCGTGCGCGCCACCGTAGCTGAAATGGAGCCCTATTTGCCCAAAGGCTTGAAGGTCGCCTATCCCTACGACACATCGCCAGTAGTTGGAGCTTCTATTCACGAGGTCGTTAAGACGCTGTTCGAGGGCATCCTGCTGGTGTTTCTCGTGATGTACCTATTCATGCAGAACATCCGCGCCACTCTGATCCCGACACTTGCAGTGCCAGTGGTGTTGCTTGGTACATTCGGGGTGCTAGCAGCCTTTGGTTTTACAATCAATACCTTGACCATGTTCGGGATGGTGCTGGCCATCGGTTTGCTTGTGGACGACGCCATCGTTGTGGTGGAAAACGTCGAACGGGTCATGATTGAGGACGGCTCTTCTCCGAAAGAGGCCACGCGCAAATCGATGGGGCAAATCCAAGGCGCGCTGGTAGGCATCGCGTTGGTATTGTCGGCGGTGTTCGTGCCAATGGCATTCTTCGGCGGGGCCACGGGCATCATCTATCGCCAATTCTCTGTGACGATTGTTTCGGCCATGGCCTTGTCGGTTTTGGTAGCGTTGATCTTCACACCTGCGTTGTGCGCCACCCTGCTCAAACCTGTGCATGCCGATCATCACCATAAGAAAGGCTTTTTTGGATGGTTCAATCGCTCGTTCGATCAAGCAGCAGACAAATACAGGGGAGGGCTAGCCATTATCGCCCGACGCAGGAAGCTGTTCCTGTTTGTGTATGCAGCAATTATTGGCGGCGTGATCCTGCTCTTCCCGAAGATCCCGACGGCATTCTTGCCTGAGGAAGATCAGGGAACGGTTTTTATCCAGGTGCAGATGCCACCCAATACCAGCGCCGAGCGAAGCCAGGCAGTGCTTGATGAAGTCCGGGATTACTTGCTTGTGCATGAAAGCGGCATCGTTGATTCGGCCTACGCCGTCAATGGCTTCAACTTTGCCGGTAGAGGACAGAACTCGGGCATGCTTTTCGTTGCTCTTAAGCCTTGGGAAGAGCGCACCGGTGACGACACCACGATTAGTTCTCTGGCGGGACGTATTCAGGCGCGAGTTTCTCAGATCAAAGATGGATTCGTGATCGCGTTCATTCCGCCCGCCATTATGGAAATGGGTAATGCCAGCGGCTTTGATATGTACCTGCAAGACCGCACCGGGCTCGGCCACGAAAGTCTGATGCAAGCGCGCAATCAGTTCCTTCAACTGGCGGCGCAAGACCCGGTACTGGCCCGTGTGCGCCCCAACGGCCTGAGTGACGAACCACAGTATCAGGTTCAAATCGACAACGAGAAGGCCCGGGCTTTGCAAGTGAGTATCGCGGATATCAACAACACAATGACGACGGCATGGGGCTCATCCTACGTCAATGACTTCATCGATCGTGGCCGGGTAAAGAAGGTCTATGTTCAGGGCGAAATGGCAGCGCGGATTTCCCCGGAAGATATCGACAAATGGTATGTCCGCAACGCCCGTGGCGAGATGGTGAAATTCTCAGCATTCGCGACCGGTCACTGGACGTATGGTTCGCCCAAGCTTGAGCGCTACAACGGTATCGCCGCGGTCGAGCTTCAGGGCGAGCCGGCTCCAGGTTACAGCTCCGGCGACGCCATGGCGGCTGTGGAGCGTATCGCCAAACAGCTGCCTGATGGCATTGGTCTGCAGTTCACCGGGATGTCCTATGAAGAGCGCATGTCCGGATCCCAAGCCCCTGCGCTGTATGCGATCTCGATATTGATCGTGTTCCTGTGCCTGGCGGCTTTGTACGAAAGCTGGTCGGTACCGGTGTCGGTGATTATGGTGGTGCCGCTGGGTGTCATCGGTGCCGTAATGGCGACGCTGCTGCGTGGGCTGTCAAACGATGTGTTCTTCCAAGTCGGGTTGCTGACCACGGTAGGCCTGTCGGCGAAAAACGCGATCCTGATCGTCGAGTTCGCCAAAGCACTGCATGAGGAGCAGGGCAAGCCCTTGTTTGAAGCGGCAGTGGAAGCGGCGCGCCTGCGCCTGCGGCCGATCATCATGACATCGATGGCGTTCATGCTCGGCGTCCTACCGCTGGCGATTTCCAACGGCGCAGGCTCCGGCAGTCAGCACTCCATCGGTACTGGTGTCATCGGCGGCATGGTCACGGCAACCTTCTTGGCAGTGTTTTTCGTGCCGATGTTCTTTGTCGTGATCTGCAACTTGTTTGGCAAGAAAGCCCCAAGCCTTAGCAAGTCCCATGCACAACTCTCCGGAGAGCAGCGATGAGCATTTTCCGACTGCGCGCCACCGTGCTGGTGGCGCTGATGGGCGTTGGCGGCTGTTCGCTGATCCCAGATTACCAACGTCCAGAGGCCCCGGTGGGGCAGGGCTGGGGAACCTCGCCAATTGCGCAAGCCAATGCGCCGCGCGTGGCGTGGCAACAGTTCTTCAGGAGCGACGCGCTGCGCGAGTTGATCACTCAGGCACTGCTGAACAATCGCGACCTGCGTGTAGCGGCCCTGAACATCGAAAAGGCTCACGCGCAGTACCGGATTTCGCAGGCCGATCTGCTGCCCTCGATCAATGCGTCGGGTTCGGGCGCCAGTCAGCGCGTACCGGCTGATCTGAGTACCACTGGCGACAATCAGATAACCCATCAGTACAGCGCGGGCGTGGGGTTTACCGCCTACGAACTGGACTTTTTCGGGCGGGTTCGTAGCCTCAATCAACAAGCGCTGGAGCTCTACTTCTCCACAATCCAGGCGCAACGTAGCGTGAAGGTGGCGCTGATCGCAGAAGTCGCCAGCGCCTATTTCCAGTTGCAGGCGGATCAGCAGTTGCTAGGCATAGCCCGCAAAACGCTGGCCAGCCAGCAGGATAGTTATGCGTTGGTCAAAAGCAGCTACGACCAGCAGATTGCGACGGAGCTTGACCTGAGCCAGGCCGAGAGCACCGTGCGCACCGCTGAAGCTGCGCAGGCGCAGTACGGGCGGCAAGTGGCTCAGGATAGGAACGCGCTGGTGCTGTTGGTGGGCAAGCCGCTAGCGCCTGAAATGTTTGCGATGGTCGCCATCGACGCCCAGGCGGTTGATGAGCAGTTGCCGGTGGGGCTGCCGTCGGACCTGCTGATGTACCGACCTGACATTTTGGAGGCCGAGCACCAGCTCAAGGCTGCCAATGCCAATATCGGTGCAGCGCGGGCGGCGTTTTTTCCCAGCATTACGCTGACGGCCTCTGCGGGAGCGGCCAGCGCTGATTTGGGCCAACTGTTCTCCGGTGGGCAAGGCACCTGGAGCTTCGTGCCATCAATCAACATCCCGATTTTCAATGCTGGACGCAATCAGGCGAATCTTGACGTCGCTCGGGTGCAGTCCTCCATTGAGGTCGCTAATTACCAAAAGGCCATTCAAGTCGCTTTTCGTGAAGTCGCCGATGGCCTGGCTGCCAGAGATTCGTTGACCACCCAAGTCATCGCTCAGACCCGGCTCGAACAAGCCAACCACCGTAACTATGTGCTGGCCGACAGTCGGTATCGCGAGGGCGTGGACACTTACCTCAACGCCCTGGACGCGCAGCGCAATCTATTCAGCGCTCAGCAAAGTTTGGTCAATACCAAGCTTGCCCGGATCAACAATCTGGTATCGCTCTACAAGGCGCTGGGAGGTGGAGAGAGCACGGAGCTCGCCACCCGTTAAGCTCACTGACCGCAAACGTCCGATCTAGAGTCTCCTCCCCTTGGGCCCGCATGCTGTTGATGTGGGCTCTTTTTTTTGCGCGCGCTCAATGCTGCATCGCAGGATCGGTTGCTACGTAAGCCAGGCCATCGGGACTCAGCCGCACCCGATGGCCTGATCCTTCAGGCAAGTCTAGGGAACAGGGTCAACGCGTTATCGCGCAGCACTCGTTGCAGCAGAGTTGGCTTGAGCAACGGCGTGCCATCGAGTATCTGGGATAATGTGCTGACCACAGGCTCCGGCGTAAACGGCCAGTCGCTGCCGTAGAGCAGCTTGTTGTGGTCGGCGACCTCAAGCAGCAGTTTTAATTGATTAGGGACTGGAAAGCCCGCCACGTCGAAATGCAGGCTACGGATCAACTTCGCCATTCGCTCGCTGGTCAAGGGTGAGGGCAGATTCAGCAACACCGATGTCCCGACGAGGCGATCCAGCAGCAACGGCAAGGTGGCGCCTGCATGGGGGATGATCAAGCGGATGTCGGGGAATCTATCGAGGGTGCCCTGCAAGATCATGTTCGTGACGGCGCGGCTGGTTTCAAACAGGAATTCGATCAGAGGTGCAGGGTAGCCCATGGTCAGGGTTTGGTTGCAGCATGCGCAGTTTGGGGAAGTGGGGTGGATGAACAGCACGGCCTTGCGCCGGTTCAGTTCTTCGAAGACCGGATCAAGGCGCGCATCGCCTGGATAAATTCCGTGGTGGTTGGTTTCGATCACGATGCCGTCAGCGTGTAAGACATCCATCGCATAGCTAAGCTCGCGCAGCGAGCCTTCGACATCAGGTAGCGGCAGGGACGCGAACAGCCCGAAGCGACCGGGGTAATCGTGCACCGTCCGGGCGCCGTCCTCGTTGACCGATCTTGAGAGCGCGCGTGCTTTGGCGTCATCGCCAAAATGAACGCCTGGGGATGAAATCGACAACATGGCGGTGGCGATGCCGTTGCGATCCATCACCTCCAGCGCTTGCGTTGCGCTCCAGTCCGGCAGGTACGGAAAGCCGTCTGGCTGGCCTCGTCCGGCAGCGATGACCTCTTCGCGATAATGTTTGGGCAAATAATGCGCGTGCACATCGATGCGCGAGGGCTCGACAGCGGCGGCGTTCGGGTTCGAGGGAGGGGTAGAGTTCATTGGGCCTCTCGACGGTGATGGTAATGTTTGCGTACAGCGCCAGCCTCTGTGGGCTGGCCGCTACACGATGAGGTCAGAACTGCTCGGCGGTCAGCGCATACAGCGAGTTGGTGCCATTGCGGATACAGGCTTCCAGGCTCTCGATGCGTGGCAGCAGCCGTGCGAAGAAAAACTCGGCGGTGGCACGTTTGGCGCCGTAAAACTGAGTGTCGGTGTCGTAGTAACGGTCGGCGAGTTCGGCCATTCGCGACCACAGGTACGCATAACTAACGAAGCCGAACAGGTGCAGGTACTCCACGCAGCTGCCGCTGATGATGTGGGGGTGGGAGGCGGCTTGCTCCCTCAGCCATTGGCTCAGATCGACCAACCGGTCTAGGGCCGATTGCAACGGGGTAGCGTACCCGGAGCGCGTGTGCTGAGCATGTTCGCGGATTTCGTCGGCGAATAACTGCAGCGCCTCGCCCGAGCCTCCCAGTACCTTGCGACCGAGCAGGTCCAGGGCTTGAATGCCATTGGTGCCTTCGTAGATCTGAGCGATGCGCACGTCGCGCACCAGCTGCTCCTGGCCCCATTCGCGGATGTAGCCATGGCCGCCGAATACTTGCTGGCCCAGCACGCAGCTTTCCAGGCCGTTGTCGGTGAAGAATGCCTTGGCCACGGGTGTCAGAAGCGCGACGAGAAGGGAGGCACGCGAACGCGCGTGCGGGTCAGGGGAGTACTTGCTCAGGTCCAGTTGTTGTGCGACGTAGCAGGCGAATGCGCGGCCGCCTTCGGTCATGGCCTTGATAGTCAACAACATGCGGCGCACGTCGCCGTGGACGATGATCGGGTCGGCGATGCCAGCCGAGACGGCCGTCTTATCGGCAGAGCGGCTTTGCAGGCGCTCCTGTGCGTATTTGCGCGCGTTCTGGTAGGAGGCTTCGGCGCAGCCCAATCCCTGAATGCCGATGGACAGGCGCTCGTAGTTCATCATCGTGAACATCGCTGCCAAGCCTTTGCCAGGTTCACCAATCAGCCAACCGGTGGCGCCATCGAAGTTCATCACGCAGGTCGCTGAGGCCTTGATTCCCATCTTGTGCTCGATCGAGCCGCAGCTAACGGTATTACGGCTGCCTAGAGAGCCATCTTCATTGACCAGCACTTTAGGGACCAGAAATAACGAAATGCCTTTGGCGCCAGGCGCCGCATCAGGGAGTTTGGCCAAGACCAGGTGAATGATATTTTCGGTCAGGTCCTGCTCACCGCCGGTGATGAAAATCTTACTGCCGCTGATCCTATAACTGCCGTCTGTGCAGGGTTCGGCACGGCTTCGGATCAGGCCTAGATCGGTCCCGGCGTGGGCCTCGGTCAGGCACATCGAACCGGCCCAGCGGCCTTCGTACATTGCCGGCAGGTAGCGGCTTTTCAGGGCTTCGTCAGCATGGGTATCGAGGGCAAGGCAGGCGCCTGAACTCAAGACCGAATACAGCGCGAAGCTGCTATTGGCGGCATAGAGCATTTCTTCGAACAACACTGAAAGCATCTTCGGAGCGCCCAATCCGCCGTACTCGGGGTTGCCACTGAGCCCGACCCACCCGCCTCGAGAATACGTTGCGTAGGCATCGAGGAACCCGGCTGGGGTGGCGGCCTTGCCGTCTGAAAAACTCACGCCCTCTTCATCGCCGCTGCGGTTGAGCGGCGCTATTAGCCCGCTGGTGATGCTGGCCGCTTCTTGCAGGATGGCGTCGGCCGTTTCGGCGTCGATCTGTTGCGCAAGTCCAGGCATATCGGCCCAGAGGGCAGGGGCCTGGAACAGTTCGTTGAGCACAAAGCGCATGTCGCGCAGCGGAGCATTGAATTCGGGCATTTGCACTTCTCTTGTCGTTGTTGAATGAATCTTTGGAATCTCGTTTTTTGGGCGTCAGGTGCGACCCAATCGGGGGCTAAAAATTTTTTGAGGACATTCTCAAAAAATATATTGATGACTCTATCAAAAATGATGAATATATCAATAATGCTCCGGTACGGTGACACCCCGGCCTGGAGACCGATAACAACAACACGAAAAACAGGTGAAGCAATGACTGCAATTCTCTATTCCGAACCCGCCCATGCTGCTGCTGATCAGGCGCAGACCGCCGCCACGCTTCTCGATTACGCCCGTACCCTGGTGCCCCGCTTGAAAGCCCGCAGCAAAGACACCGCGCAACTGGGACGCCTGCCGCCCGATACCCTGGCCGACCTCGAAGCGGGCGGCCTGCTGACCCTGACCACACCCCGTCGCTATGGCGGCAGCCAAGTGTCGGTGCGCACCTTTTTGGAAGTGGTGGCCGAGCTGGGTCGTGGTGATGCGTCGGTGGCCTGGGTCGCGGCGCTGACCAACGTCACCACCTGGTGCGCGGCGGCCTTCTTCGGTGAAGAGGCGGCTCAAGAGGTGTTCTGCGGCACCAAACCCGCCCGCGTCACGGGCGTGCTCTCGCCGCGCAAGGCGGTGGTGCGCAAGGTCGAAGGCGGTTATCTGATCGAGGAGGGCATGTGGGGCTTCAACTCCGGGGTCAACCATGCGACCTGGGACATGCTCGGCATTCCGCTGGTCGACGAGCACGGCAAGGTGGTTGATCAAGGCGTGGCGCTGATTCCTGTCGAGCAGTTGCAGATTCTCGATGACTGGAATGTGATCGGCATCAGCGGCAGTGGCAGCTCTACTGTCACCGCCAGCAAGGTCTTCGTGCCGCACTCGCGCATCGCCTCGGTGACCCGGGCCATCGAGGGCGATTACCTGGCCACGCACCTGGCCGGTGAGTCGCTTTACCAGAGCGCGTGCATGCCGATGCTGGCGATCATCCTGGCGTTCCCGGCGCTGGGCCTGGGCGTGGCGGCGCTGGAAACCTTCCTAGAGACCCTGCCACGGCGCGGCATTCAGTACTCCTGGTACGCGAAGCAGTCCGAAGCGCCGATCACCCACCTGCAAGTGGGCGAGGCCTCGGCGAAGATCGATGCGGCCCGCGTGATTCTCGAGCGCCACGCCGACGCCATTGATGCCAGCGCGGCTTCGGGCAGTTACATGGCGTTCAATGAACGAGCCAAGGTTCGCCGCGACGTTGGTTATGCCGAAACACTGATCTGGGAGGCGGTCGACCTGTTGGCTTCGGCATCTGGGGGCTCGCTGGCCTCGGTCAACAATCCGATGACTCGCATCTGGCAGGACGCACGCATCGCCTCGCTGCACGGCATCGTCAGCCCCAACACCAACTTCGAGACCTACGGCCGGATTCTCTGCGGCAATACGCCGGGTACACCGTTCATTTGAATGCGAACCCGCAATGCGTATCGACCGGGAGTGAGCACCATGCAAATCAAAGAAGTGGAACCGCGAATCTTTCGCCGCGTGATGGGCAAGTTCGCCACAGGCGTCACCGTGATCACTTTCAGCCACGAAGGGCAGTTCAGCGGCATGACGGCCAATGCGTTCATGTCGCTGTCGATGGACCCGCCCATGGTGCTGATCGCGGTGCGCAATCAGGCGCGCTTCGCTGCCAGCGTCAAACCAGGTGATGCCTTCGGCATCAGCTTTCTGCGCGAGGACAACGAGGCGCTGAGTAGCCATTTCGGCGGCCGTCCGCAAGCGGATTTGGAGCCGGACTATCGCCTGCTGGGTGAGGCGCCGGTGTTGGCCGGTGCGCTGGTGCAACTGGCGGTGCGGGCCAATGCGGTGCACGCCGGTGGTGATCATCTGATCTACACCGCTGATGTGCAGGCAATCGAGGAGTCGGACGGCAGGCCATTGCTGTTCTATTCGGGTTCCTACAAGCAGCTTCACGCGCTGGATCCGGCGACCTGCTGGTTCGATCTGGGCTGAACCATCGCCGGGCTCCGGGGCCCGGCGATCCGCACGATGCCCTCCAACAATGACAATAAAGGAGCACAGCATGATTGCTGTACGCGATATCGCCTACGTCCGTTATCAGGTGCCGGATCTGGATGTCCAGGCCGATTTCCTGCGCGACTTCGGCCTGCGTCACCACGCCCGCACGGAGACCGCCTTGCACATGTCCGCCTACCACGGCGGCTATCCGGCCTACATCGCCGAGCTAGGCCCAGCCAAGGCGCTTGGCGTCGGCTACCGCATGGACAGCTTGCAAGCCTTGCAGGCTATCGGTGAGCGCTTCGAAAGCCCGGTGCGGCCCAATGACGAGTTGGGCGCCGGCTGGGTCGTGACGCTGCGTGATCCGGACGGGCTGCGGGTTGATCTGCTGTATGGCGGCCAGACGGTCGAGGTGCAGGACGTGCGTCCTGCCCTACAACTGAATACGGTTGATGACCGCCGACGCCTGGGCAGCACCAATCGGGTCAGCGTGCAACCGTCCTGCGTGATGCGCCTGGGCCACGTAGTGCTCAAGACGGTCAACTTCAAGGAAATGTTCGCCTTCTACCAAGACGTGCTCGGGCTGCGGGTTTCGGACAGCTATTACGCCGCGAACCCGGGCAACACCGTGGCGGCCTTCATGCACTGCGGGCTGGGCGAGGAATACACCGACCATCACACCGTGGCGCTGTTGAATCTGGGAGCTGCGGAGCCGGGTTTCGATCACTGCGCTTTCGAGGTGCTCGACTGGGACGACCTGGCCTGCGGCAACCAGTACCTGCGCCAGCAGAACCGTCGCCATTCATGGGGTATCGGCCGCCACGTGCAGGGTAGCCAGATTTTCGACTACTGGCTCGATCCGTTCGGCAACAAGGTCGAGCACTGGACCGACGGTGACCTGGTCAACGACGCGATGCCAGTGGGCAGCGAACCGTTGTCTCCTGACGCCCTGGCGCAATGGGCGCCGCCGTTGTCTCCAGACTTTCTCGATTGATCTTGCTTTTACGCTAATAGTCATAATAGGAACGCTCATGAAAATCGCTCGATATACCTACAACGGCAAGACTTCGATTGGTTTGGTACGAGACCAGCTTATAACCAACATCGATGCTTTGTTGCCAAATGCCGATCTGGTTGATGTGGGCACTCTCCTTGGCAACCCCCAAGCGATGGCTGCCGCCCGCGAGGTGGGGCTCAACGATCACAACAGTGTTGCGTTGAATCAAGTGAAGCTGGAGGCACCTATTCTGCGCCCGGGTAAGTTCTTGGCCCTGGGCATGAACTACAAGGACCACGAAGCCGAGGCGCTACGCCTTGGCGTAGCTATTCCGACCTCGCAGGTCTGGTTCAGCAAACAGATCACCTGCATCAACGGTCCGTTCGACGATGTGCATCACCCGGCGGTGTGCGAGCGCCTCGACTACGAGGCAGAGCTGGGCGTGGTGATCGGCAAGGGCGGTCGGCGCATCAGCGAACAGCAAGCATTGCAGCACGTGGCCGGGTACTTCGTGGCCAACGACGTCAGCGCCCGCGACTGGCAGGCCAAGAGCCCAACCTGGACGCTGGGCAAGTCCTTCGACACTCACGGCCCCATCGGCCCGTGGATCACCACCGCCGATGAAGTCGCCGACCCGCAGCAACTGACCGTGACCCTGAGCGTCAACGGTGAACGCCGTCAGCATTCCTCGACCGAATTGATGACCTACAGCATCGCCCGGCAGATCGCTTACCTGAGCGAAGTCATGACGCTTGAGCCTGGCGACATTCTGATCACTGGCACCCCAGCAGGCGTTGGTATCGCCATGCAGCCTCAGGTGTTCCTGCAGGCCGGCGATGTGGTGAGAGTTGAGATCACCGGCCTGGGCTATATCGAAAACACCATCGTTGACGAGCCGCGATAACCGCAACGTAGCGGCATCGAACCTCGATGCCGCTCCATGCATCCATTTGCCTCGGGGAAAAACAGCCATGGCTGCCAAAGTGCCAAAAGTCATTATCACCTGCGCCATTACCGGTTCCATTCATACGCCGTCGATGTCGCCGTATCTGCCCATCACACCCGAGCAGATCGCCCGCTCGGCCATCGAAGCGGCAGAGGCGGGAGCAGCGGTGGTGCACCTGCATGCCCGTGATCCGCAGAGCGGCATGCCGAGTCAGGACCCGCGTCTGTTCGAGCATTTTCTGCCGCAGATCAAACGCGAATCGGACGTGGTCCTGAATCTGACCACCGGCGGTGCGCCGACCATGTCGGTGGAAGAACGCATAGCGCCAGCCCTGCAGTTCAGCCCGGAGATCGCCTCGCTGAACATGGGATCGATGAACTTCGGTATGTATGAACTGCTGCAGCGATACACCGAGTTTCAGCATGAGTGGGAACAGCCGTATCTGGCGGCCAGTGAGGAGCGGATCTTTCGCAACACCTTCAAGGACATCGCCCAGATCCTGGCCGCCTGTGCCGAGAACGATACGCGCTTCGAGATCGAGTGCTACGACATCGGCCACCTGTACACCGCTGCGCATTTTCGCGACCGCCTGTTTTTGAAGGATCCGTTGTTCATTCAGTCGGTATTCGGCATTCGCGGTGGCATTGGCACCCACCCCGAAGATGTCGTGCACATGAAGCGCACCGCTGACCGCCTGTTTGGCGACAGCTATCACTGGTCGGTGCTGGGTGTCGGTGCGCAACAGCCGCGCATCGCGACCCAATCGTTATTGATGGGCGGCCATGTGCGGGTGGGGCTGGAAGACAACCTGTGGCTGCGCAAAGGCAGGTTGGCGCAGAGCAATGCCGAACAGGTGAGCGCCATCAAGGCGGTGATCGAGTCGCTGGGCTTCTCGGTTGCGACTCCGGATGAAGCGCGGGAAATCATGCAGTTGAAAGGGCGCGACAAGGTCGCCTTCTAAGTCGTTGTATCGATACCGCGAACGTATTTCGCTTTTTGGGGCGAGATCGTGGTTTCGACGCTGTTTTCAAGCCCCATACGTGCGCTGTAAACGCTTTGATCGATCAGTTCCAACAACAATAAATAAACTGTGCAGGCGTAACGATGAATAACAAGAAAACTATGCTGAATGCATTGGCGACGGGGCTGCTGTGCGCCTCTTCGATTGACTGCGCATCGGCGATGAACTTCAACATTCCCACCTCCGCCAGTGTTGAGTCGGCGCAAATGGGCGGCGCGTCCATGGCGTTCCCGCAATCCACCGCCATTGCCAGCGACAACCCGGCGGGCATGGTCGAGTTGGGCAATCGCATTGATGGTGATGTGCAGCTGTTCTTCGGCAGCTTCCGTTCAAGCTTTGGCAACGAACACAATCGTGATGATTTCAAGGTCCGCGTACCGGTGCCCTCCGGTGGCGTTAACTTCATGCTCGATGAGCGGACTTCGGTGGGCATGTCGCTGTATTCGATCGGCTCCGGCTCCGACTACAGCCACGCGGCCATTCCGGGGAAGGGGTTTCCGGCGGTGAAAACCAAGATCACCCACATCAACTTTGCGCCAACCATCGCGTACAAGCTCACCGATGATTTCTCCGTGGGTTTCTCCGTGCTGCTGGGCATCCAGCAATTGCAGGCTCGCGGCCTCGTCGCACCGCAGCCGGATGGCAGCCTGGGGGTTTCGCCGACCCACGGCATCGTCACCACCACCGGGCTTGGTTGGCGGATAGGGGGCTTATGGAAAATCAATCCTCTGCTCAGCGTCGGCGCTTCGTATTCGCCGAAAATGCGCTTCAGCGATGCGTCTGGCTACAAGGACGATCTGCTGGCGATTTCCGGTGGACATCTGGATCTGCCGGAGCTGGCGGGCATAGGCCTGGCGCTGCACCTGACGCCGGATTTGACGGTTGCCGCCGATTACCTGCGCATTGAGTGGGACAAGGTCGGCTTCTTTAATAACCCCGACGGCGCCGGGTTGAATAGCCAGAACGTGTACCGCTTCGGTGTGTCGTGGAACGCCGTGCAGTCTTTGACCCTGCGCGCTGGCTTCAAGCGCGCGAGTGCAGCGGTGGACTCCGACCACACCAACGCTAACTACTTCTCGCCGGGCATCCTGAACAACTCGGTGTCGGCCGGCTTCAGCTACCACCTTTCGCCGCAGACCGACCTGTCGCTAGGGTACGAATACGAGATCCCGGAAACCATTCGCGGCCGCGGAGCCAGCACTGGTACCAACATCGGCGCGCATTATTCGTCGGTGCTGATGGGAATAGGCATGCGGTTCTGATGAAACCAGAAAGCCAGACGGGTCTAAATGAAGATGCGTCTGGCACGCGCTGTCACCGTTTGAGCTAGTCGGTTATTCTTGCTTCACCGCTCAATAACGCAAATCGATCAGCATCATGACTAAAAAGAGAGTGCCTACACCCGCACCCGCCAAAAGGCCAGCGACGGTCGCTCCGGCCAGAAGCAAAGCCACTTTGACCGAGGTTAAGCCGGACGTCAGCGCTGAAACCACGGGTGAGTTGCGCAAACCACGTATCAACGAAAAGGCTCGCCAGAGAACCCGCAGCAAACTCCTGCGCGCCGCCCGGTTGGTCATGGGGCGCAAGGGGATAGAAGCCACCGCTATTAATGACATCACTGAAGAGGCAGAGCTTTCGTTCGGCTCCTTTTATAATTACTTCTCCAGCAAGGAAGAGGTAGCGCGTGCCGTGTTCATCGACGACGCATTGGCCATGATAGAAGAGCTGGACGCCACGACATGCCCCTCCTCATGTATTGCTGAGCGCGTGGGAGTTAACATCCGAAGGACTATTCATCGCGGCTTGACTGACCCTGTCTGGGGCTGGTTTCTAGTGCATTCGGTCTACAGTATTAACGACATGATCGAAACTATGGGTAATCCGCTGGCACGAGATATCCGTATCGGGAATGATGAAAATGCTTTCCATGTTATGGATATTGCTTCCACCGTAGACTGTATTATTGGCGGCATGCTCTATCTTCTTCGCAAGATCCTGGAAGGGGAACGTCCAGCTTCCGCAGTTGAGAGCATGGTGGAGTTTATCCTCGGTGGGCTCGGCGTCCCTCATGCAGAAGCCGAGCGTATCGTTGGAATAGACTTGATAGATTACGGAATTGAAGATATTTGAAATTGTCATCTTTTTTTAGATAACAAGGATGCTATTGCTTCGAGATGAAGGGTGTTAACGATCAGTTGTTTTCGAGCGGCCGAAATTTTTCTATCTGCGTTCCACATTGTCGCCGATCGTAGTGGTGCAACAATAATCGGCGCCAATCGCCTCAGTTTCTACTTGAGTGCTGGTTCGATTGAGCCCTTAAGGGGCTATGGTATCGGTCGAGTAATTGCGAATATGGATGAATTGCTCCTGCATCCGGCTGGCACTGTCTCTCAAAACGGTATAGCTATACCAGCGATAGCCTGCAAAATTTTCACGCACTTCGATCAAGGCCTGTGTTTCTGGTGAAGTTTAAGTCCGCAAACTCAACATTAGCCAAGAACGACCATAACCAACCGCTTTCGCCCGCAGGGCGCCTTTGGTTGGTTCAGTTACACCCCTTTCTGGGACACGATCACAGCGCCGGCCAGTGCACTGGCTCATACGTGCCAGCGATGTCCCGTTCGCTTTGGCTCAATGGATGTTGCCTGAGGTATAGCGAAATCTGTGGGTATCTAACTGTGGCTAGTGGGTTTCATTAGACATGGCTATATTCGTGTAGGCATCAGCCTGTTTGAGATCGATCTGGTCCCGTGCGATGATTTCCTCGTGATGGGGGCGGACGGAGCGGGCGGGGCCTGACAAACCCTCTCTGGAACAAGCGTCTTACGCGGGCGGCCGTCAAAAGGTGCCGTTCGCGATTCGTCATGCTCTTGCGAGCAGGAGTCAGGCATTTGAAAAAGGCCGATCTACCCGTCAAAACCTGCGCGACCTGCGGCTTGCCCTTCACTTGGCGGAAAAAATGGATTCGCTGCTGGGATGAAGTGCGTTACTGCTCAGAGCGTTGTCGGCGAAGCAAGTCTCCCAGCAACCAGCAGGCCAAGGGCCATTGGTTTGTTCTTCCTGGCCTGGCGATGGTTCAGCTCCGTGGGAGGCCTTTGGCAAACACCTTGTAACGTGCTCACGCTTCGATCCCCAGGCGCTCGGGGCTACAGTCGGTCTATAGCGCCCGCTACCCAATGGATCAAGGCAAGGAGTGCCTGTGCATGGTGTATGAGCGATTCCCCGTCGTTATTGACGGCAAACCCTTCTCGACGATTGTCCAGACTCAGCACGAGTACGCCAGCGCCTGGAAGGCCACGCTCGAAAAAGCCTATGGCCGCACCCATGCCACCTGCCGCTGCCCAGGCAGGGGGGCGCGCAAACTGGCCATCAAACGCCGGGACGACACTGACGGTTTTCACCTGGCCCGCTTCGCCGGCACAGGCCCTGAGCACGCCAACGAATGCCGCTTTTACGCCCCTGCACCTGAGCGCTCCGGTATGCAGGGCTATGAGGTCGGCGTGGTTGAGGAGGGCGACGACGGCACGCTGCGTGTCCGCCTGGCCCGCGGCCTGGTCGAACGACCCGCCAGAGCCTCCACCCTCAGCGGTGCTCGTCTGCCCCAGAGCACCAGCGGTACCCGCAAACGCGCCATGACGCTCCTGGGGCTACTCTGCCTGGTCTGGCAGGAGGCCCGCCTGAACATCTGGTACCCCGCGATGGAGGGCAAACGCAACAGCGGGCAGGTCCATGGCCTGCTGCGCAAAACGGCCCACCGCATCAAGGCCGGTCGTCTCATGCTCCACCAGGTGCTGATGGTGTCTGCCGCGCCACGTTCCAAGGCCGAGGCTGCCAACAGGACGGTCACGCAGCAGGTGAGCAAGGCGGGACGCAGGGCGCTGGTGATATCGCCCCTGGCCCGCTTTGACGTCAGCCAGCACGACGCTTCGATGAGCAGGCTGCCCATCGCCGGGCGTTATGGCATGCCGTATCTGAACCTGGCGCAGGAGGTCTGGGAGAGCGCCCAGAAACGCTTTCCTTCCGAGGTCGCGGCTTGGACGCGCGGCGAGCGCGTCATGGTGATGGCTCAGCTCAACCTGCACCCTGGCAAGGCCCAAGTGCAGGCCGAGGTGACCGACTTGGCCCTGATGCACATCAGTCCGCGCTGGATCCCGCTGGACTCTGGCTACGAGTCCATTCTTGAATCAACGTTGGCCGGTACCGGCCGTAGCTTCGAGAAACCCCTGCGCTACGATGCGGGCGAGTGTGAGTTCTTCCCTGACTTCTGGCTCCTGGACATGAAGCGCGACTTCCCTTTGGAGGTCTTTGGCATGGACACCCCTGGATACCTGGCCCAAAAGGCCCGCAAGACCGAGTGGTACAACCGGGTCTACGGCCCTGATGGCTGGTGGAGTTGGGAGGCTGCGCTGATGCCGGATGCGGGCCAGGTCTCTACTTTACCGACTGTGCGATAGGGGTAGGCCCCGCCGGGAGCGAGATCGAAGCCGAAGGGGTAGCCGCGCTGCTCAACGCGTGAGTAATGGACGGTGCGTCGAGTACTGCACGCAGAACCTCGGCTCCGGCTCCAACGAAGTTGTTCACGGGGCTGCTGTTTTTGACATTGCACGCTGCCAGCACGGTGCCTTGTTCATCTATCACCGATACGGTCACGTCAAAGTCGAACCGGGCATTCATGTAGGCGTCCATCTTCCACTCCCGCAGGGTCACCACCAGCAACCGCTGGCCATGAGATGCGGCGTTAGCCCCATCGCTGGCGGCCACCTTCACGGAGGCCTTGGTCAACGCCACACGCAAGGCCTGCTCAATGTCGGCGGCCAACGGCATGCCTGACTCTGTGTTCACGTTCCAGGGGTTGTAGTAGAGACCCCGGAGCCGACCCACGAACGTGGGTTGCTTCTCGAGCGCCAACACATAGGGGCGCTGATCGATCACCTGCAATTGAACGGGAGCAGTCGTGCGGACGGTCAGCTCCGGGCTCGCCTTTCGATAGTCAATCGTCTGGCCAATGGCGCAGCCTCCCAGCGTGAGCAGAGCGCAGCCGAGCATTAAAATCCTGAGGTACAGCATGGGTTCATTCCATTTGATGGCCGAGCCGGCGATTGTAACCTGCGTGCCTTTAGCTCGATGCACCTGGATGCTGTTCGTTGGCCCGTTCGGTGTTTGCTGAGATGTTGAGCTGAGGGAGTGAAACAAAAAAACCGCCCACTTACCCCATAGGGCAAGCAGGCGGTTGCGAGGCCTCAGCTAGGCTGGGGCAGGGTGGTTAGTATTCCGAGGGCAGGAGCAGCGTGGTGCAGCTTCTGTCCGCTTCAGTGATGATCCAGAGCTTGTCCTCTCCTTCGGTGTCTATGTTGTACGCGGAGAACAATCGTAAGCCGTGCTCCAGCGCGTACTCGTTGCTCTGCTTGTCTTCATCGCCGAGGTCCCCCCAGTCACCGGTCAGGTGTCGATTGACGTAGACCGAGGCTTCCAGCCGTCGCTGTTTCATCAAGGCATGCACAGCCTTCGTGGCTACCACCTGGCCAGGTGGGAAAAACAACCCAGGTACACGCTGTTCAGGGTCATGAACCTCATCCCTGAGCGTGATGTGCAGCCCACAAGGCCGGCCCTCTGTGCGCAACACGACAACACGTAGTTTGAGCCAGTGATCCTTTGACAGATCACCCGTCGTGATCACGCACGGCACCTCTATGTCATAGAACGCCTGAACGTCAGAGGTGGTGCGCAGAACAATGGCTTCCAGTGCGGCGAGGACGGCGTCATCTTTGCGCTGAAACAACTGCTCAGGTGTGGCGTCACCTTCCAGGTTCATGGCGTGCCAGGCTTTCTCAGAGAAAACGATAGGCGTTTTGGGTGATTCATCCTGCTGCTTGCTCAGATCATTGAACACAATGGAGCTCTCCAGATAAGCCCAGCACGGAGAGCCACCTCGCCCGAGCGGGGAGAGTTCCCCGCCTGGGCTGTTTCAGATCAGTGCTTTAGCAGCACCATTTGACGCTGGCACACCCACCTGAGGGGCGGTATGCCTTCGTATAGGGGCAAGGCGCCGGTAACGGCACCTTGCGTGAGTGAATGATCAGGCTGCTTCTTCAGTGCCTGGCATGGGTGGTGCGGATGCCCCAGAGGGGCTTGGTGTGTCAGGAGGGTCAGTTGGGTCTATTGGCTCAACGTCCTCGACAGGCTCTGGCGATGGTGAGTCACCGTTTTTCTTTTGGGGGGAGGTGTAAATCACCTCGCCATTGATGATCAGGTTCTGTATCGAGATCAGGTCTGCCCTGAGGTTTGAGCCCAGCTGCCCCTCTTTATCACCCGTTGGGTAGACGAAGGGGATGACCCAAAGATTGCTCAGAATGAACCGGGCAAAGACCGTTTCTCCTGTGTTTATCGGTCGAGCACACAGCTTGATGATTTCTTTGGCTGCGTTACCCATGACGCGACAATCGAAGTAGGTGTAACTGTGGCTCCCTTCGGGACCATGGAGTGCTGAGACCTTGACCACTAGAAAGGGGTCTTTATTGGGCGGTGTTAGGGTGCGGACATTGTTGAGGTAGCCAATGCCGTGGATGTAATAGTTGAAGTACTTTTTTTCTTCTGTCTGGCTTTCACTCATGTGCCTCTCCTTTCTCAACACGGAAAAGGGGGAAGCACTTGCCCCAGAGGGAAGTGACTTCCCCCGTGGGTGGTCCAGCATGCGTTCGCTCACCAGACTGGCTGGGGAGTGACCGCATCTCTGAACGCTTCAGCGGCCTTCATTCGATCCCGCGACTGGCACGGAGCAGCCTCTCAGATCGTGGCTACCTGTCGATGTCGCCGACAATGTCAGCAGAACACGCCTCAAGCATGGAAAAGTCACCTGGCCCGGTCCAGTCCTCTTCTTCGATCGTGGCTGTAGGACAACTCACTTCGTCAGCCTCGCTCTGCGCTGCTCAGCTCACACCTGATTGCCCAAGAAAACACGCCCATCCCCAGCTCGTTTTCCGCTCGAAGGGCCCGCCGCGAAAAGGGCATTCTGAAAGGAAAAAAGGCTTCGAAAGGTGAAAAGGGAAGGGCCAACAAGGGAAGCAAAACGAAGGGTAAAAGGCCTACCCGAAAAGGCTGTCTGGCCTCTCAAAGGGCTATCCCACGAGACGACACACACGGACGAGACTGCATGCTCTGGAGCTGGCTGCTGAGAAAAAAGGCCGCAAACCCCGACCCGGATGAGAAGGATGAGCCGCCGGCTCAATACACCCCGCCTCAATCGGCCAGTGAACTGCTCTCGACGCCTCGGCGAAAGAAACTCATGGCGCAGATCTGGCAGCTCACCTCACTGTCACGCCAGCAGTTTGCCGACCTCTACCAATACCCCATCGAGCGCTATGCCGAACTCGTTCAGCAATTACCGGCCTCCGAAAATCACCACCATGCGTACCTGGGCGGCATGCTCGACCATGGTCTGGACATCGTGGTGTATGCCTTGAAACTGCGCCAGTCGCACTTGATACCGGCTGGCACCGATGCCGAAGTCCAGGCAGCCCAGACTGACGCCTGGACGGTGGTGATCGCCTACGCCGCGCTGCTGCACGACATTGGTAAAATCATCGTCGATGTCGAGGTGCAAATGTCCAACGGCACCTGGTGGCACCCCTGGCAGGGCCCACTCAACAAACCCTACCGCTTCAAATACGTCAAAGGCCGGGAGTACAAACTCCACGGCGCTGCCGCCGGCATTCTCCTGACCCGCATCCTGCCGGAGTCGACCCTCGATTGGCTGATCAGCTACCGGGGACCGTGGAGTGCCTTGCTGTACGTCCTGGCAGGGCAGTATGAGCACGCCGGTATCCTGGGCGAGTTGGTGGTACAGGCGGACCAGGCCTCGGTCGCCAAAGAGCTGGGCGGCGATCCGACCCGGGCACTGGCCGCTCCGAAGTCATCCCTGCAACGAAGGATTGTCGAAGGCCTGCGCTTTCTGGTGACCGAGCAACTGAAAATCAACCAGGCGCGGGCCTCAGACGGTTGGTTGACCGAGGACGCACTCTGGCTGGTCAGCAAGACGGTGGCTGACCGACTGCGTGCGTACCTGCTGTCCCAAGGCACGGATGGGGTGCCGTCCTCGAACGCCACGCTGTTCGATATCATGCAGGACAACTCACTGATCTTGCCCAATGCCCATGGCAAGGCCATCTGGAACGTCACGATCCAGAACGGCAAGTGGAAGAAGACCCTGACGTTCTTCAAGGTCGCGCCGGCGCTGATCTGGGACACGGCCGAGCGACCTCCGGTGTTCACTGGCTCGGTGACTGTCGAGTTGGACACCGAGGCGAGCGAGGAGGGCGAGCAGCCTGCCTCAGGTCCAGGACCCACACCAACAGAAAACGCGCCGCCCCCAGTACCTCTACAAATCCAGGTACCCGTTCAGGGCGCCTTTGCACTGGAGGTGCCTTCGCACCACCTCACTGAGGTACCTGACTTCGACGAGCCACCCCCATGGGAGGGGCAGCAGGAAGATTACACAGAGGACGATCTCATCCCTGACCAAGATGTCCCCTGGGGCGAGGCGATCCCTGAACTCCAGAGCGCCCCAACCGAGCCCATACCGGACCACCCGCGACAGACGTCGCCTGCACCTCAACCACCACCCACACCGCTCCAACCGGCTAACCCTAAACCGAAGCCCAAGACTCCCTCACCGCAACCCGCGGCGAACGCCGACGACCTGGGCAAGGCCTTTATCAAGTGGCTACGCCACGGCATTCTCACCCACAAGCTCCCGATCAACGACGCCACGGCCAAGATTCACAGCGTGGCCGGAACGGCCTTTTTGGTCTCGCCCGGCATCTTCAAACGCTACACCGACGAACACCCCGAGGTCGCCCAACTGGCCAAGCTCCAGGGCACCACCGACTGGCGCTGGCTGCAGCGCTGCTTCGACAAACTGGGCGTTCACCACAAAACTGAAGACGGCCAGAACGTCTGGACCTGTGAGATCAAAGGCCCGCGCAAGACTCGCGACATCAAGGGCTACCTGCTCAAGGACCCCATGTTGATCTTCAGCGAACAGCCCTATGACAATCCCTATCTGCGGTTGAAGGCGTGAGTGAGGAGTGGTGAGGCTCGTAGAACGTCGTACAGGGCAACCGCCACCTCACTGCTTCAGGACGAACTCTGCTGCATCGTCTGCGCGCACGAACCGCTGTACCAGGCGGGCCGACTGCCTCTAATGCGCCCCCATCTCCTTACGCAGTTTCCGCAGCCGAGACGGCGTGACCTGGTACGCACGCTTGAACCAGTGAATCAAATGCGAGCTGTCGGTGAACCCGCATTCGTAGGCGATCTGAGTGAGTGAGCGGTTGCTGTTGATCACCATCCAGTGCGCCGATTTCAGGCGAATCTGACGCCAGTATTCGGCGGGCGGCAGCCGCAGGTATTCCTTGAACAGCCGCGACAGTTCGCGCTCCGACACCCCGACCGCCTGAGCAATATCCCCCACGCTGGCCGTCTCATACAGCCGTTGGCGCATCAGCCCCACGGCGTTCACCACGCGCCGGTCGGCGCAGTCGAGTCCGACCTCGGCGTGGTCGCTCAACGCCTGCATTTCCGCGAAGCCGCGGTCGGCCATGAGGTAGTGCAGGGTCTTGTCCGAGCGCACGCGGCCGCAGTGTTCGGTGACCAGTTGCATGGCCAGGTTGATCGACGCCAGCCCACCGGGGCAGGTGATGATGCCGCCGTCTCGTACCACCGGCTGGTCGCTCACCGGGATCACCCGTGGGTGCAACTGGCGCAGGGCCTCGACCATGGAAAAGTGCACGGCGCAGCGCCGCTCATCCAGCAGGCCGAGCCCGGCCAGCACGAATTGGCCGGTGCACAGGCCCACGACCGGCACGCCGGCACCCACCGCCGCCACGACGTAGTCGCGCAAGGCCTGCGGTACCGGGGTGGTGCCATGCAGGATGCCGCCATGCACGACGATGTAGTCGTAGTCGCGCGGGTCGCCGAAGCGTCGAGTCGGCAGCATCTCGAAGCCACAGCTGGCCGGGATGGGCTGTTCGTCATGAGAGAGCAGGTCCCAGGCGCAGTAGATCTGCCGGCTGTAGTCGCGCTCGTCGGCCGACAGGCGCAGGTACTCGACGAAGCATGATAACGACATGAGGGTGAAGTCCGGGGTAGGAGCGATGCCGACTCTCAAGGGGGTGTCGACCACCGGCGCCGGTTTGGCCGGGCCCAGGTAAGCGAAGTCGGTGTGCATGCTGGCGTCCTCAAGTCGCTACGTACCATTAACTGGCTGGAATCTACAATTTTCCTCAGGGATATGGAAATACAGTGTGCTCACTCGTGACAACAATCCCAACAGGAGCGACACCCGTGAAAATCACCCGCATCGCGATCCATCAGGTCGATCTGCCGCTCAAGGAAGGCTCCTACAGCTGGTCCACCCAGAGCTTTTCCGCCTTCGACAGCACGGTCGTGATCATCCATACCGACAGCGGCCTCACCGGTGTTGGCGAGGTTTGCCCGCTGGGGCCGTCCTACCTGCCGGCCTATGCCGAGGGGGCACGGACCGGTCTGGCGCAAATCGCGGCGGGGCTGATCGGCGAAGACCCGTTGCAACTCGGTCGCATCAACCAGCGCATGGATGAGCTGCTCAAGGGCCATCCCTACGTGAAGTCGGCGATCGACATGGCGTGCTGGGACCTGCTCGGCAAGGCCACCGAGCAGCCGGTGTACAACCTGCTGGGTGGGCTGCTGCAGGACAAGGTCACCCTGTTCAAGGTGATCAGTCGCCAGGCACCGGAGGCGATGGCGGCCAAGCTGGCCGACTACCAGCGCCAGGGTTTTCATCAGTTCCAGATGAAGGTCGGTGCCGGCGCCGGCCAGGATATCGAGCGGATCTTCGCGGTGTCCGAAGTGCTGGCGTCAGGCAATGTGCTCGCCGCGGATGCCAACACGGGCTGGAAGCAGCACGAGGCGATTCGCGTGGTGAAGGCCATTCGTGATGTCGACATCTACATTGAACAGCCTTGCCTGTCCTACGAGGAATGCTTGGCGGTTCGCCGTCATACCGATCACCCGTTCATCCTCGATGAATGCATGGATGACCTACGTGTGCTGATGCGCGGCTACCAGGACAGCGCCATGGACGTGATCAACCTCAAGGTCAGCCGTGTGGGCGGGCTGACCCGGGCAAGACAGTTCCGCGACCTGTGCGTGAGCCTCGGTATCACCATGACCATCGAGGACTCGTGGGGCGGCGAGATCGCCACTTCGGCCCTGGCTCACTTGGCGCACTCCACGCCGCAGGGCTTCCACTTCCAGTCGTCGGCCTTCCATGAGTACCACAGCCTGAAGATCGCCGATGGCGGCCCGGTGATCAGCGATGGCTACATGACGGCCTCCAGCGCCCCCGGCCTGGGTGTGACACCGGATATGGCTGTGCTGGGCAAGCCGCTTCACGTGATCGGTGCCTGAGGCACCCTTTGAATGACCAGGGCGCAACCCGTGCAGCGGGCTTGCGCCTGTTTTCGTGGGAGAACGAATGATGCAATTGATCAATGCCGAACAGATTCAGGCGGTGCTGGAGTGGGGCGGCGTACTCGACGCCCTGCATGAGGCCCACCTGGGGCCGCGACCGGCAGGCGACAGCTATTTCATTGGCGACAGCCATTATGGCCTGTTCAGCCGCGGGGTGGTGTTGCCGGGGCGGGGAGCGGGGGTGAAGCTGGCCTCCATTCATCCCGATAACGCCAAGGCTTCGCCGCCCCTGCCGACCGAGCACGCGGCCTTTCTGGTCATCGACGAGACCAGCAAGGCCGTGGTGGCGATACTCGACGGCCCGGTCATCACCGCTTGCAAGACCGCCGCCGATTCGGCCCTGGCGGCCCGACGCTTGAGCCGCGAAGACAGCGAGGTGCTGCTGGTGCTGGGCGCCGGCCCCGTGGCCAGGGCACTGACCGACGCCTATCTGCACATCCGGCCGTCCATTCGCCGGGTGCTGCTGTGGAACCGTTCTCCCGGCAAGCTCGAGTCGGCACGGGCGCAACTGCAGCAACGCGGCATCGACGTCACCCTGGTCGACGACCTAGACGCGGCGGTGGCGCAGGCCGACATCATCAGTTCGGCCACCAGCAGCACCGCACCGCTGATACACGGGCGACATGTCCGCCCCGGCACCCACGTCGACCTGGTCGGAGGCTTTCGGCCCGACATGCAGGAGGCCGACTGCGAGCTGATGGGCAAGTCGCGCGTGTTCGTCGATGACCGCCAATCGGCAGCGGTTGCCGGTGACCTCGTCATCCCGATGAAAAGCGGTGTACTGCGGGAGGAGGGGATTGAAGGGGATCTGTTCGATCTCTGCCAATTGCCACGGTTTGTCCGAGGGGCTGATGAGATCACCGTCTACAAAAACGCCGGCGGGGCGCACCTGGACCTGGTCGTCAGCCAGTATGTGATTTCCCGGATGTAGAAATAGACCGCTGGGGCCGGCGCACCTGGCGGTTTGCCTCTCTTGTATCGGTTCGACTTGCCCCTGCTCGGAGAGCTGGAGTGAAGGCGCGGAGGATGTCTGAAAACTGCTTGAGAAAGGTGAGGAGAGAGGCAAGATGCCCAGCGTTGGCTGGGCTTGCCCGGCTAGAGTTGGCTCATAGGGATGCCTGCGAGGCAGTGCCAGTGTCAGTGCACCGAAGTCGGAATTCCTTTTCGGATTTCCTCCAGGATGTGTGCCTGGCTCTCTGCGGTGCTCGTGACGCGAACCCCTGAGAATCCCTTTAGCTCTTCACAGATTTCTTTGAACGCTCTGAGCAGTTTCGGTTTACCTGCTTCGGGTGGCCCTGCAATGAACAGTGTGTCGTGAGCGAGATCTTCAGAGGCATGGAGACGGCGCACCTTTGAGATCCATGCGTCGCCATGCTCGATGATCTTCGAAGGCTCATCGTGTCCGAGGTGCAGCGGTTTCAATGCTTGCACGGGCTGAGCGCCGTTGCTCATCACAAATGGAAACTTGACCACGTAGTCCGTACCACCGAGTTTCTGTTCGCTGTAGCGTTGCTTGAGATTGCTTGAGGATAGGAGCTGGCCGAGCTGCCGCTCAAGAAAGCTCTCCTGGTATTCTTTGTTGGCAAAGCTGTGATTGACGTAATGATCAAACAGGATGTTCACGGCATCATTTGCATTCTCAATTGCCATTGTCCCGGGATCGCTAAAGCGCATCATCGTTTCACGCGGGTGAATGAGGTGCTTGAAGGTCGTAATGAGTCCAGGAAGGTCTGTGCGGTTGGTGGTGAAGAACCCGCTAAGTCTGGTTAGCTCGGCTTCGATTTCACGGCGAGCCCGAATGAATATCTTCGGCTGCAAGCTGGGAAAGAAATGGGTCACGCGCTGGCGTTTTTTCTCGATTTTGAAGCGAAAGTCGCCATTGTTGGCGATCAAAACGACCCCAATGTTCACAAATTCGCCTGTTTCTGGGTAAGGCAGGAACCGTACAATCGAGTAGTTGCAGATGTGCTTCATAGTGCTCCCCAGAATCGCTCGTCCTTGAACATCTCCAGCATCTCCAGCCTTTCAGCTAACGTGGGCGCCGTTTGGTCGATATGGTCGCTGTCACGGTAAAGCCAGTCCTTTGGCAAAAGGTCGGTGATCGTACCCCAGCTATCGGCTATCCCGCCAAGCATTTGCATGTACTCCTGACGAACGACCAAGTCTCTAAAGAATGACCGGCAATCGCGGAAAACGTGCCCGTTCATAAAAGTCTCGGGATTGAAGGCCCGGTCAAACGCACAATTGTGATCGATGACGTTCAGATTTCCGCTTGAGTCGAGGATGAGGTTAACATTTCCGCCGAGTTCTCCAAGGCACCGATCCTCATTCCGGATCCACCAATCGAAAAGCAGAATCTTCCTACGTAACTCTAGCGAGGTGCCATGGATGCTGCTGAGACTGAAGTCTGAGGCGTTCTCGACTGCCCTGGATGCAAAGGCGATTCCGCCACGCAGGTCATCAACATTTGGGATTACGCTGAAGGCAATGAGCTCATCAGCAATATGTATGAGTTCCCAAGGCGGAATGGGAAGGCCCAACCTTACTCCAAGCTCAGCACCTAGCACCTCTGAGATCAGTGCTGGGCCGCCAGCTTTTGCGAGGCCTTTTACGAAGTACGTGAAACCGTCATCACCACGAACGATAAAGGGTTTGATTGAGTAGCCTTGATGGCTCTGTCTGATGATCTCAACCGCCGTAATGCTCTCAGGCATTATTGGTATTCCCTTTCCTGTGTATTGTTCGTCTTCTGCGTTGGTTGGGGCTGACGTTACTGCGTTATGGTGCCGACGATGCTTCAATGGTTTAGTGCAACGCCTATAGCGCTTGTATCTCCAGGCTGACGCTTCAGCCTGGTGGATGAAGATTAGCTAGGTTTAGCGGTTTTGGAGCTGTTTGGACTTTCGGCGGCGATTTCTGGCCGAGGGGTTGTGGTGAGTCGTATTGTCTTTCATCAGGGCGCAGGCTCCAGAAGTAATGCTTGCCAATACGAGCATGGTCATGGGGGCGATATGGGCAGTTGGGTCACGTTCAATTACACATCACAGCTATTCGAATCCAACGCTTCTTAAGCGTGGCGGCGCTGGTGACCTCGACGATATGCCTCTACACAATGAGTATCTCGCCCAGGGGCTGTCAAACCCTCTCTGCAACAAGCTTTTACCGTGTTCAGTGTTCTGTATGAACGCAGCGGTACGGCCGGGACCAAAATCTTTTACTGGAGTAGGAGGCGTGCTTACAGGCACGTCGGTTGCTTCTGCCAGCGGCATAGGAAAGAGCGCTCTGGCGTCAGGGAGGCGATGCGATAAAAGGAATCCATCCAGTCGAACCGGGGGAGAAAAAATGGAACCCGATAAGGAAAAAATAAAAATAGTCGCTGAGGTTGAAAGGCTTCAGAACAACATGATCTACGCAAATTTGCGTTGTGTGGAGGAGGATGAGGCTTTAGCGCGTTCGGTCACCAGTACGTTGCTTGATCAGGTGTCCCAAATGTATCCAGACATGATGGATGAGCTCGAAAAGCTCTTCGTGATGGCGGAAAAAGGAATGTACGTGCCAGATGATCCTTTTCTACCTGATTGGGGAGTTAACGATATGTATCTGTGGATCTCTCGCCCCGGTATGGAGCATGGTCACATCCTTCTCTCCAACGAGTACGTTGAGGAGTTTTCCGAGGAGTACGGGCAGCCGCAGCTCTTTACAACGGATCAGTACCGTGCAGCGTTCAAGTTCTGGATGGAGTTTCAGGCGCTTTGCCAGCTCAAGGGCAAGGAGAACATGGTGGGGGAGAAGGTTTATGGCGTTATTTAGGCGACGGGGTTCATGAGCGTCTGTAGACGTTTCCCCGCACGATTCGCTCGCCGAAAAGGGTCATAACGCAAAGGCAAAAGGGTAAAAGGAAAGGGCCAACAAGGCATACAGAAGGATAAAAGGCCTACCCGAAAAGGGGCGAAGAAATCCCACTGAACCCATAGCTCTATGAGGTTTGACCAATAGCTCGCTTATCGCCCCGTGATTTTCTGACTGCTAGTGGGATCCGCGGAAACAACCTGCCAAAAACTCCTACATTTCCCACGCGCTTAAGGCGTGGGACAATATTGTGTGCGCCCAATGCGATGGCTACTGTTCGACTGCCGCTGCCAATTCAGCGGCTCGGGTTTCGCAGCCCGGTCGTAAACAGGCGCACAGCGCCGCGTAAGCGGCTTTTTGTTGCTCACGTTATGGCGAGCTGTGCGCAGGAGACTTCGGTCTGCCGGGTTCCTGTTTACCCTGTTCTGCGAACCTGCGCGTAGCTCGCCACCCTTGTTTCGCAGCGAGGATGGATGAGCTCCTTCACTGTTAAACAGGGATTCACCATGGCTAAGGAAATCACTCCCGATCCTCCACAATCCTGCAATGCGTTCAGTACGGCCGACAAAGACCGATACCTACACCAAAGCACAGACAACGGCCCCACGACACCCTGACCTACGTTTCCCACCTGCTCGAAGCCACCGAACTCAACGGCGACGAAATCGGTCTGCACGACAATCCCGTCGAGCGGGCGCTGTTCTGGAACATGCTGCATTCAGTGGAAGTGACGCGAGCGGTTGTGGATGCACTGCTTGGAGAGATGTCACGGTCCCGCCAACCATCGTCCGTGTTGGACAGTCATCCGATTGACTGAGGTCGTTGCGCTGAAAGAGATCAAGCACTTCGCCGCTTGATCTCTTTTACGTGTGAGGGCTGTGCAACACCGTGTACCGCCCCAGCACACCGGGGGTGATGTCTATTTGAAACTGACGGTCATCGATGACGTACTGATCGTATCCTTCAAGGAGCTATGAACATGAAATGTCCTGTTTGCGGCGCGGCGGAGCTGATCCACGATACCCGCGATCTGCCCTACACCTACAAGGGTGAAACCATCGTGCTCACCGCGGTGACGGGGGAGTTCTGTCCGGCCTGCGCCGAGTCTGTCCTGGATGTAGTCGAATCGGATCGCGTCATGCGTGAGATGCGTGCCTTCTCAAAGCAGGTCAACGCAGCCATTGTTGATCCGGCATTTATCGCTAGCGTGCGCAAGAAGCTGTCTCTTGACCAGCGGGAGGCAGCGGAGATCTTTGGCGGAGGTATCAATGCCTTCTCTCGGTACGAGAATGGTAAAACCAAGCCCTCGTTGGCCTTGGTGAAACTACTCAAAGTGCTGGACCGTCATCCAGAGTTGTTGAATGAAGTCAGAATGGCCTAGGGTACGGTGCTCGCGCTTCAACCGTTCTTCGTTGCTGACGGTTCAGGGGCTTGGTTCCATGTACCGTCTGGCTCTGGGATCAGGTAGGCGCACGCTGTTACCCAACTACCAACTCGCACGCGCCCGGTGCACTTCGTGAGCCATTCGGTAGCACTTCCGTCCACTCACCACCAACCCCCAACCGCGCATCCCCTGGCATCTTTCCCTTTCACATCAATCGATTGAAATCACTCTGTCCAATCTGGCACACGCTTTGCTATTTTGCATCCATGGATAATTGGATACAAAAATACAAAAGGTGTCGCCCATGCAATTCGCCCCCGCTTACGTTGAACGCCAGCCGCAGACTGCGGAGGAGGAGGCCTACAAGTTCCTGCTGGAGGCCATCTGTGGCGGCCGCTACCGCAAGGGTGAGCGCCTGATCGCCGAGGACATCGCCACTGAAATCGGCATGAGCCGCATGCCGGTGCGCGAGGCTTTTCGTCGCCTCGATGCCCAGGGCCTGGTAACCCTGCGCCCCAATCGCGGCGCCGTGGTCAGCGGCCTGGATATCGATGAGCTGCACGAGGTGTTCGAGATGCGCAGCGCCCTCGAGGGCCTGGCGGTGCGCGTGGCCGTCGGCCGTATCAACGAGCGCCAGTTGGCGGCGCTCGAACGCATGCTCGACGAGATGGACGACTACCGCGATGACGGCGCGCAGTGGGTTCGCCGCCATCGCGCCTTCCACGAACACCTGTGCAGCTTCAGTGGCCGTCCGCGGCTGATGAAGCAGATTTTCGCGCTGTACTCGCTGATCGAGGCGCCCATGCGCCTGTGGCTGCAGCATGGCGAAAAACCGCTCAGCGCCCGCGAGGAGCACGCGGTGATTCTCGAGGCGATTCGCTCTGGCGACGCGGCCAAGGCCGAAGCCGTGGTCCGCGAGCACATCGAGGGCACCGTCCCCGCGCTGATTCAGTTCCTGCAATCGGAAAAATAGAGGCGGGGCCCGAACCCGCCCGAGTGTTGACTTTGAATCCTGCCGTTACCCAACGAAGTGGAGTGTCTGGTCATGCATTTACGCCGTACCTTGCTGCTGGCTGTTTCCCTCGGTTTGTCCACGCAGTGGGCCGTCGCCGCACCCCAGGTGCCGGAGCGCCTGAAGTCGGTCGATAAACTCACCTACTGCTCGGGGATGGATTCACCGCCCCTGGTGTCCTTCGATGCCGAGCAGAAGCCCCGTGGACTGACCATCGACCTGGGCCTGGAAATCGCCAAGCGTCTGGGCAACAAGCCCGTGCAGTGGCGGGTGATTCCGTTCTCCGGGCTGGTGCCGGCGCTGCTGGCCGGGCAGTGCGACATGATCGTCGACCAGCTGTTCGACAAGCCTGAGCGGCGCCAGGTGATCGACATCGTCAACTACATGTATTCCAGCCAGGCGGTGGTGGTGCCCAAGGGCAACCCCAAGGGGCTCAAGACCCTCGACAACCTCTCCGGGCACAAGGTCGCGGTGCTCAACGGCTCGACCATCAAGACCCTGCTCGACGCCCAGAACGACAACTTGACCAAGGCCGGCAAGGCGCCGATGAAGGTCGTGGTCTACAACACCGACACCGACGCCTTCCAGGCCCTGCGCATCAACCAGGTGGATGCCTACGGCACCACGGTCGAGACCGCCGGCTACTACGCCGCCATGGCACCGGATCTGTTCGAGGAGGGCGTGCCGGCCTTCAGTCGCATTCTCACAGGCCTGGGCATTCGCAAGGACGACGCGCAATTGAGCGCGGCCGTGCAGCAGATCCTCAACGACATGCGCGCCGATGGCAGCTACGCCAAGTTGCTCGCTACCTGGCACGTCAGCAGTGACACCCTCGACTGAGGAACCTGATCGATGAATTTCAATTGGGATGTGTTCTGGCAGTACCTGCTGCAGCCCAGTGGGGTGTACCTCACCGGGCTGTGGCTGACCTGCCTGATCGCCGTGCTGGCCATGCTGCTGGGCTGCGTGCTGGGCCTGGCGGCGGCGCTGATGCGGCTGTCGCGCAATCCGCTGCTGCAATGGCCGGTGCGCTTCTACGTGTGGCTGATGCGCGGCACGCCGCTGCTGGTGCAGATCGTCTTTCTGTACACGGCCCTGGCGGCGGGCGGGATCTTTCGGTTCGAGGACCTCTCGCTGTTCGGCCTGGTGGTGCCCGGCAACATTCAGGCGGCGATCATCGCCCTGGGCCTGAATGAAGGCGCCTACATGGCCGAGATCATCCGGGCCGGTATCGGCGCGGTGGACAAGGGCCAGTACGAGGCTGGGCGGTCGCTGGGCATGACTTTCGGCAAGCTGATGCGCCGCATCGTGCTGCCGCAGGCCTTTCGGGTGATCGTGCCGCCGATTGGCAACGAATTCAACGTGATGCTCAAGAACACCACCCTGGTCAGCGTGATCGGCGTGCAGGAGCTGCTGCTGAGCACGCAGATGGTCACTTCGGCGACCTTCCGGGTGTTCGAGCTGTACCTGGTGGTGGCCATCTACTTCCTGCTGCTGACCACCCTGTGGGGTTTCTTCCAGCGCTGGCTGGAAAGCCGCTCCGGTCGCTGCGACCGACCAAACTCGTCGCCACCGGCCGCCAGCCGGATGTTCGGCCGCGGTCCCCTGAAACTGCTGAGAGGACGTTGAGCATGGCGCACAAAAGCGAAGAGCTGGTCATCGAGGCGCTGGACATTCACAAGTCCTTTGGCCATTTGCCGATTCTCAAGGGTGTGTCGCTGCAGGTGCGGCGCGGCGAAGTGGTGGTGCTGATCGGCGCCTCGGGCTCGGGCAAGACCACCTTCATCCGCTGCATCAACCTGCTGGAAGACATCCAGGGCGGGCGCATTCGCGTCAACGGCCATGCCATGGGCTACCGCGAGCGCCCCGACGGCAGCCTGGTGCGCGACTCCGAGCGCAACATCGCCCGCCAGCGCCGCGACATCGGCATGGTCTTCCAGCGTTTCAACCTGTTCCCGCACATGACCGCGCTGGAGAACATCATCGAGGCGCCGATCCAGGTGCTCGGCGTGCCCAAGGCCGAGGCCCTGGAACAGGCCCGGCAACTGCTGGCGCGGGTCGGCCTGGCGGACAAGGGCGGGCATTACCCGTCGATGCTTTCCGGCGGCCAGCAGCAGCGGGTGGCGATCGCCCGGGCGCTGGCGATGAAACCCCAGGCGATGCTGTTCGACGAGCCCACCAGCGCCCTCGATCCGGAAATCGTCGGCGAGGTGTTGCAGGTCATGAAGGAGCTGGCCGAGGACGGCATGACCATGGTCGTGGTCACCCATGAAATGGGCTTTGCCCGGGAAGTGGCCGACCGCGTGGTGGTGCTCGACCAGGGCGAACTCATCGAGCAGGGCCCGCCGGAGCAGATCTTCAACCATCCAACCCACGCACGTACCCGGGCCTTTCTCAGCCGCGTGCTCTGACACCGTCAAAGGAACTTCGCCATGCGTTTACCGAGTCTGTTCGCGGTGCTTTGCTGCGCCGCCGTGATGCCCCTGACCCAGGCCGCCGAGCAGGAGGTCAAGGTTTACAACTGGTCCGACTACATCGCTCCGGACACCCTGGCCAACTTCGAGAAGGCCAGCGCGATCAAGGTCCGCTACGACGTGTTCGACACCAATGAAATGCTCGAGGCCAAGCTGCTGTCCGGGCACTCCGGCTACGACGTGGTGGTGCCGTCCAGCCAGTTTCTGTCCAAGCAGATTCGGGCCGGTGCCTACCAGCCGCTGCAGAAGAACCTGCTGGGCAACTGGAAGCACCTCGACCCGCGGCTGATGAAACGCCTGGAGGCCGCCGACCCCGGCAACCGCTACGCGGTGCCGTACATGTGGGGCACCGTCGGTATCGGCTACAACGAGGAAAAGGTTCGTGCCGTGCTCGGCAGGGACGCGGTGCTGGATTCCTGGGCCATGGTCCTGGAACCGGCCAACCTGGAGAAACTGAAAAGCTGCGGCGTGGCCTTTCTCGATGCGCCGGTGAAGATCATTCCGCAGGTGCTGCTCTACCTGGGACTCGACCCCAACAGCACCCGCCCCGAGGACTACAAGAAGGCCTCCGATCGCCTGATGGCGCTGCGACCCTCGGTGACCTACTTCAACTCCTCCAAGTACACCGCGGACCTGGCCAACGGGGACATCTGTGTCGCCATCGGCTACTCCGGCGACGTCATGCAGGCGCGCAGCCGCGCGCGGGAAAGCGGCAAACCGGTGGATATTCGCTACCTGATTCCCAAGGAGGGCGTGAACCTCTGGTTCGACATGCTCGCCATTCCCAAGGACGCGGCCAATGTCGCCCAGGCCCATGCGCTGATCGACTACCTGCTGCGCCCTGAGGTCATTGCGCCGATCAGCAACTACGTCGGCTACGCCAACCCCAACAAGGACGCCACGGCGCTGATGGACCCCAAGGTCAGCGGCGACCCCGGGATCTACCCCGGTGACGAGGTGATCGCGCATACCTTCGTCTCCGCCGACCTGCCGGCCAACATCCAGCGCCTGATCACCCGCGAATGGAGCCGGATCAAGTCCGGCCAGTGAATTCACCCATTGAAGAGTCTTTTGTCATGTTGAATCTCTCTGCCCACGAATACCCCTATCCCTCGCAACGCCAGAGCGTCTTTGCCCGCCGTGGCATGGTCGCCACCACCCAACCGCTGGCGGCCCAGGCCGGTATCGAAATCCTGCACAAGGGCGGTAACGCCATCGATGCCGCGATCGCCACCGCCGCCGCGCTGACCGTGGTCGAGCCGACCGGCAATGGCATCGGCGGTGATGCCTTCGCCCTGGTCTGGACCCAGGGCCAGTTGCATGGCCTCAATGGCAACGGTCAGGCTCCCGCGGCACTGAGCATCGAAGCCGTCAAGGCGGCCGGCCACAGCGAGATGCCGCTTTACGGCTGGACCCCGGTCACCGTGCCCGGTTGTCCCTCGGCCTGGGCGCAACTGTCACAGCGCTTCGGCAAACTGCCGTTTGCCGAGCTGCTGCAGCCGGCGATCAGCCTGGCCCGGGAGGGCTTTCCGGTGTCGCCGGTGGTCGCCCACCAATGGCAGATCGCGCTCGACGAGTTCGCCCCGCACCGCGACGGCGTGCTGCAGGCCTGGTTCGACACCTTCCTGATCGACGGCCGGGCGCCCAGGGCCGGAGAGCTGTTTCGCAATCCGGCCCAGGCCGACACACTTGAGGAGTTGGCCGCCACCCGCTGCGAAAGCTTCTACCGTGGGGCCTTGGCCCAGCGCCTGGACGCCCACGCCCGCGCCACGGGCGGCTACCTGCGCGCCAGTGACCTGGAGAGCTATCGCGCGCAGTGGGTCGACCCGATTTCGGTCAACTACCGAGGTGTCGATGTTTGGGAAATCCCCCCCAGCGGGCAGGGGCTGGTGGCGCTGATGGCGCTGAAGATTCTCGAAGGCTTCGACTTCGACCATCGCGACAGCCAGCAGACCTGGCACCGGCAACTGGAGGCGATGAAGCTCGCCTACAGCGATGGGCTGCACTACATCACCGACCCGCTGCACATGCGCGTGGCGGTCGAGCAACTGCTCGGTGACGGCTATGCGCGGCATCGGCGCGAGCAGATCACCGAACAGGCCCAGCGCCCCAAACCGGGCGATCCGAAGGCGAGTGGCACGGTGTACCTGGCGACCGCCGATGCCGAAGGCAACATGGTCTCGTTCATCCAGAGCAACTACCACGGCTTCGGCTCGGGGGTGGTGCTGCCCGACAGCGGCATTGGCCTGCAGAACCGCGGGCAGGAGTTCAGCCTTGATCCGGCACATGCCAACTGCCTGGCGCCGGGCAAGAAGACCTTTCACACCATCATCCCCGGCTTTCTCACGAAGGACGGGCAGGCGCTTGGGCCGTTCGGGGTGATGGGCGGCTACATGCAGCCACAAGGGCATGTGCAGATGGTGATGAACCTGGTGGACTTCGGGCTCAATCCGCAGGCGGCACTGGATGCACCGCGCTGGCAGTGGCAGGGGGATAACAAGGTCGGGATCGAGCAGGGAGCCTCGCGGGATCTGATCAATGCCTTGGCACGCCGGGGGCACGAGGTGGTGGTCGCCAGTGACCTGACCGATTACGGGCGCGGGCAGATCATCTTGCGCGATCCGGTGAGCGGGGTGCTGTGGGGCGGCACCGAGCCCAGGGCGGATTCGGTGGTGGCCGTCTGGTGAGGCGGCTTCGTTCCTGACGGCCGGGCAGGCATCGCCCCAGCGCCATCACTGTTTGGCCACAGGCCCCACGAGACCTTCTCCTGGGGCCTTGTCTGTTGAACGGGTGAAAAACCGATTTGATTCTCCGTTACCAACCTCCTGCATTTGCCAGCGGCTCGCAAATACACTTTCGTAGCTCGCTAAATACTGATCCAGCGCAATAAACCCTTCGAAAAGCGGCGGTGTAACAGAAAATTACACGTCGTCGATTTGACGGCCCAAGGTGCTCACCTAGCCTCACGCAATGCCAGCACCAAGCCAGTATCGGCCAACGGAGCGGCATCGCCGACCTGGCGCGCAACCTCGCAGGACGCACGATTGAGCTAATGGATAGCCGTTAACCCCACCTTGCCCAACGCATCCCAAGGGATTTGCATCATGCGAACCAATCTTCCGGTTACTCAGAAAGAACTCGAGTTTTCGGCAGGCCAGCGGCTCATCTCCGCGACCGACGTTCATGGAAAGTTGACGTACTGCAATGATGAGTTCGTCGCCGTCAGTGGGTATTCCCGTGAACAGTTGCTGGGCAGTGCGCACAACATCGTGCGCCATCCCGACATGCCACCTGCGGTCTTTGCCCACATGTGGTCCTATCTCAAGGACGGCAAGAGCTGGATGGGCATCGTCAAGAATCGCTGCAGCAACGGCGACCATTACTGGGTCAATGCCTACGTCACGCCGATCTTCAGCGAGGGCCAGATCAGCGGTTTTGAATCGGTCCGGGTCAAGCCCGAGCGTGAACAGGTTCGGCGGGCGATGCAGTTGTATGCCCGTTTGAGCAAACAGCAGGCCGACAAGCCGGTGCTCGAACACCTGGGGTATTGGGCGCAGACACTGCTGCCGCCGGCACTGGTGCTGCTGACCAGCGCCGCCGTCCTGGAAGGGGCGGGCCCCTGGCCGGGTGCGCTCACGGCGGCGGCCGGGATGTTCGCGCTGCAAGGCTTGGCGCAGTGGCGCTCCCGCCAGACGTTGGACCGGATCAGGGGCGCTTCGCAGGGCGGTTTTGACAGCGAACTGATTGCCCGCACCTACACCGATGAGCGTGGCATGGCCGCGCAGCTGCAGATGATCCTGATCAGCGAGAACGCCAAGATCAGGACGGCACTGAGCCGCCTGGGCGATTTCGCCACCCAGACCGCCACTCTGGCCACTCGCAGCCAGTCGTTGTCCCGCCAGTCCGAGCAGGCGTTGAACCGCCAGCGTGACGAAGCGGACCAGGCCGCGACCGCGATGAACCAGATGGCGACTTCCATTGCCGAGGTGGCCGTGCATATCAATCACACCGCCAAGGCCGCCGACGAGGTCAACCTCTTGACCCAGACCGGTTCGCAGGAAGCCCACAAGACTCGCCACGTCATCGAGAAACTGGCCGAGACCGTGGAGGCCGTGAGCCAGTCGGTGGAGGGCTTGGCCAGCGAGACCCAGTCCATCCAGCAGGCCGCCAACATGATTCGTTCGATTGCCGAGCAGACCAACCTGCTGGCCCTGAACGCTGCCATCGAGGCTGCCCGTGCCGGCGAGCAGGGGCGCGGTTTTGCGGTGGTCGCCGACGAGGTCAGGGCGCTGGCCTCCAAAACCCAGGAGTCGACCCAGACCATCCAGCGCATCATCCAGACCTTGCAGGACGTGGCTGGCCAGGCCGTGGTCGTGGCGCGACAGGGCAGTGTCGAGGCGCTCAGCGGCGTGGCCCAGGTGATCAGTACCCAGCAGGCATTGGAGGGCATTGACGGTGCGGTGGGGCGTATTCACGAGATGAGCCAGCAGATGGCGGCCGCTTCGGAGCAGCAGGCCCAGGTCGCCGAGGAGATCTCCAGGCAGATCACCAGTATCGCGCGCGTCTCGGATCAGAACGCGGAGATTGCCGTCAGCTCGTGTGCGTTGGGGACTGAACTGGAGGGGACCGCTCATGCCCTGGACGCGCTGGTCACTCGCTTCAATGGTTGAGTGTCAGCGTTCCCGGCGCTGGTGAGGGCTTTGTCACCGGTCACGTCAAATAAAACGGCTCGCGGCCCTTAAGGCCGCCCAGGCACGGTCGATAGGATGACTATACTCATTCGACCGTGCGGTCACCGCTTAACCCTCTCTAGTACAGGTTTGCCCATGAAGTGGTTTTACGACGCCAAGCTATCAACCAAGCTTTATCTCGCTTTCGCCCTCTGTGCTTGCATCACCTTGGTGGTGGGCATGCTTGGCAGCGCGGGTATTGGTTCGTTGTCTTCGAGCCTGCAACTGGTGTTCTCCAACAACCTCGTGTCAGTCGCCAAGACCGGCGAGGCCCGTTCCTATGCGATGACCCAGAGCCGTGAGCTCTATCGCCTGCTGGCCGCTGCGGCGGCGGGCGCCACAGCTTCCGAGCGCAGCCCGATCGTCGCCGCGATGAAGGACAGCCGCGAGAAGAGCGAGCGGGCCTTCGCCACCTATCGCACCACACCGCTGGCCGATGACGAGCGGGTGGCCGGCGACCGGATGGAGAAGGACTGGCCTGCTTACCAGGCCCTGGTCGATCGTGCGGTTTCGACTATCGACAGCGGTGACCTGGCTGGCGCCCGGCGGCTGATGACTGGGGAGTTGCATGAGGCTTTTCGCAGCATCAATGATGAGTTGAACATCATCGTCGAGTCCAACAACCGCCAGATCGGCGAGGGCAGCCAGGAGGCCCGTGCCACGGAGTCCTCCGCCAAGCTCAATCTGTATATCGGCATTGGCTTGGCCTTCCTGGCGGCGGCGCTGTTGGGCATGTTCATCAGCCGCGTCATCAGTGCCCCTATCGCTTCGGCCGTGCGCAATGCCCAGCGCATTGCCGGCGGCGATCTGAGCCAGGCCATCGAACGGGGTCATCGGGACGAAGTCGGTCAACTGCTGACCGCCCTCGGGACCATGCAGGGTGGACTCAAGGGCACCATTCAGCAGATCGCCAGTGCCGCAGACCAACTGGCTTCGGCCGCCGAAGAACTCAATGCGGTGACCGAGGAGAGCAGCCGTGGCCTGACCCGGCAGAACGACGAGATCCAGCTGGCCGCTACCGCTGTCACCGAAATGAGTGCTGCCGTTGACGAAGTGGCGCGCAATGCCACCTCGGCCTCCGAAGCGTCCCGCAATACCAGCCAGGAGGCCTCCAGTGGTCGTGACCAGGCCCTGGAAGCGGTCAAGGCCATCACCAGCGTGAACAACGAGATTGGCCAGTCGACGGTCATCGTCGATGAGCTGGCCGGCAGTGTGCGTGATATCGCCAAGGTGCTCGATGTCATTCGAGGGATCGCCGAACAGACCAACCTGCTGGCGCTCAACGCGGCCATCGAGGCGGCCCGGGCCGGTGAACAGGGCCGTGGTTTCGCGGTGGTGGCTGACGAAGTGCGAGCCCTGGCGGCCCGCACCCAGGCCTCGACCGGTGAAATCGAGGCGATGATCGCCAGCGTGCAGTCGCGCGCCGATGACGCAGTCAAGGCCATGGGCAACAGCCGGACCCTGGCCAGCAGCACCCAGGAACTGGCCAAGGCCACCGGCGAGTCGCTGGAGCGCATTGCCCAGAACATCGCCTCGATCAACGATCGCAACCTGCTGATCGCCACGGCCTCGGAAGAGCAGGCCAACGTCGCGCGCGAGGTCGATCGCAACCTGATCAACATCCAGGACCTGTCCACCCAAACCGCCGCCGGTGCCAACCAGACCAGCGCATCGAGCCAGGAACTGTCGCGCCTGGCCATCTCGTTCAACAACCTGGTGGGGACCTTCAAGCTGTAGGTCGCCCCTGTCGAGACGATGGCGTCAGTGCCACCCAGGCGAGAGCACTGACGCTATTATCGAGCTAATTCCATTGTGTTGTAGGTTATCGTCGTAAATCTCGTGTAAATCCTGTATTGAGTGGATTAAGGTGCTTGAATGGAGCGCGGCTTAATTCTAATATTTTGTGTGTTAAGTGACCATATGGGCATTGGGACACACTATGTTGGATTTAAGCTTCAGTAAGCCGGATGAAATCGTCAAGCGCCTCTGCGAGCGCCTGCGTGCCGAGCGGCTGGCTCAGCAGATGACCCAGGCGGATGTGGCGGGTCGCGCAGGGGTCGGTATCAATACCGTCTCCAACCTGGAGGCGGGTCGCAATGTGGGTTTCGAGAATGTGATTCGCGTGGCCATGGTCCTGGGCCGCGTCAAGGAGCTTGAGGCCTGTTTCCTACCCAGGCTGGACAGTCTCGACGATATTCGCCGCTACGAGAGCAGTGCCAAGCGCCAGCGCATCCGGAGAAAAGCTGAGCATGCTTGAGCAGGTCGAGGTTTACTACGACGGCTGGGGTGAGCGCTGGCTGTGGGGGACGTTGGCCTCGACGACGGCGATTAGCCGTCGTCCACAGATCGTCTTCGAGTACAGCGATGAAGCGAAGCGCAGGGGCCTGGAGCTCTCGTCCTACACCCTTCCTCTGAAGGGGCCCCAACTGCGGCAGAATTTTCCTGCTCACCAGTTGGGTCTGCCCGGACCTGTCTATGACGCATTGCCGGACGGCTGGGGCCTGTTGTTGATGGACCGGATGTTCAGGCGCCGTCATCTCAACACGGCGCGCATCGGGCCGCTGGAGCGATTGGCCTACATCGGCAACAATGCCATGGGGGGTATGTCTTTCGAACCGGTAGTGCCTGAGGGGCAGGCGTCGCAGGTGCATATCTCCCTCGACCTGCTCGCGGCCGAGGTGCAGGAGGTTTTGAAGGGAGAAGGCGGTGAGTTCCTGCAAAGATTACTGCTGGTAGGGGGCTCGCCTCAGGGTGCCAGACCAAAGGCACTGGTTTACCGCGATCCCGAGACTGACGCCTTTACCACTGCAGTCACGCCGGGTTTTGAAGCCTGGTTGGTCAAGTTCCCGGCCAAGGGTGAGCATCCCGAAGTCTGTGCTATCGAAATGGTCTATGCCGAGTGCCTGCGCCTGTGCGGCATCCAGACGCCCGACACACGTCATTTCAGTCTGCCCGGCGGGCAGGCTGCCTTCGCCAGCCGGCGTTTTGACCGACAGGAGGGGCGGCGTGTGCCCATGCAAAGCCTGGCGGCCTTTACCGGGGCTGATTACCAGTCACCGGGGAGCCTGGATTACGTCAATTTCCTGCGCGCGACCCAGATGTGCACCAACGACGTACGGGAGAAGGCGGCTGCGTTTGAGCGTGCTGTCTTCAATGTCGTGTTCAACAACCGGGACGACCACCCGAAAAACTTCGCTTATCTCATGTCGCCGACCGGGAAGTGGACGTTGGCGCCGGCCTACGACGTGACGTTCTGTGAAGGACCGGGCGGGTACCATCAGATGGACGTCATGGGTGAGGCGCTGGCCATTGATCGAGAGGCCATGCTCAGGCTGGCGGAGGAGGCCGAAGTCTCAAGGCAGAAGGCTGGCCTGATCATTGACCACCTCTGCGAGGTGGCCAGTCGTTTTTCGACCATTGCCGAGAGCCTGCACCCGTTGGAAATCACGCAAGAGACCCTTCAACTTATTCAAGGGCGTATCGAGGACAATATCCGTCGCCTGCAGGGGTGAGTCAGTCTGCAACCAGGCTTGTCGGTGTTCGCCATGGCGGAACTCTACCGGGCTGCGCAGCCGGCCGTTCGACAAGCCACCTGATAGATCGAGCCGATGTCATTTGGCAGCGATTGGGCTATTGCTCGGGCACTGAGTGTGACCGCCAGCGCTGGCCATGCAGAGGCGGTCTCATTGCCCTTTGCCTAGAACCAGGCCTGGCGCTGGCTATCGAGTAGCTGACGCTGCCAGGCCTGCATCTGGCGGTTGGGCTGCTGCAGGCCAATGAACGCCAGCAGCGGATCCTCGACCGCCGTGCGCAGTCCCGACAGGGCCTCCAGTGTCGCCAGACCACAGAACGGCACGTACGCCTCGGCATACCCCCCTTCGTGCACCAGCACCAGACGCCCACCACACAAACGCTGCGCCGCCTCACGCACCTTGGCGGTCATCTGGCGGAACGACTCGCTGTGCAGCAGCATCCGCGCCAGCGGGTCGACCGCATTGGCGTCGTAGCCGCAGGCAACGATGATCAGCTCCGGTTCGAAACGCTCCAGTGCCGGAATCACCAGCGTGTCCATGGCGTACTGATAGGCATCGTCGCCGCTGCCCGGCAGCAGTGGAATGTTCAGGTTGGTACCGACGGCAGGCCCTTCGCCACGGTCTTCGGCACCGCTGTAGCCCGGCGGGAAGCAGCCTTCCTGGTGCAGCGAGATGGTCAGCACGTCACTGCGCTCGGCATAGATCGCCTGCGTGCCGTTGCCGTGATGCACATCCCAGTCGATCACCGCGACCTTGCCCAGGCCGTGACGGGCCTTGGCCGCTTCAATCGCCACGGCAATGTTGTTGAAGAAGCAGAAGCCCATGGCCTGGTCGGCCGAGCAGTGATGCCCCGGCGGACGCGACAGCGAATAGGCGTTGCTCGCCTCGCCGAGCAGTACCGCCTCGACGGCGGCAATTGCCAGGCCTGCCGACAGCTTGGCAATCTCGAAACTGCCGGGCCCGATGGGCGCGTCGTTGCCCAGGCTGCCACCCCCGGCGTCGCTCAGCGCCTGAAAACGCTTGAGGTAGTGGGCAGGGTGCACCCTGAGCAGATCGGTGTCGGAGGCGGGTTCGGCGCTGCGCACGTCCAGTTGGCGAGTCAGTCCGCTCACATCCATCAGGTTCTTCAGGCGGCGCTTGGTTTCTGGCGACTCGGCGTGTCCGGCCGCCGAGGGCGGTTGTACCCAGCCGCCCACGGGCAGGGTCAGGGCGTGCAGCCCGGCGCTGTGCCAGAGGCTGAGTTCGTCGAAAAAAAAGGCGGTCTTGCGCATGGTGCAGGTCTCTTTCAAGGGTGTGAGGAGGCGGTGGCACGGGAGCGCCGACCGGCCAGGATCAGCAGCAGCGACAGCAGCGTCAGGGCCGCCGCGCCCAGCAGGGTGGAGCGGTAGTCGCCGCTGGCCTGGATCAGGTGCCCGGCGATCCCGGGGCCGATGGCCAGGCCGGCGCCGATCACCAGGTTGGTGAGGTTCATCAGCCGGCCGCTGGGGTCCAGTTCAGCCAGGTAGGCCAGGATCAGCGGCAGCACGAAGGTCCAGGTGAACTTGAAGATCAGCGCCGCGCAGGCGAAGCGCAGGGCGGTCGGCTGATCCTGGAGCAGCAGCACGGCGCCGATCATCAGGCCGTACCCCAGGATCAGCAGCGCAGTGCGCGGCAGACGATCGCCGATCACCGCCGTGCACCCTGCGCCCACGATGCCCATCAGGGTGGCGATGGCCAGGACCTGTCCGCTGTCCTGTGGGTTGATCGCGGCGCGGCTGGCGATGGCGCCGATGAAGGTCCAGACGCCGCTGAGGCTGACGTAGAAGCACAGGATCGCCAGGATGCCCAGGGCCGCGCGGCCCTGGGCGATGGGGACGCGGGGCTGATCGACAGCGCCGCCCAGGGCGACGGGAAAGGTACGGACCAGCGGCAACGCCACGGCCATCAAGATGGCGAGACTCAGGTAACAGGCCACCAGGCCGTAGCGGGCGAACATCAGTGGCAGTACCTGCAGCCCGAGGGCACCGAGGACCAGTTGGCCCAGTACCCAGAAGCCATACACACGACTGCCGTTGTTCATCAGCGCGGCACTGACCATGCACAGGATCATCAGCGAGCCACCGCCCAGCCCCGCGGCCATGCGCATCAGCATCAGCAGTGAGTAGTCGCTGACCCAGGCCGAGAGCAGGTTGCCGACGAT